>DATANW010000160.1:0-15550 GCA_036266055.1 Pyrinomonadaceae bacterium | reverse complement strand
TTTCTCTACCTCACGCCCAGGCACGCGATTCGTTCGCCCATAACTCCGCCGCCACTCAAGAACCACGGCTACTACATCGTTTCGCTGAATCGTTTGACTGCCTGGCTCGGCGAGAAGTGTGAAGAAGCAGGCGTCAATATCTTTCCCGAGTTTCCCGGCGCGGATCTTCTGTACGACGACGAAGACCGCGTGCTTGGCGTGCGCACCGGCGACAAAGGAATCGACAAGGAAGGGAAGCCAAAAGAGAATTACGAACCCGGCGTCGATCTGCTCGCAAAGATCACAGTGCTCGGCGAAGGTCCACGCGGATCGCTGACGAAGAAGCTCATCGAACGTCTCGGACTCGACGAAGGTCGCGAACCGCAACTTTATAGCGTCGGCGTGAAAGAGTTGTGGGAACTGCCGGACGATCGCTATCCGACGGGCCGCGTCACACACACGCTCGGCTTTCCGTCAGACTCGCAAACCTACGGCGGCGGCTGGATCTACGGCTTGCAGAACCGTGTGTTGAGTCTTGGTTACGTCACCGGACTCGACTACAAAGATCCGCTGATCGATCCGCACGCCGAGTTTCAACTCTACAAGACGCATCCATACATCGCGAAAATTCTCGAAGGCGGCAAGATGATCCGCTACGGCGCGAAGACAATCGCCGCCGGCGGTTACTTCGCCATGCCGCGCACGTACGCTGACGGCATCTTGCTGACAGGCGACTGCGCGGGTTTTCTCAACTCGCAACGACTGAAAGGAATTCACTCCGCGATCAAGAGCGGCATGCTCGCTGCCGAGACGATCTTCGAAGCCCTACTTGCGCGCGACACTTCGGCAAAACAGTTACAGAGTTACGAAAAGCGCGTAAACGAGAGTTGGATCATCCCCGAGCTCCGCAAGGTGCGAAACTTCCACACCGGCTTCCGCCACGGACGTTGGCTCGGATTGGTCAACACCGGGTTGCAGTTTTTCACCGGCGGTCGCGCGTGGGGAATCCTGGATCGCGACACCGCGCATGCCGGTCATTCAGAGATGAAAAAGCTTTCCGCCTACGGTTATCAGGGCGACAAGCTCGAACAGCGTTACTCAAACCTGCGCTTCGACGGCAAGCTCACGTTCAATAAAGTCACTGACGTCTATCACGCCGCCGTCGGGCACGACGAAGATCAGCCCGCGCACCTGCACGTGCTCGACACCAATATCTGCTCCACGCGTTGTGCGGAGGAATACGGCAATCCCTGTCAGCGGTTTTGTCCGGCTGCGGTTTATGAAATGGTTGAGGACGGTGGAAACGGGCGCCGCCGCTTGCAGATCAACTTCTCAAACTGCGTCCACTGCAAGACGTGCGACATCATGGATCCTTACCAGATCATCAACTGGGTGACGCCTGAAGGAGGAGGGGGACCGGACTACAAAGGGCTGTAGCGGGTTGCGCTTTGTGCTTAGTACTTTGTGCTTAGTACTTTGTGCTTGGTACTTTGTCCTTCAGAGCAACTCGCGCCTAACACGAACCTTGAAGCTAGCGAACAAAGCACAAAATACCAAGCACAAAGTACGGGAGATCTAAGGCCTGAAACCTAAGACCAAAGCCCTCACCCCTCTCACTCCTCTTCCTCTTCTTTCTTGATACTAAAGTGCACGCGACCGCGGATCACTTCTTCCAACGCGATCCGGGTCGGTTTGTGTTTCTGCGGGTCGATCTCGATTCGCGGCGTCGCTCCTCGTTGCAGTTGTTTGCTGCGCTTCGCCGCCAGAATTATCAAACGATATTTCGAATCAACTTCACGTCCACTGCTGCTCTCGACGTCATTGTCGACCAACTCTGCTGTAGCCACTCGATTCTCCTAACGTTAATTAGTTGCCAGGTCATCCACCGATTCGAATTCCTGTATCACCCTGCGCACCAGACTTTCTTGCCTGACGCACCGTGCTCGTTCTGCATAAATGATCGACGCAAGCTGGGCGACGGCCCGCTCGATCTCGTCGTTGATGATTACGTAATCAAACGATGAATACTGCCTCAGCTCATCCGGCGCATTGCGCAGCCGAAGCTCCAACGATTCCGGCGTGTCTGTGCCGCGCGCGCACAAACGTTCCTTCAGCACGGCAAACGATGGCGGCAGGATAAACACGCTCACCGAATCCATCAGTAGCTGCCGCACGCTCGCGGCGCCCTGCACGTCCACTTCCAGTATGATGTCGATACCGGCGGCCGTCTGCTCAGCGATCTGCCGCTTCGAAGTGCCGTAGAAGTTCCCATGCACGCACGCCCATTCGAGAAACTCGCCACCCGCGACCATCTCATTGAACGTCGGCACGTCTACAAAGAAATACTCGCGCCCATTGACTTCGTTCGCGCGTGGGCCACGAGTGGTGTAGGAGACAGAATAACTAAGATTATCGACAAAACCCAGCACGCCACGGACAAGTGTGCCTTTGCCACCGCCGGAAGGGGAACTAACGACAAAGAGCGTGCCGCGCGTCGGGGAGTTGTTAACCTGGGTCGCCGTTTGCAGTTCCGTCACTTTACTCGACATTCTGAACCTGTTCGCGCAGTTTCTCCACTTCCGCTTTAATTGCGAGCCCCGCTTCTTTAATTGTCAGATCCGTTGATTTCGAGAGCGTCGTATTGGCTTCGCGGTTAAGCTCCTGCAAAAGAAAGTCGAGCATCTTTCCCGCTTCGCCCGGGGCATCGAGAGCTTCCTGAAACTGCGTCAGGTGACTGCGTAACCGCACCATCTCCTCGCTCACGTCACTGCGATCGGCAAGATACGCAACTTCCTGTGCCAGTCTCGCCGGGTCCAGTTCGACCACCTGGCCGCCGCGATTCAACAACTCTCCGATCCGCTTTTGCAGCCGCACGCGATACGCGTCTGCGAGACCTGCGGCGTTCGCCTCGATCGTCGGCACGAGGGCTTCGATCTTTTGCACGCGGTCACGCAACTCGTGCCTCAACGCGTCGCCTTCCTGCTCGCGCATCTTCTCGAGTTCGTCGAGCGCCTGGTCCAACGCCGCGTGCAACGACTTCACGACTCTTTCGTCAATGCCGTTACGTGCAGGTTGCAACGCGCCGGGAATGCGGGCGAGCAGGTTGATATCGAGCTCGCCGCCGATGTTGAAGTCCTGTTGCAGTTGCTTCAGCGCATTGATGTAACCGGCGATGAGTGGGCGATTGAGTTCGTACGCGAGTTGCTCCGTGCGTTCGAGACTGATCGTCACGTCAACTCGACCGCGCGAGAGTCGCGAGCTGATTCGTTTCTTGATCGCCGGTTCGAAAGCGGCGAGTTCCGAACCCGCGCGAAGGTGAATGTCGAGGAAGCGATTGTTGACAGTCTTGAGGTCAACAGACACGGAGAAGTCGTCACCCGTGATCGTCCCCTTGCCATATCCGGTCATGGATTTCATCTTTTTTGGTCTTCGGTCTGTGGACTCTGGTCTTTGTTTCAGTCGGAAGTGATCTTACAAAGGCCAAAGACCCAAGACCACAACTTCTCTATTGCGCAACTCCCAGCACCTCTTCCTCATCAGCAAACTGTAGTTCGTAGAGTTTTCGATACTGTCCACCCCGGGCCAGCAATTCCGTGTGGGTCCCTGTTTCTATGATCCGTCCCGCTTCCATCACCACGATCACGTCCGCGCGACGGACCGTCGACAAACGATGGGCAATGACGATGGTCGTCCGATTGCGGACGAGATTCGCGATCGCGCGCTGCACCAGGCGTTCCGACTCTGCATCGAGCGCCGAAGTGGCCTCGTCGAGAATAAGTACAGGCGCGTTGACCAGGATGGCACGGGCGATGGCCAGCCGTTGTCGTTGACCGCCCGAGAGAAATATCCCGCGCTCGCCGACAATCGTATCGTACCCGTCAGGCATTTCGCGAATGAAGTCGTGCGCTAACGCGATCGTTGCCGCTTCCTGAATCTCGGCGTCGGTCGCGTCGGGTTTGCCGTACGCGATATTGTGACGAACGGTGTCGTTGAAGAGCACGGTCTCCTGGGTGACGAGCGCAAGCTGGTGTCGCAGGCTCTCAAGTTTCACCTCGCGCAGATCGACGTCATCCCAAAGCACAGCACCGGAGCTCGGATCGTGAAAGCGCGGCAGCAACTTGGTCAACGTCGATTTTCCACCGCCCGATTCGCCAACCAGCGCCACCATCGTTCCGGCTTCGATCTTCAGGTTGATGTCTCGCAACACCGCCCGCGACTCGTTGTCATAACCAAACGAAACGTTGCGCAACTCGATCTGGTGCTTCAACGCCGGCAGCTCGCGGGCGTTCTCCTTTTCCGCAATCGCGGCGTGCTCGTCCATCACTTCCCAAACGTGCTGGGCCGCGGCCAGCGCTTGCTCCATGCTGTTTTGCAGTCGCGATAACTTACGCATCGGATCGTAACTGCGCAGCAGAAAGAAGAGAAACGTAAGGAACTGGGCCGTGTTCATCCGTTCGGCCATGATTTCGCGCTGACCGACGAAGAGCAGCAGTACGACGAACACCATTCCGATCATTTCGATGATTGGTGGTGACGCACCCGCGATACTCGCACTGCGCAGATTTGCACGAACGATTCGTTTGGCTACCGCTGTAAACCGCGCTGACTCGCGCTTCTCCGCCCGATACGCTTTGACGATGCCTTGATTCGCGAGTGCTTCCTGCGCGGTGTCAGTGAGTTGTTTGCTTCCCTCAAGACTCTCACGCGCGAGGTTGCGCAACGCTTTGCCGAACTTCGCAGTCAGGAACGCGATGATCGGCGCGATAATCAGCGACGCGAGCGTCAGTCGCCAACTGTAATAAAAGGACGCCGCGAGAAATGCGATCAGCGCGAAACTCTCGCGCAACAGATCGCGGATCGTGCTCACTACGGCCGTTTCGATCGCCGCCGCGCTGGAAACGAGTCGCGAAACGAGGTAGTTCGTACGATGACGTTCGAAAAACGTCGCCGACTGCGCGAGTAAGTGGTCGTAAAGATCCTGGCGCAACTTGAGCACGGACGACTGTCCGATGCGCGCCATCAAGTAAGTCGAGAAGTACTCGGCGATCCCCTTGGCGAGCGTGAAGACGATCAGCAGTACGGAGATCACTTTCCAGGCTTCGAGCGGCGCCTGGGGAATCAAACGTTGGAGACCGAAGAGGGTCGAGGTGCGCTGACCGGGGTTTTGCGACAGCGCCTGGTCGAAAATCGGGACGATAAGCGCGCCGGTGGCGCTCTCCAGCACTGCAACCAGCACCATGGCGAAAGTAGCTACTGTGAAGATCGGCCAGTGAGGTTTCAGGTACTTTAACAAGCGGCGAAAATCACGCATCTCTGGTTGCTAAAGTCTCCGATCAGTTGCTATAAGGAGGGTGGAAGCGGTCCAAAGTTAAAAACGAACTATACTTACCCCCACTTATTTGCGTCAAGGCTGACTGATTTGCTCGATCTAGGCGAGCGCGTGTGTAAACTCACGCGATCTTTACAGGATTCGTCTGTGTGACTTGGGGTATAATTTTTTCCGCAGGTTTAAACGTTTAGACGGATCCCTACCGACAGGATCAGAGACTTGGCACAGCAAGCACCAACAAACAGCAAATACGCAGGAAAACGCCTTCTAATCGCAGACGACGATACCGACATGCGTCTGCTCCTCGCCGAGTACTTTCGGCGCCTCGGTTTTACGGTCGACGAACGTGAAAACGGGATGGCGGCGCTCGAAGCGGCACTGGCAGGAAGGTTTGATTGTTTCATCTTCGACGTTTCGATGCCCGGCATCTCCGGACTCGATCTGCTCAAACGCGTGCGCGATCGAGGCATCCAGACTCCGGCGCTCTTTCTGACGGCCCACGATGCACTCGCCGACAAGGTCGCCGGATTCGAAGCCGGCGCCGACGATTATCTCGCGAAGCCGTTTAGCCCGCGCGAACTCGAGTATCGCGTCGAGGCGTTGCTGCGGCGCGGCGGCAGCGTGGCGGCCGAGCCCGACGGCGAACGGATTGAAGTTGGCGATCTCGTGATCGACAAGCGCCGTCACGAAGTGATCCGCAACGGCGATCGCATCGACTTAACGCCGCTTGAATTTCAGATTCTCGAACTGCTCGCGTCCGAACCCGGCAGGGCGTGGTCCAGGAACGCTTTGCTCGATCGTGTTTGGAGTACCGACTACGAAGGCTATCAACGCAACATCGATCCGCATATCAACCGTCTGCGGAAAAAACTCGAAACCGATCCGAAGAACCCGCGTTATGTACTAACGGTCCGGGGAGTCGGTTACAAGTTGAACGAAGTGCCCTGATGCTTTGGTGGATTGGCTCAGGTCTGATTCTGCTCTGGTTCATCCTGCTCGTTGCTCAGCAGCGAGGCTGGATCCATCTGCTGTTGCTCTCCGGAATCTCCGTGCTCATTGTCCAGGTTGCCGCCTATCGCAAAACGAGGTACGAACACAGATTTCGCGAGTAATCTGTGAGATTTCCGGCAACAGTCGACGTAGCTGAGGCATCAAGAGAATTAATAAAATACGCCAGGAGTTCTTTTGCCATGACGTTCAGATGCATTGGTCAACGCCTCCCACTCGTACTTATCGCTTGTTTACTCTCCGTCTCATTCGCGTTTGCCCAGAGGGATGTTGAGCGACAGACCGTCGCGATTACTTATCCGCTGGATGAAACCGTGACGGTGAAGTTTCGCGGGACGACGTTGCTGCCGCGGCTGAAGGGTGAAGCAAAGGTTAAGCGTGCCGGTCGTCGTGGCACTCGCGTTGAATTCAACGTTGACGATCTGCCACGTGCTTCTGAACTCGGTGGCACTTACACGACTTACATTCTCTGGGCCATCTCGCCTGAAGGACACGTCGACAACCTCGGCGAGATTAAACGCAGCGGCAGTTCGTTCGTCGATTCGAAACTCGACGTCACCACGCCGCTCCAATCGTTCGCACTGATTCTGACTGCCGAGCCGCACTTCCTGATGAAAGTGCCGAGCCGTGCCGTCGTCATGGAAAACCTTCCGCCACAACGCCCGAACGGAAGTCAGGTCGAGACTATCGACGTCAAGTACATCGGAAACTCGAGTGATTATTTCCGTAATGTCCGTGTGCCGGAAGTTGCCGATGCAGACTATCGCCAAACTCCGGTCTCCTTGCTTGGCGCGCGTCAGGCAGTGAGTCTCGCGAAATACGCCGGCGCTTCTCAGGATGCTCCTGAAGAACTTCGTAAAGCCGAGGATCTGTTGCAGGAGGCCGAACAGGCGTGGCGCATGAACGAACCCACCGCCACCATCGACATCAAGGCACGGAGCGCAACTTCCGCCGGCGCCAACGCCGAAGAGGTTGCAGGCGTTCGCAAGGCAGCCCGCTTGGCCCGCGATGAAACGCGCCGCCGCGACGAGGCGATCCGCAAAGCCGAGCGCACGTCAGACGAGTTGCAGCAGGAAGTGAGCCAACTGCGTGCAGCACTGGATAAAGAAACTCGTACTCGCGAACTCGCCGAACGCGATGCGGCAACGGCAAACGATCAATTACGTCGAGAACGCGTCGAGATCGCCCGGCTGCGTGACGAGAACCAGGCCTTGCGGGCGGAGTCTGACAACGCCAAGCTGAAACTTGCGCGACTCGAAGGCGAGAAAGACGCAGAGAACGCGCGCGTCGAAGCTGAACGACAGGCCGTCGAAAGACGCAATGCGGAAGCGACGTTGAAACAAACACTCGCGAAGTATGGAACAGTCAAAGAAACATCGGCCGGCTTCCGCCTGGTTCTGCCCGAAGCGATTTGGAGCAACGCGCGTAAAGCGACGCTGTCCACCGCATCAGCGGCGAAACTCGAACCATTGGCGGCGTTGCTGGCGAGTAATCCTGACTACCAGATCCTGATTGAAGCCTACACTGACAACCGCGGTGATGAAGTTTCGTTGCAACAGCTCACGCAGGAACGTGCGCGCGTGCTGTCGGATCGTTTTCAGTCGGCAGGTGTGGAGCCGGCGCGCATTCAAGCCAACGGAATGGGAGCGTCAAACCCGGTGGCGCCGAACACGACGGTCGCCGGCCGCACGAAGAACCGGCGCGTGGAAATAACCTTCACGCCGCCGCGCAACACGGCTGTGAACTAAGTATTGTGCTTGGTACTTTGTGCTTTGTTCTTTGTTCGAGTTTGAGCGGCCTTTGCGGCTGCTAACAAAGTTCTAAGTACAAAGCACAAAGTACCACGCAAAATGTCCCCACTCGATCCACTCGAAATACTCCAGGTCATCGGCTATAGCATCGGCGCGTTGCTTCCGCTTTGGATGGCGGTGCAACTCATCCGCCATCGCACCAAGCTCACAAACGTGGAGCGCATTCTCGCCGCGCTCGCGCTCACGATGGGTGGCTGGCACACCAGCAACCTCGCAGTCACGCTTCACGGTCTATTCGATCTTGGTCCTGACACCTGGACCACCCTCCTGCGCGTCGCCGACACCGTCGCCGTAGTGAGCATCACCTTCGCGTATTCGTTTTTACTTCACGTCCATTTGCACCTGTGGGCGCAGTCGCACGGCCGTGGTCTGAACCAGGGTGAACGGCTTCGCGTCTATCTCTCCTACATTCCGACAGTTTTTCTCCTGATCGCGATTCCGAAGCTGTGGACGGGCGAATACGAGCCGATGTTCAAGAAGCTGTCGTTCTTCGTGATTCCGTTCGCGTTCTGGATTGCTTACGTGCTCGGACTAATTGCGTTGACCGAGTTGCTGATCGCGCGGAGGAGTCATAATCGCAGCGAGAAACGGATCATGCGGACGCTGGCGGCGTCGTTCATCGGCATCGGCATCGTGATCCTGGCAGCGCTCGCCTTTGGACTGGGCGCAGGCACAACCCCTGGACTGTATCTGAAGACGATTGCGAACCTCGGATCGCTGCTGCCGTCAGTGCTACTGGCGTACTACATCTATCGCTACCGTTATCTCGAAATCATTATCGAAGAGAGCTTGATCGTGGTGACGTTTGCCACGGTCGTGTTGACCGTTTACGTCTTCGGTATTCGCACCATCGGCGACTGGATGACGCAGCGTTACGGCATTCGTCCCGGGCTGGTCGAAGCATTGCTGATCCTGGCGCTGGCTTTGATGGCGGCGCCGTTGCGCGGCTGGTTGGCCCAACGTTTTCACAAACTGTTCGAACGCGAGGCTGCGCTTTATAAAGAGATCGTTTCGCGGATCGGATCGCATGCCGGCCTGTTCAAGGAGCTGTCTGATCTTTTGCAGTTTGTGGAAGAGCGCACGACGAAGGCGCTCGGGTTGAGACAGTTGAAGATCTTCATCGACGGATCGGTTGCCGGTGAAGTGAATGGACATCGCAAACTTCCCGGGCCGTGGGGCGAGTTGGTCCTGGCGAAGTCGCGCGCGAATGGTTGGGCGCCGGTTGAAGACGATCCGGTTCTGGTAGAGCAAGGGTTTAAATTGGCGTATCCGTTACGGCGTGAAGAGAACGTCGAGGGCTTGTTGGCAATTGATGCGGCGGCGGCGAGTCTCACCCCGGACGCGCGGTCGGTGATGGAGCTGCTGGCGAACCAGGTCGCGATTGCGATCGACGATTCACGTTTGGTCGAGGAGAACTTCCGGCTCGAACGGGAACTGGCGGAGCGTGAACGTATGGCGGCGCTTGGTCGTATGGCTGCGACCGTCGCACACGAGATCAAGAATCCGTTGTCGGCGATAAAGTCGATTGCGCAGGTGATGCGTGAAGATGAGGGTTTGAAGAGTGAGTATGACCGCGATCTGAGTTTGATCGTCGGCGAGACGGATAGACTGAGTCAGAGCATCACGCAGTTGTTGAGTTTCGCGCGGAAAGAGAGTCCGGCAGCCGAGCCTTTGAGTGTTAGCGAACTGGTGCACACCTCCGTAGATCTCTTTCGCGCCAACGCGCGCGAGCAGGGAATCGAGCTCAACTGCACGATCTCCACCGACTCAACTCTCGCGGGCAAATCTGTTTCCGCTTTGCGCGATGCGTTATCGAACCTGTTGCTCAATGCATTGCAGGCGACGCCGTCGGGCGGTGAGGTTGTTTTAACTGCAACCGCGTCTGATGGAGAGTTGCTGGTGACTGTGCAGGACAGCGGCCCAGGCGTGCCGCATGAACTACGCGAACAGATCTGGGAGCCGTTCTTCACCACTCGTCAACGCGGCACCGGACTGGGCCTCGCGATCGTTCGCAAACGCGTGCAGGAAGTCGGTGGCTCCGCATCACTCGGCGTCGCGCGTAACGGACACGGCGCACTGTTTCACATCCGCATCCCCGTCAACTAATTCCTCGTAGCTTTGCCTCAGTCTGAATCCCACCCACGCCAGTGGGTGATGGTTAACTTCCAGCCTACAGGTTTGCTTCAAAAGCGCTGGAATCCCACCAACGATAGTTGATGGAAGTTTCACTTCGGACCTGAACCCATGGCGGGAATGAACAATCCACCCACTCTCTTTGGTGGGATTTCCAGAAGTGGCTCGGCGGTGATGTAGGTCGGAGTTGAAGTATCCACCCACTGACGTAGGTGGGATTCCAGACTTTGACGTAAAGCTAATTCCCGCTCGTTTGGCGTGCCGCAATCTCCGCATTCTGAAGTTAGCATCACAACGGAACTTTCAGACACAGGCTGCGTGATAGGTGTGGCTTGGAGCGTTACTTATTCGAAGGAGACGTAGCATGAAGAAATTTGTAATCGCGTTGCTGTTTGCGGTGGTGTGTCTTAGCGCCGGAGTTGGCGCCCAGGCGCAGACGGTGGTGCAGGCGCAAGCGCAAGGCGGCTTTCCAACCCAAACAGACACGAAAAAAGAAGCACAGGAAGACGAAACAAATCTCGAGACGCAACTCTATCTGATCGTCGGCACCAACCAGGACGCCGGGGATGCGAAACTTCCCAGTGCACTCGACTCGATAGTGAAACAGCTGCACACATCGTTGCCGTTCAAGAACTACCGGCTAGTCTCGACGCTGATCAATCGCGTCAAGAACGATGGGCGTTTGCAACTGAACTGGGTCGGCGCTCCGATCACCCCCGTGGCCGCAACCGCGATGACGCCGAGTTTCAGTCACTTCAACATCCGGCAAGTGCGACTGGCACGCAACAACGAAGGCCAGCAACTGATCCACATGGACGGCTTCAGTTTTGGCGCGCGCGTTCCGATTCAGGTTGGCGCCGTTGCCGCGAATGGCGAAGTGCGGCCGTCAATTAATTACGAGCAAACGGGTCTGGGAACCGACGTCAGCATGCGCGAGGGAGAGCCGGTCGTCGTCGGCACGCTCAACGTTGGTCCATCGGGCGACGCCATCATCCTGGTGGTTTCAGCCAAGCGAGCCCAGAAGTAAGACGATGGCTTTAGGACCTGGGCCTTTGGTCTACATTCAAAGCAAGATCCTGACAAAGACCCCAGGCCAAAGTCCCAAGAGCTCTTTGGCACGCCATGCGCTAGTAAATCTTTCGGACGAGTTCTAAACTAACCGGAAGTGAGAAAAGACGCATTGCGATTGATGATAGTTGACGACGAGGAAGCCGCCCGCTACGGCATGCGGCGAGCACTGACGACCTTCGGCTACAACATCTCCGAAGCAGGGTCCGCCGAAGCAGCCCGCGCCCTGCTAAAACAACACGAGCCCGACTTGCTCCTGCTGGACGTTAACCTCCCGGGAATGAGCGGGCTCGATTTCCTTCGCGAACTCAAATCCGCAAACGGCAATGGCAATGCCCCCCTGGTGATCATCATCACCGCGCACGGCTCGGAACGCATGGCCGTTGAAGCGGTGAAAGCCGGGGCCCACGATTATCTTTCCAAACCATTCGAGCTCGACGATCTGCGTCTCGTAGTTAAGAACGCGGCGGAGACGGTCCAACTGCGGCGCGAGAATTTTTCGCTGCGACGCCGCATCGAGGTCGAGCGAACAAAACGCGGCGCACTCATCGGCAATTCCGAAGCGATGCAACGCGTGCGGTCGATGATCGACAAGGTAGCGGAAACTGACGCGACCGTGCTGGTGCGTGGCGAATCAGGTACCGGCAAGGAACTGGTCGCACGCGAGCTTCACGAGCGAAACAGCGTGCGGCGCAATAGTTCGTTTGTGGCGGTAAATTGCGCGGCGCTGCCGTCGGAGTTGATCGAGTCGGAGTTGTTCGGCCACGAAAAGGGCGCTTTTACAGGGGCCGCAGCGCGGCGGGAAGGGAAGTTTGAACAAGCAGACGGCGGCACGTTGTTCCTGGACGAGATTGGCGACATGAGCTCGAATGTCCAAGCCAAGTTGCTCCGCGCCCTTGAGGAACGTCGTATCGAACGACTCGGCGCGAATGAGTCGATCCCCGTCGACGTGCGCATCGTGAGTGCCACGCATCGACCGCTCGAACAGGAAATCACGAACGGTAACTTTCGCGCGGATCTGTTCTATCGTTTGCGCGTCGTGACCGTCGATATCGCTCCCTTGCGCGAACGACGCGAAGACATTCCGCTGCTCGCCGACACGTTCCTGCGCGGTGCGGCAGAGCGTTATGAACTGCCACAGCGTTCGTTGAGCCAGGGTGCGTTGAAGCGTCTCCTTGAGTACAACTGGCCCGGCAATGTGCGCGAGTTGAAGAACACGATCGACCGCGCCGTGATCATGGCGGAAGGCGACGAGATCACGCCCCGCGACCTTCCGGATGAGATCACAGCCGGAATTCCCAAAGGACCAATCGGCGAATCAGAAGACGAAGCGGACGGCCTGCGGGTGCCGTTTACAGCCGATTTCCGCGAGGATCGACGCGAGTTCGAGCGCCGTTACATCACGCGCTGCCTCGAACACACACAGGGTAATGTGACTCGCGCAGCCGAGATTCTCGACATGCACCGGCAGTCTCTTCAGCACAAACTACGCCAACTCGGCCTCGGCCGCCGCTACGTCTCGGTCAACGGCGACCTGCCGGAAAATTCGGACAGTTGAAAGGTAAACAGGGTAAATCATGAAAGCGCGACTCGACGCGATTCTCCAACGCGATCAGGCGGAGTATCTCGATCATTTGCTGCCGCAGGGCGATCAGTTGTTGACGGAGATGGAGGTTTACGCGGCGAAGCATAACGTGCCGATCGCGGATCGGGAGGTGGCGGCATTCATCGAGATCACGGCGCGGGCGAGCGGCGCGAAGCGGGCATTGGAGATCGGGATGGCCATCGGTTACTCGGTGGTCCATCTCGCGCGTGGGATGGGCCAGGGCAGTCAGGTCGTGACGATCGAACCGAATGACCAGATGATCAGTGCGGCGTCCGGTTATCTCGAGCGTGCTGGTCTAATGGATCGCGTGCGCATCGAACGCGGTAAAGCACTGGACGTGATGCCGCGTCTCAACGAGACTTTTGATCTACTCTTCATCGACGCCGTGAAGGAAGAGTACAAACAGTACCTCGATCTCGGCTTGCCGCGTTTGCGCAGCGGCGGTGTCGTGATCGTCGACAATCTACTCTGGGGCGGACGAGTCACCAGTGACGATACTGAGGCCTCGACGGTCGCACTCCGCGACTTCAATCCGTATTTCATCAACCATCCTCAGTTGCGCGCGGTAGTCCTGCCTGTCGGCGATGGATTGGGATACGCCGTCAAGCACAAGTAAACGCGGATTGAACAAATATTTAGATCCCGCCGGTATGAAGTCTTAGACCATCTTGATAAAAACTTCGCTCGCGTGGTAACTTCCCCTCGTCTCTCTCGGTGTTTTTGAGATTTCTCCCACCCTCTTTAAAGCGAGTGTCCTTTATGAGCAAACGAAAGCTGATTGGCTTGCTGTTGTTGCTGGCGTCCATCGCCATCGGCGCCATGTCGTGCAGCGTGGGTTCAAACAAGGAGCCGTTCTTCGGTAAGACTGTTCCGCCAGACCGAAACATTCTGCGCTACGTTACCGGTGACGAACCCGAGTCGCTCGATCCCGTCGTGAGCACAGGACAACCCGAAGCACGCATCTATATGGCGCTGTTTCAGGCGCTGGTTGAATATCATCCGAAGACGATGGGGCCAGAACCTGCCCTCGCCGAACGTTGGGAAGTAAACAACGATTCATCTGAATTCAAGTTTTATCTGCGGAAAAATACGCGCTGGTCCAACGGTGATCCCATCACGGCGCAGGACTTTGTTTACAGCTACCGTCGAGCGCTGTCGAAAGAGACCGCCTCGCGCAATGCCTACCTGGCCTACTACATAAGGAATGCGCAGGCCTACAACGAGCAGAGAGTGTTTGTGCGCGATCCGCAGACTGGCCAGTTCCTGCTCGCCAAAGACTTTGATCCCGACACTCCGGCCGAACCGCTTGCCGGTCTGCCACTCGATAACAGCAAAAGTGGCGAGTATCTTAAAAACGGAGTCGATTCGCACGATCCGATCGATTCAGATTTTCACAAACAGCTGCACACGCCGCAGCGTCTGACGTTGCCCGGCGATGCAAAAGCGCGCAACAAGGCGCTCGACGCAAATCCGAAATTGAAAGCTGCCCTGGTGGGCAAAGAGCTGGTTACGGTGAAAGCCGAGGATATCGGCGTGGAAGCAATCGGCGACGACATGTTGCGCATCTCGCTGATTCAACCGGCGCCGTTCTTTGTTGGCCTGTTGGCCCATCAGGTCTTCCGTATCGTTCCCCGGCAGGTTGTAGAAAAGTATGGTTCAGCGTGGACCCAACCGCAGAACATCGTCACTTGCGGTCCGTTCAAACTGAAAACGTGGCGGCCGTACGACATAATGGTCGTCGAACGCGATCCGATGTACTGGGACGCGGCCACTGTCAAACTCGACGAGATACACTTCTTTCCGATGTCGGACAATCCGACGATCATGAACCTCTACAAGGTCGGCGAAGTCGATGCGGTGCTCAATCACACCGTGCCGAATGCATGGCTCGAAGTGGTACGAGCAAAGAAGGATTACATGGACGGCGCCGAGGCTGCGATCAATTACCTGCAGATCAACGTCACCCAGCCGCCGATGAACGACGTGCGCGTGCGCAAAGCGTTCAACTATGCCATCGACAAAAACGCGTGGGCCAGGTGGCGCAAGATCGTGAAGCCGCTGACGGCGTTCACGCCCGAGGGTATCTTCAAAGACTATCCGCAACCGAAGGGTGACCAGTTCAACCCCGCGGAAGGGCGTCGACTGCTTGGCGAAGCGGGATTTCCGGTGACGCAGAAAGCAGACGGCAGTTTTACGTGCCCCAAGTTTCCAGTGGACCAGGTCGAATACATCTACAACACACAGGAATCGAACAAGGCGATGGCCGAGTTTATGCAAGCGCAGTGGAAACAGAACCTCGGCATCACAGTTAGCTTGCGCAACATGGAGTGGAAAACTTTCCTGAGCGCCAGGTCGAAGCTCGAGTACAAGGGGTTCGCGCGCGGCTTATGGGGCGCCGATTACATGGATCCATTCACGTTTCTGAGTCTGTTTTATACCGGAGGCGAAAGCGGCACGGGTTGGCTCGATCCCAAATATGTCGCCATGCTCGACGATGCGAACCGCATGCTGGATCCGAAGAAGCGCTATGAGCTGTTGGCCCAGGCCGAGAAGTACATGCTCGACGCGCAACCGGTTATTCCAATCGATACGGGAGCGACCAATTGGGTGAAGAAG
>DATANW010000159.1:0-7618 GCA_036266055.1 Pyrinomonadaceae bacterium | reverse complement strand
AAGTAAAACGCGCCTTCTTTACAGGCGAAATGACGAATCTCAACGCGTGCGAAACGACCAATCTTAGCGTGCGAAATAACCGGGTTTGGTGCGCGCGGTCAGGTCCGCAGGAACGACTTCGACCTTGATGTCGTGCCATTTGCCGCGCACTCGTTCGCCTTGCGGCTGGTAAGCGACCGTGTAAAGCGAACGAAGATTCGCGGCAACCTCGCGATAAAGCTGCGCCATGTATTGCAACCGGTCGATCTCGTTCAGACGCCCGCCGGTGCGGTCCGCGAGCGATTGCAAACGCGCGCGCGCCGCAGCGTAAATGCCGGTGATGTTCGGCGACGGCAATGGCAGCCGTTTCGGATCTCCGGAGGGCAGCGCCAGTGGATAAATCGTGACGCCCTGACGATCCGCGCTGGCCAACACATTCGTCAAATCCGGACTCGAGTGTGGATCGATCAGCCCCAACGCTTCTTCATCAGACTTTGCTTTCGACAACATCGTGCGATCGGAGTTGCGCATGTTCGTGTCGAGGCCGTCGGTGAGCACGACGATGGCTTTTCGCCGATGCCCTTCCTTTTCGAGCTCTTTCAACGCGTATTTCAGCGCTTCATAAAAATGCGTTTCGCCCGCGCCGTCGGCAATCTCGATCGCGTACGCGGTTTTCAGACGATCAGTCGAGAAGCCCGTCAACGACTTCACTTTCGCGTTGAACTGAATCACCGCTACCCGATCGTCCGGCGAAAGCGCGTCGAGAAAACGCTGGCTCGCTAGTTTTAACTGCTGGCGAAAGGTGATTGTCGACCCCGACATGTCGAGCATCAGCACGAGACTGAACGGAGCGTCGACTGGTTCGAAATGTTGGATCGACTGTTTGACGCCGTCCTCATAAACAACGAAATCACTTCGATTCAGAGTCTTGATTGGGCGGCCCTGCCTGTCGACGACGCCGATGTTCAACTGCACCAGCGACGTCTCGGTGCGGATCACGTCGTCGGGATCTTGTGCTGTCGCGGTGAGCGCGGCAGCGAGCACTAAAAGAGTTAGAAACGGGAGTCGACGGCAGATTTTTGAAAAATAGCGCTCGTATTTCATGGAAAATCGCCGGAAAGTATGCCCGCCCATTGTGGAATTTTCAAACGTGCTGATTTCGGACGCTCGCGAAATGCGATCGGTTGCTTTGTGAAAGCCGGATATAATGCGCTCGGTTTGTAATACGAAAGGACACTCACGTTGCCGCTCCTCACAACTTACCGGCCAAACTTCTGTTGCGAATGCGGCGAGCAGATCGTGCGACTGCGCTGGCGCGTATGGACCAGCCGCAGGTTTTGCGACAAGTGTTTTCGTGAGACGCGAAAGGATTACCGGCTGCAACGGCTGATCGCAACAGTCATTCTTTTGGTGATGGGATTTCTGATCGGACGAGGCTGCCGACGCGAGCGACCACCGTTGGTGATCGAGCGACCTGCGCAATCAACTTCAAACACAAATCAAGGAAACCCCCAAGCGCAGTCCGTCACCGATCAGGTCTACACCTGCGGCGCGCGAACAAAAAAGGGCAAACCCTGTTCTCGCCGCGTGCACGGATTCGTGCGCTGCTGGCAACACAAGGGTTTGCCCGCGATGCTTCCCGAAGACAAACTGATTATCAAAGACTAATTACCAGCACGCGCGCGTGACGTGCTCGAGTCCTTAATTGTTTTCACCGGCGGCGCGGGCTTGCCCGGGAGTTTCACCGGGTTCTTCAGCTTCGACATGATCTCCGTGATCGCGCGTTCGAGCTGCGGATCTTTTCCGGACAATACGGAATTCGGATCGTTGTCGACTTCGATGTCGGGATCGACGCCGTACCCTTCAATCACCCACTCGCCGTTCTTGCTCGCGAAACCAAACTCCGGCACGTTCACGACGCCGCCGTCAATCAACGTTCCGCGGTTTGTGATACCGACAACACCACCCCAGGAACGTTTGCCGATCAATGGTCCAAGTCCGGCTTCACGGAACATCGCCGGGAAGATGTCGCCATCGGAGCCGGAGTTCTCGTCGAGGATCGACACCATTGGACCAAAGAACACCGCATCGGGATACGTCGTCGCTTCGTCATTCGTGCGCGAATAACCGAGCGCCAGCACCTTGCGCCGCAGTCGCTCGATGATCATGCGCGACACGTTGCCGCCGCCGTTCGCGCGCACGTCGACGATCATGCCTTCCTTGCTAAGTTGCGGGTAGTACCACTTGATGAACTCACGAATGCCATTCGCACCCATGTCCGGCAGGTGCATGTAACCGACACGGCCGTTAGTCGCCTTCGCTACCTTTTCGCGATTGCCTTCGACCCAATCGAGATAGATCAGGTTTGACTCATCGCTGATCGGGCGGTACGAAACGGCGCGCGCGCCTTGCATCGTCGGCGTTTTGTTCAACGTAAGCTGGACCGGATTGTCCGCTTTGTTTCGCAACAAGCGATACGGATCGTCCGTCGCCTTCAACTCTTCACCATCAATCGCGAGCACGTAATCGCCGACACTCGCGTTCACGCCGACTTCGGTTAACGGCGAACGATAAATGTCTTCCTGGTTCTCTCCGGCGAAAATCTTCGCGATGCGATAACGTCCAGCCTGGCGATCTAATTCGAAGCGCGCACCCGGCAACCCATATCGCGGCCGCGGCGGAGTTTGAAAATCACCGCCGTCGATGTACGCGTGCTGAATCGTCAACTCCGAAATCATCTCGTGGATCACATAGTTCAGGTCCGAACGATGCGCGACGTGTTTCAGCAACGGCTTGTACTGTTCGCGCAACGCTTCCCAGTCGAAACCGTGCATGTTCGAAACGTAGAACCAGTCGCGATAGCGCCGCCAAACTTCGTTGAAGATCTGGTTCCACTCTTCAGCCGGAACACGATCGACGAAGAGTCCCGCAGTCGAAACTGCCTTGCGCGAGCGATCGCCGGTCGGTGTCGCATCGTAAAGGTTATAAGTCGTGGCGCCCGGACCTTGCGCGACGAGCACTTTCGCACCGTCGTCGGCAAGCGTGAACCCGCGAATGTCTTCCGCCAGTGTCGTCTCTTTACGATCTTTGAGCGAATAGAGCTTCAACGTGGTAGTGCGATCGCCCTGGCGGCCGTAGTAAGCAGCGCCGCCAACGGCATACAGCAGGAAACCGGGCTTCACGGCCAAACCAAGATAATTGTCAGCGGCTATCGGCGCCTTCGCGACGCGGTGCTCGATACCATCGAAATCGATCACGAGATTTGCCGGCGGTTTCGGCGCGGCCTCGGGCTTCGGTTCCGCAGCGGGAGCAGCAGGAGTTTCCGCCGGCTTATCAGGCGCGGGGGAAGTCGCTGGTTTCGCCGCGTCATCGGCAGTCTTCCCCACCGTGACTTCATCGCTTTCCGGCGGGAACGGATGCTTCACGTCTTTGCGCAACGTCATCGCGTAGAACTGTGCCATCCGATTCGTCGCGAAGTTGAACTCCACGCCCGAAAGCTGTGGCAAGTATTCACGGTCGCTGTTGAAGAAGAGATAGTTGCCCTGCGGATCCCACGCGGGGTTGTACGAGTTGCTGCTCTCCGCCGTTACGCGTCGCAACTGTCCATCAGACGCGCTCCAGATGTAGATCGACGTGAACTGGTTTTCATTCGGCATCGAGAACGCGAGGTAATTTCCGCGCGGCGACCAGACGTAATCGCGCACCTGCCCGCGACGCGCGTCGGCGATCTCCGTGACTTTGCGATCGGCGAGCGTGATGATGTAAACCTTGCCGTCCTTGTCGCTGAACGCGAGACGCTTCCCGTCGGGCGCCCACTCCGGTCCGTAACGCATCGCGGTCCCACCGCGCGTGATCTGTTCCGCGGGCTTCGATCCATCCTGCGGCATCAGATACAGCTCTTCTTCGCCGCTCATGTCGGACACAAACGCGATCTGCGATCCGTCCGGCGACCAGCTCGGCCACTTGTCAAACGCTCCTGACGAATGCGTGAGATTTCGCGTCGGTCCCTTTTCGATTGGCGCAGTGAAAATGTCGCCGCGGGCCGCGAACAACACGCGTTCCGCTTTCGGACTCAACCCGACTGACTGAACCTGGTTGCCCACCGCCACACGACTCGGACGCCGCGCGATTCCTTCGTCGGGAACGTTGATCGAGATCGGCGTGCTCTTCCGGCTGCGCGTGTCGAACACCTGCAACTCGCCGTTCAACTCGAAAACGATCTGGTTCTCGTTGTCGGAACTGGGCCAACGCACGTCGTACTGGCGGTTGCTCGTGACCTGAGTGCTGCGTCCGGACGAAACCGTGTAGGCATAGAGATTGAAATGACCGTCCTTGTCGGAGTTGTAGAAGATCGTGTCGCCAACCCACATCGGGTCGCGGGTCGCGCGCGGTCCGTCCGTGATCTGCTTCGCACTGCGATTGCCAAGATTGAAGATGTAAAGATGGTTGGCCTGACCGCCGCTGTAACGCTTCTCGGAACGGAAATCGCGCGCTTGCGGCGAGTAGACCATCTCGGCGCCGTTTGGCGAGTAGTCGCCGGAACCGGCTTGTGGCATCGGCAACGGTTGGGCCGCACCCCCATCAAGTGAGACCGCGTACAGACGCGCGATACCAACCGACCACGAGTCGCGCGTCGAACGAAAGTAGATCTGCTTTCCGTCTTTGCTCCAACCGTAAACCTGGTTCTCCCAACCCCAGCGCGGCGGCAATGGACCACGAGCGGGATAGAACGTAAGTTGACGCGGCTCGCCTCCGGTCGTGGGCACGACGTAAACCTGTTCGTCGCCGTCGTACTGGCCCGTGAAAGCGATCCATTTTCCGTCAGGTGAAAACTTTGCGAATAGCTCGACGCCTGGATGCGACGTCAAGTGTGTGGCCATGCCGCCGGACGACGGCGCGGTCCAAAGATCGCCGCCGTACGTGAAGACAACGCGGTCGCCGCGGATATCCGGAAATCGCAACAGCTTCGTTTGGGAGTAAACGGTGGCGGACGCAATAAGCGCCAGTGCCACCACGGTAGTGGCACGGATCAAGCGGGCAAGTGTGAACAATGGGAGGGCCTCCTAATAACGTTGGGACATTAACCACAAAGGCACAAAATTCACAAAAGGCACAAGAACCAAAATCAGGTTTGGTCTAAAGTGTGATTCCCTTTGTGTCTCTTGTGGCTTTGGTTTGTGCCTTTTATGCAAACCTACTTTCGATTTTTGAACGCGTCATTCAGTTCGGTGTGTCTACTGCTTAACACCACCGGACGCCCATCTATGAACAAATATCGTATGTGGGTTCGAATTTCGAGCAGATCGCCATCCGTGACCACGAGGTTCGCCATCTTGCCAGCCTCGATCGATCCCAGACGATCCGCGACGTTCATGATCTGCGCCGGATAAAGCGTCACCGCCTTCACTGCGTCCGCTTTCGACAAGCCATACGCCGCCGCCATTCCCGCATACTGCGCGAGATTGCGAACTTCCGGACCGGCGTCGCCCGTAGAAATCGCGAAACGGACGCCCGCCTGCTGCAACTTCGCCGCGTTTTCGTAAAGCACGTCGTAATCGTCGTCTTCACGACTCGGCAGCGAGAAGATGCCCGTCAGAATCACCGGCACATTCTTCTCTTTCAACAAGCTCGCGACCCGCCACGCGTCGTTGCCGCCGAGAATGATCGCCTTGAGCTTCATCTCTTCTGCGAATTTGATCGCGCCGCGAATTTCGGCTTCGCGATCTGCGCGAAAGATCACGGGACGTTCTCCGCGCACGTACGGAACGAGCGGCTCGAGCACGACGCTGTGATCCGGGCGCGGCAGCGTCTTGTCTTTTTCATAAGCTTCCTGCGCTCGACCGTAAGCTTCCGCATCGCGCAACATCTTGCGAATCTGTTCAACCTGTCGTTCGTTGGCTGTCAGCGTTTCCGCAAGATTGGGAGGCGCTTGCGCGAAACCGCCGAAACCGCCACCACCAAAACCAACGCGTGGATAGTTGATGACGAGCGCGAATTGCGGCACGACCGCCATCTCCTTCGGCGCGGTGCCCAGCAGGTTGATCAGCGCTGCCTGACCCGAAATGAGTCCCCCGGTCGGCGCAGTCAACGTGTTGGTGATGCCTTCGACGCGCGTGACCGCGATGTGCGCGCTGTGCGGATTCACGGCGATGATCGCTTTTGCGTTCGGGTTGAACTCGCCGACTTCGGAAGTATCGACGGTGCCATTCGCGCCTTGCGGAACTTCGACGAGACCCATGTTCGTGCCGGCGTCGATCATTCCGGGGTAGACCGAAAGACCACGTCCGTCGATCGACTGCGCCCCGGCGGGAACGTTGACGTTCGTGCCGACGGCTTCGATCTTCCCATCGCGAATCACGACCGTGCCGTTTTCGATATCAGCGCCGCTGACGGTCACGATACGCGCGTTGCGAATGGCGAAAGTGCCGCGCGCGGGAATCACGCCTTGTTGAGTTGTCGGGTTGCCGATCTGCTGGGCCCAAACGGGAACAGAGCCGGGAACACAGATTAAGACGATAGTAAGAAGAATTTTCACGGGCGGTCCTCCTGCTGATCGATTTCATCGTCGGTGTGACCAGTCGGCCGGCGTCGCGGTGTGTTTGGCGACTGAGCGCCGCGTGCGGGAGGCTTGTTTGGCTCCGCCTGCTCCAATGTGAGTCGTTCTTTAGCGAGTTCGGGCCTGCGCGCGAGGTCCTGTGCGCGATCGAAAAAGATCGTGCCGTCGACGAACGTCGTATCGACGCGTGAATAAACGCTGAACGGATGACCATTCCAGATCGCGACGTCAGCATCTTTGCCGACTTCGATCGATCCGACGCGTTCCTGAATGCCGAGTTGAATCGCGGGATTGAGCGTGATGAGTTTCAGCGCCTGCTCTTCAGTCAGGTCACCCCAATGCATCGCCTTCGCGGCTTCGATGTTCAACCGGCGGGCGCGTTCGTCGGAGTCGGAATTCATTGAGACGACAACTCCGGCGCGAGTCATGATCGCGGCGTTGTAGGGAATCGCGTCGTAAGCCTCGATCTTGTAGCCCCACGAGTCGGCGAAGATCGAAGCGCCGGCGCCGTGTGCGGCGATCTCTTTCGCGACCTTGTAGCCTTCGAGCACGTGCTGGAAGGTCTTGATCTTGAAACCAAACTCGTCCGCGACATTGATCAGCATCAGGATCTCGCTCGCGATGTAGCAGTGGGCGTGGACGTAGCGCCGGCCTTCGAGAATCTCGACCAGCGGCTCGAGTTGTAAATCACGTCGCGGCGGGATCAGGTTCTTGTCCTTCGCCGACGCCGCGCGATACTCGTCCCAGGTCCGCTTGTAATCACGCGCGCGCACGAACGCATCGCGGATCGTTTCTTCGACGCCCATGCGCGTGTTTGGATAACGGCGCTGCACGCCGGGCTGGTTTGGCGTGCTCGAACGCTTCACGTTCTCGCCGAGCGCGAACTTGATCCCCGGCATCGCGCCCGGAAACAGAAACTCGCTTGCCGGACGGCCGTACTTGATCTTCACCACCGTGTTCAAGCCGCCGATCGGATTCGCTGAACCGTGCAGCAGATTCAACGTCGTCACGCCGCCCGCCAACTCGCGATAAAGATCGACGTCGGTCACGTTCATCACGTCGCGCGTGCGCACCATCGAAGTA
>DATANW010000158.1:0-5664 GCA_036266055.1 Pyrinomonadaceae bacterium | reverse complement strand
GTCCTGCTGCGCTTTCAACCGCGCATCGCGGGCCTGGCTTTGCGGCGTCACCGTGTTTGTATCCACAAACCCACTGTAGAAGTTAACCTGGATCACGCCGCCGTTCGCGGCGATTCGCTTCAGCAGATCATCAGGGATGTTTCGCGGCACGTTACTGAGCGCGCGCGCCGAAGAATGCGAAGCGATGATTGGCGCCTTCGTAACGTCGAGCACATCGCTGATCGTGTCGTCAGAAACGTGAGACACATCGACGAGCATGCCGAGTCGATTCATCTCGAGCACAACCTCTTTGCCAAAGTCGTTCAACCCGTTCCACTTCTTCTCGCCGCGTCCGGCATCGGCCCAGTTGTTGGTGTTGTTCCACGTGAGCGTCATGTAACGAACGCCGAGTCGATAGAACTCGCGCAGCGTGGGCAGCGAATCCTCAATCGCGTGACCGCCTTCGATACCCATCAGGCAGGCAATCTTCCCGGAACGTTTCGCGCGTCGAATGTCGGCAACTGACGTCGCGAACATCAAGTCGCGTGGATTTCGTTCGACGGCGCGATAGACCGAGTCGATCATGTCCAGCGTGCGTCGCGCCGAGCCGCCGTGCTGGACGTACCAGGGACGGATGTAAAGCGAGAAGAATTCGGCGGTCAGTCCGCCCTGCTTCATGCGCTCGATGTTGGTGCGATACGGCACGGGCGGCGCGCCGTTGAGATCGAAATAGTCGTTGGTCATCGGCGTCGTCACGTCGTTGTGCGTGTCGATGACGATAGCGCGCCGCTGGATTTGCAGGGCGCGTTGCCACAGTTTCTCGTCGCGGGCGGCGCCGTCCTGAGCTTGAGTCATAGTTGTGATGAACAAAAGCAGACAAATTAGGGAACACAGGTTTTTGATCGTCATGTGTGCACTCATAGTGCGAACGGGTGGCAGCCGTCAAGTGGTATTGTGGTCAGCCACGTTGCCGCCCCACTCGCACCGCATTATCATCCGTACCGTTGATGGCTGTAGCGCCCGCGGGAGGTCAATGGGGGAAAAAGGATTTTTTAAATCTTCTTTTTCCATAGGTCTCGCGCTTGCGTTACCGCAGTAGAGAATAGACTCGGTTAAAAATCACGATGTCGATACTGATCGCCGAAGACAACATGGCCCAGCGCCACTACTTGCGCGAGATTCTCGAGAAGGAATTTCCCTCGCACGTGCCCGTATTCGAGGCCGGCGACGGCGAGGAGACGGTCAAACTCGCACTCGACGAGCGGCCGGCAGTATGCATCCTCGACATCCAGATGCCCAAGCTGTCCGGCGTGAAAGCCGCGCGGGCGATTTGGCGCGACTTCCCTACCGCCCGCATCATTTTTTGGACGCAGTTTCCGCACGAGATCTACATCAACGAGATTCGCAAGATCGTCAAATCAGTCGATCCGCCTCCGGCGTACGGCTTCATTCACAAGAACAATCCCGAGTCGCGGTTTCTGCGCTTCGTGGCGGCGGTGCTCGAAGATGGCGCCGACATGATCGACCCGGCGTTCAAGGATTCGTTCAAGCGTCCGCTGTTGACCGAGTTTGAAGCTGAGGCGCTTTACTATCTCGCGCTCGGACTTTCGAACTGGGCCATCTCGCGCAAGTGTTCGTTGAGCTTGCGTGGCGTCGAGAGCCGGCTCGCAACTCTTTACGAGAAGCTCTTCATCAGTGTCGCTGAAGGCACCGAGCAGGAGACGTACGAAAAGCTCGCTTATAACATTCGCACGCGCGCGTTCTTCGAAGCGCTGCGGCGTGGTTTGCTCAATAGCGACGAACTCGAAAAAGCCGCGCACGATCTGGAAGGCTGGCTGCAGAAAGACCAGAAACGTTTCAACGACGAACAGAAACGCGAAGCTGCACAAAAGAAAAGCCCCAAATAAACGCAGATGTATAAAGGCAGACCATGGTGGTTTCTCACACTTATGTTCTGCATCTGTGTTGTCGGTATTTGGTCCGGCATAGCCTCCTCAGCACAACCCGGCGAACCTGAAGCGCAAGCGCAGGCGTCACCTTCGCCCTCACCATCACCGTCACCATCACCTTCGCCGACCCCGATCACCGGCTTACACCAGTGGGGGGCAGTCACGTTGTTTCACGGACTCCCTTCCGATCGTGTTCGCGCGATCGCGCAGACGAGCGACGGCGCGATGTGGTTTGGCACTGAAGCCGGACTCGCAAAGTTCGACGGACGTCGCACGCAAACGATCAACGATCCCGCGCTACCAGGCGGACGAGTGCTGGCGTTGCAAACCGATCAAGACGGCGCGTTATGGGTCGGAACGGAAGGAGGCGCGGCGCGATTCTCGGGCGGCGTGTTCATGAAGGTGAAGGAAACCGCGGCGCTTGCAGTCTCCGCGATCGTCACACCGCAAAAAGATCTCGCAGTAATGACCACCGAGCAAGGCCGCGTTTTCGAGACTCGTGTGAAGACAGTTACGACGACGGAAAACGAGGAAAGGGTCACGCGGACCGTCCTCGAAACTCGCGACCTTCTGAATCAACCACTTGAAAGCAAAGACCGCGATCGACCCGGACCGCTCATCATCACGAGTCTTGATTGGGCCAGTAACCAGGTGCTCATCGGCACTCACAGCCGCGGCTTAATGGAACTCAGTAATGGCGAGGCGAAGTCCCTGACAACGCACCCGATGGTCTATTTCTTCAACGCCCTCGAGCGCGACAAAAACGGCCATCTCTGGCTCGGCGCGCGAGCCCGAAAAGAAGAGCCAGGCGCGTTAACCGGTGACACACCCACGACTGCCAGACGCACGGAAACACCGACGGGTCAGGTGTTGTCGCTGAAGTCCATCGGCGAGGAAATGTGGATCGGCACTGACGGTCGCGGCGTGTTTCGCGTTTCAAAAACAAAGACGCAGCGTTTCACTTTCGACGGCACCGCGGGCGGCCTGCGTTCAGATCGCGTCTACGCGATCTTTTCCGATCGTGAGGGCGTGATCTGGTTCGGCACCGATCGCGGCGTTTGTCGTTTCGATCCGCAGGCGCCACGCGTTGAGTCAGTCGGTGACGGCGGCGAGAGCAATTTCGTGCGCTCGCTTTTCCAGTCAGTGAACGGCCGCGTGATGGCGGGCACGAACCGCGGACTATTTGTCTACGAGAACGAAACATCGTCGTGGACCAACATGCCGGGCATGGGCACGAACATCATTTACGACATCGCGGAAGATCAGCTTCCCGCAACTCCGCGTTTGTTAGTCGCTTCCGTGAGCGGCTTCTACATCGCGCCGCGGCAGCAGGTGAAGTTTGAAGATCAAACATTCACGCGGGTCGATTCCGGCTCCGGAAGCGCAGACGGCCCTGGCAGCGTGCGAGCGATTGTCGATTTTCGCGGCGCGATTTATTACGCGATATTCGGACGCGGTGTCGAACGCCTGGATGGTGGGCGCACGAGTGTGACGTGGCCCAATGGTCTTGCGCGCGAACCGGTTACCCTGCTGTCTGAGCAAGACAGATTGTTAATCGGCACGGTACGCGACGGTGTGCTCGTCTCAGACGGAAAGACGGTGCGCGAAGATCCCCAGTTTGCGCCCGTGAAAGGACAAGTCGTGCGTTCCATGACGCGCGGCACGACCAACCCGACGGTGTGGGTTGGAACATCCAGCGGAGTTTTCTTGTGCCGTCCCGATCAGGCTTGCACGTTGGCAGTACCGAACGTTGACGCGCGTTTTGTGCGTATCGCCATCGACGACAAGTTCACCGAGATCTGGTGCGGCACGCGCGACAACGGGCTGCTGCGCGTTCGAGATGATCCGTCCGTCGGCATCGTCGTGGCCCAACTTGATTCCGAACAGGGACTGCCCTCGCAAAGCGTCTTTTCCGTGTTGCCGTTGCGCACCGGCGGCGACAACGAGACGCTATTGATCGGGACCAATCGCGGCATCGTCCGCTACATGCCGGGAAACGTCCCGCCGTCGCTGTCCGTGACACGCCTGGTGAGCAAACGCGTACACGCGCTCTCGGAACTCCCGGCCGGCGTGAACCTTGAATACCCGCAGAACAGTTTGCTGCTCGACGTGACTGCGATCAGCAGCCGAACTTATCCCGAGCAGTTTCAATATGCGTTTACGCTGGAGGACAGCGCCGGCAAGCAAGTCAAACAAAAACTCTCGCGCGACTCGCAGTTCACGATGGAGGGTTTGAAACCGGACAAGTACAAGGTCACGGCGATCGCTTTCAGCAAAGATCTGATGCCGTCGCAGTCTTTGACGTTTTCATTCACGGTGGCGCGCGCGCCGTTCCCCTGGACGTCGACGGCGCTCGCGATCCTGCTGGCACTCGCGCTGCTGGCGTTGCTGTGGGCCATACTCGAACGACGACGCATCGTCGCCACGAGCGCCGCGCTGGTCGACGCCAATCGCGATCTTGCCGATGCTCGTTTGAACCTCGCGAACGAAGCGGAACGCGAGCGCCGTCGCATCTCGCGCGATCTGCACGATCAAACGCTCGCGGACCTGCGGCATCTCGCTTTGTTGACTGACCAGATCAAGCCCAACGGCGACTCTGGCAAGCAGACGACGGCGTTGCGTGGTGAGATCGAGTCGATCTCGCAGGAAGTGCGGCGTATTTGTGAAGACCTGAGCCCGTCAGTGTTGCAGAATGTCGGGTTTGCGGCGGCGCTCGAGTTTGCGTTGTCGCACGCGGTTCAGGACGCGCCGGTCGAAAGACGGTTCGAGTACGAGTTTCACTGTGACGAAGCGATCGAGGAGCACAGCCAACTCCCGGCGAGCGTGCAGATGCAGATCTATCGCATCGTGCAAGAGGCTGTAAACAACATCTGGCGGCATGCTGAAGCGAGTGAAGTGAAGATGTTCGTCGAATCGTCGACGACCGGCGATTTCGCGTTGCGCATTGAAGACAACGGCCGCTCCTTCAAGTCGAACGACAACAACTCCGAAGGCCGGGGATTGCCAAACATGAAAGCGCGAGCAGGTTTGATCGACGCGAGCATCTCGTGGGAACCGCGTGACGACGGCGGAACAGTTTTCACCCTATTTAGAAAAGCATGATTGAAATTGCTCCCGAGGTTGCGGCACCGTTAAGACTCGATCGGCCCGTCGTCGCACTCGAATCGACGGTGATCGCGCACGGGCTGCCGCGGCCGATAAACCTTGAAACCGCGCAACGTCTCGAAGAGATCGTTCGCGAATGTCGCGCGGTGCCCGCCACGATTGGAATTATCGAAGGAACGCTGAGGGTCGGTCTCAACGCCGCGGAGATACGCAAGCTCGCCGAAGAAGACGGTATCCGGAAAGTCAGCACGCGAGATCTGCCGATCGCGGTCGCCGAATCCTGGGACGGCGCGACGACGGTCGCGACGACTTGTTGGATCGCTCATCGGGCCGGAATCAAAGTGTTCGCAACCGGCGGCATCGGTGGTGTTCATCGCGGCACATTGCCGGACGTCTCCGCGGATCTTCCCGAGTTGGCACGGACGCCGATCGTCGTCGTCTGTTCCGGCGCGAAGATCGTTCTCGACTTGCCCGCGACTCGCGAATGGCTCGAAACCCATGGGGTGACGGTGGTCGGTTACGAATGCGACGAGTTTCCGGCGTTCTATTCGCGAACCAGCGGCCTGCCGGTCGATACGCGCGCCAACTCAGCAGGCGAAGTCGTCGCCCTGTTTCGCGCGCAACGTGATCT
>DATANW010000157.1:0-1934 GCA_036266055.1 Pyrinomonadaceae bacterium | reverse complement strand
CGACGGCGGCAAGACGTGGTTTCAACCCGGAACACCCGCCGGTGTACCGACCGTCACGCCCGAAGGCATGCCGATGGGCGAGAGCAACAAATTTGTTTACGACACGTCGGATGAAACCGGCAAACCGCTGACCACGCACCAGTGGTACGACGGCACACCGCATCCATGGGAGTTCAAGCGAGTATGGCATCTCGAGCCTTCACTCGACGATCCGGATATGGTCTATGCGGGAGTTGAAGACGCGGCGTTGTTTCGCTCCACCAACGGCGGCCAAACGTGGGAAGAACTTGCGGCGTTGCGCGGACACGGAACGGGATCGCAGTGGCAACCGGGCGCGGGCGGCCTGTGTTTGCATACGATCATTTTGGATCCGGCGAATCGCGATCGCATCTTTATCGCAATCTCAGCGGCCGGCGCGTTTCGCACTGACGACGGCGGCGCGACGTGGAAGCCGATCAATCAGGGTTTGCACTCGCAGTACATTCCGGATCCGCATGCGGAGGTGGGCCACTGCGTGCACCACATCGCGATGAATCCTTCGCGTCCTGGCGTGCTGTTCATGCAGAAGCATTGGGACGTGATGCGCAGCGACAACGCCGGCGATTCGTGGCACGAGGTCAGCGGCAACCTGCCGACCGATTTCGGTTTCGTCATCGACGTTCACGCACACGAGCCGGAAACGATTTACGTCGTGCCGATCAAGAGCGACGGCGAACACTACCCGCCGGATGGGAAGTTGCGCGTCTTTCGCAGTCGCTCCGGTGGCAACGAATGGGAAGCGCTGACGAATGGTTTGCCGCAAAGCAACTGTTACGTCAACGTGCTGCGCGATGCGATGGCGGTCGACTCGCTTGATTCGTGCGGCGTGTACTTCGGCACGACCGGCGGGCAGGTTTATGCATCGGCGAATGCGGGTGATACGTGGGAACCGATCGTTCGCGATCTGCCGCCGGTGCTTTCAGTCGAGGTACAAACGCTCAAGTGATGGTGGAGATAGGACACTGAAATGGTTGTCGTTGTTATGCCGGCACACTTGCGCGCGCTTGCGGGTGTCAGTGGAGACGTTCAACTCGAGATCGAGGGTGAAGTAACGCGTCACGCAATCCTCGATGCGCTCGAAGCTCGTTACCCGATGCTGCGCGGCACGATACGCGATCACGTCGGCGGACAACGTCGCCCCTTGCTCAGGTTTTTCGCCTGCGGCGAAGACGTCACCCACGAGCCGGCGGACGCGCCGTTACCGCAACCGATCGCCTCCGGCGCCGAGCCGTTCTACATCATCGGCGCGATCGCCGGAGGAGCGCAATTGGGGTGAGCATTACAGTCTAAGCTCCACATACAACAGCAGGTCGAGAAGTTTTTGCGGGTCGCAAACTGCCTGGTTTCCCGGAGGTGGCGCTGTCGGCGCGAGGTCACCGCCCGTCTCGATCGAAAACGTATGCCGCCCGAGCAAACCGGCGGCAAACGCCGGCGCCACGTCCACCTGGCGATGACGCGGGAAGTCGGCAGCGGGGACAAACGGCGTGGTGACATGGTTGTGGAGCTTCACACTGAAGCCTGCGCCGGTGAGAGTGCCGGCCGGCCGCAGCAGCAACAGTGCGCGCGCAACCGTTAACGCCCGGCCACGCAAAAAGATCGGCAAGAACCGTTCGTCGAGTTCGAGTTGTACCTGCGTGCCGGCGGGGCTCGACATAGCGCGCATGAACACCGACGAAAATTCCTGCCGCAGGCTCACAACACGTGCCAGCGGTTGCGTCGACAGCGCTTTCGAGATAGCACCCTCGAGCGCTGAGTTCGTCGATTCAACGGTGTTCCTCAGCACACCGTCTTCCTGGGCTGTGTAGCTGATGTGGATAATCACGTCTGTGATTGACCGATAGTCCATCGGCTTGAAGTTCTTTGGCAGAGTAATGGCCCACGTGCTGATCGCTCCT
>DATANW010000156.1:0-2734 GCA_036266055.1 Pyrinomonadaceae bacterium | reverse complement strand
TATTTGGAATAGTGCGGTGAGCCAATTTGGACAACTCACTTATATCCAAGACACGGGAAGGGAACGGGGAAGAGTCTGGGAGAAAAAGACAGATGGGTACGAAGGTGGCGGCCGCAGCCCGGTAATCGGGAAAGAGTACGGGCGCGACCCCAGGGGGCAAGCAAGAACCCTGGATAAGACTGCGCTGGGCACAAGCAAAACAATCGATTTCAAAGGCGGCAAACGCGTAAACTGAGATCGATATGTCGCAAAGATTGATGCAGGAAAAACAGAGAATCGCATTAAGACCCTGGGTGTTGAGTTTGCTCCTGCTCCCTTTGCTGGCCCTGCTGGCGATTGCGGGATACAGAATCTTCACTGCCAATTGGGATCAGATGTTGAAGTCGAATCTGGCCCGCACTACAACCGCTACTGTCAGGGAAAAGAGGGAAGTGATAATTACGGAGCAGGAACCGTATTACGTCAACGATCTTGACGACAGAATCCAAGAGCGTCCAGGAACCAAGCAGTTTCGTGTCTATTATGAAATCGACAACTTCGATCAAGTGTCAGAACCGAAGAGGACGGAGCTGATTAAGTCGGAGCAGGATCGAGTGCGGGAATATGGGAGGAGATTTCGAGCGTATTCGGAAAATAATAGGGAGCTTTACGATCGAACCCAGGTCGGCGACAAACTGGAGATTCACTATCGCTATATAGGCGACAAGAAAGAGGTACTAAGTATTGAGAACTTAACACACCGTCCAAAAGACTAAGCCAGCCTAAAGTCGGTGCAGCATCTCGACGCTGTTCTGGTGGAGTCGGTTAAGGTTTGCAAAGAAGATCCAAAACAAAAAACGAAAGGCCCCGGCGGAGCCGGGGCCTTGATCGTTATTAAGTTGTACCCTGTGTTCAATCGTCGCTCGCGTTACCGTCCGCGACCCGTCGTCAGTATGATCTGTTCTCTCTGCGCGATCAGTTTCTCGCCGAGGTTCTTCTCGCGATCCGACATCTGCAACTCGCGGCCCGTGTTGCTGCCTGCGACTGTGAACGCCGTCAGGAAGTAGTAATTCTCGTAGCGATGAAACACCAGCTTGGTGTCCTTCGCCGGATCAAGCGACTGCGTCGGAATCGTCAGGAACGCTTTCCTCGACGCACCCGTGTCCTTCGAGGTGATGGTCCAAACCGTGTCGGAATCACGCTTGTTGCGCTCGATGATGTAGTGGCCGGCGCTCATTGCCTTGTCGCCGACGATGAAGTCGAACGGAATATTGACCACTGTTTGGCGGTCAGACTGACCAAATACGGATACAGATGAGACCGTCAAAAGTAAGAAAAGTATGGGAAGGGCAAATGCCCCACGTCGGATATTCATGGTGCTCTCCTTTAAGGCACTATCGCGCTTTCAAAAGTTCGGACAGCACATTCGCTGTCCGGTTCACTTTGATAACGCGAAGAACAACCATGAAGTAGACCACCCGCCGGGCGAATTATTATTTTTGCAACAACTTGCCGAGCTCGCGCCACGTGATCAATTTGATCTTTTCGTCCCGTAATAATTGGCGAAACGCGTCGCTGGTGAAGAACTCGAGGTCGCGCTGACGCCACGCAGCGCCCCAGTTGGGATGATCAAACGTCGCGCCTCGCATCTCAGCATCGTCGTAAGCGAGATGGATAATGACCTCGGTCACGCCGGGTTCAAGCTTTTTGAGCGCCTCGGTGTAGAACTTTGCCCAGTCTTCCGGAGCTACCGCCGGATTGATATCCAGGGTGCGATCAATAAACACGTCGTCAGGACTCAGCGTCGACGGCAGAAAATCCGCCTGTGAAAACCAGGTCTTTGCTACTCGCACCGGCAGCTTGTACTCGCGCGCTACCTTCAGAAAGACTTCGAACAACGCTTTGCTCTGGTACAGCGTACCCATGTGCGAATCGAGATGCGTGGGCTGAATCCCAAACGCGCGCGCACGTTCGACCTGCGCGCGAATCTCCATTTCGACCTCTTTCACATCCGCCTTCGCAGCTGCGTCAGACTCCGTGAGATAGAAGTATCCATTCTTATCGAGCAGGGAACTGACGCGGTCTTTCGACGTCACCGGACCCCAACGAAAAGCGGTCCATTCGCTGGTCAGCGTAAGGTGCAAACCCAGGTCTGCCTGCGGGTTACCGCGGGCGTAAGTCGCAATCTCGGAGAACCACGGACACGGGACCATGATGCTCCCGGAGTTTACGAGCCCGCTTTCGAAGGCTTTGATCGTCGCGAGGTTCACGGAATGCGACATGCCGAGGTCGTCAGCGTGGACGATCAGGAGTTTCGCATCGGCGGGGTAACCGAGTCGTTCGGCGAGCGTACGGGTTTGGGCGGACGCACGCGGAGCGAGTACCAGCCACCCGACGCATAAGCAGAAGGCGATAGCGATTGTTGGTCTCATAACGGCGACAAATAGTACAGATCTTTGCCGATAATCAAAAGAAAACGCTGTCTCAGGACTTATGTCGTGAGCTACAATTAAGTCTCGGTTAGCACGCGCGGTTCTATTCGCAAGCCCGGTTCCGTTTTCAAACTCGATGAAACCCCTGAAGATCGGCATCACCGGCGTTCGCGGCATAGTCGGTGAAACGTTTACCCCAGAACTCGCGGTCGAGTTTGCGGAAAGCTTCGGAACGTACCTTGATCGAGGTCGCATCCTGGTTTGCCGCGACACGCGTCCGTCTGGTCCGATGATTCGCTCCGCTGTCGTGGCCGGATTGCTGG
>DATANW010000155.1:0-6464 GCA_036266055.1 Pyrinomonadaceae bacterium | reverse complement strand
CGGCGTGCTTGGTTTTGCACTCTCGCTGTGGGCCCTGCATCTCTTGTTGAAAGCGATTCCGGGTCAGCTTCCGTTTTGGATGAACTTCGGGATCGATCTACGCGTGCTCGCGTTCACTCTCGGGATCACGCTGCTCACCGGATTGATCTTCGGCGCGGTGCCGGCGCTCCAGACGTCGCGCGTCGATCTCAACGACACACTGAAAGAGGGCGGCCGCGGCGCGATCGGTTTTCGCGGACGATCGCGTAGTTTGCTGGTGGTTACCGAGATCGCGTTGTCGCTGGTCCTGCTGGTTGGCGCCGGCTTGATGATTCAAAGCTTTCTCCGTTTGCGACAGGTCAATATCGGACTCGATCCGAAGAACGTTTTCACCGCAACGGTGCTCTTGCCACGCGCAAAATACAGCAGTGAAGGCCAACGAACCGCGTTCTTCAAGCAGTTGGTGGAACATGTGCGCAGCATTCCCGGGGTACAAGCAGCGGGTGCAACGGGTACGCTGCCGTTGACCGGCAATAACTGGGGCCGAAGTTTGACAGTCGAAGGCTATCCGGTGCTTTCGGTCGGACAGGCGCCGTCGATCCAACACACCGTCGTCACTCCCGGTTACTTTCGGGCAATGGGCATCACGCTGCTCGCCGGTCGCGACTTCACCGAGGCCGACAACTTCGACGCTGCGAAAGTCACGATCGTCGACGACCGGCTCGCGCGACACTACTGGCCCAACGATAGCGCGATCGGCAAACGGGTGCGGTTTGGACCACCCGAAGATAATGAACCCTGGCACACCATCGTCGGCGTCGTCAGATCGGTGCGTCATCAACGTATGCAGGAAGACACGAGGGAAAGCGTTTACCTGCCTCACCTGCAAATCCCGATCGGCGGTATGACTCTCGTGGCGCGAACCACGTCAGACCCGCACGAGCTGAGCGCCGCCGTCAGGCGCGAAGTCGTGCAAATCGATCGCGATCAACCGATCAGCGAGATTGCGACGATGGAAGAGGTCGTCGCCGAATCGATCTGGCAACCGCGCTTGTACGCCACGTTGTTCGCGGTGTTTGCCGGTGGTGCGCTGGTTCTGGCGCTGATCGGTATCTATGGCGTGATGGCGTTTCTGGTGCAGACGCGAACGCATGAGATCGGCGTCCGCATGGCGTTGGGCGCAACTGCGCGAGACGTTTTCAAGCTCATCGTTGGGCGGGGAATGAAGTTGACGATCTTCGGCGTATTAATCGGCGTGGCCGGCGCAATCGCGCTGACGCGCTTGATGCACACTCTGCTGTTCAATACCAGCGCGACCGATCCCTTCACGTTCATCGCGATTTCAATCCTACTCTCTCTCGCCGCTTTCCTTGCTTGTTACATCCCCGCCCGGCGCGCAGCCAAAGTCGATCCGCTCATCGCGCTGCGCTACGAATAGCCGGCGCGGCTTTCTTTGGCACACAAACACTCATAGATCGGTGTAATCTATGGCTCATTTATGGGCGACAGCCTTGTTCTGACCAGGCGTGAATTCTGTGTGATCGCCGGAAGTGCGGTTGCTGCGGTCGCGTTTGGTAATGCTTGTCGTCTGATTGAAGGCGGGACGGGCAGGCTTACGATTCCTGCCCGCGAGAATGTGAAGACTTCTGCGACAGGACAGATCAGGCTTGGCTTGGACCACGAGCGCGATGCGATTCTGCAGGTGCCGAAGAACGCGGGGCAGTCTCCGCTTCCTTTGTTGATAATGTTGCACGGCGCGACTCAAAGCGCCGAAGAGATGCTCGAGTATCTCGGCGCGCCGCCGGACGAAGCCGGCCTCGCAGTGCTGGCGCCAAACTCACGCGACACAACGTGGGACGCGATTGGTGGCGGCGGGTTCGGCGTCGATGTTGATTTCATTCACCGCGCGCTGCAACGCGTTTTCGAGACTACGGCGATCGATCCCGCTCGCGTCTCGATCGGTGGCTTCTCCGATGGAGCTTCTTACGCGCTCTCGCTCGGTTTGATCAACGGCGATCTGTTTCAGAGTATCGCCGCCTTTTCACCGGGGTTCCTGGTCGAAGGCGCCTCGCACGGTCACCCGCGCATTTTCATCTCGCACGGCACGCACGATCATATTCTTCCGTTTGACCGGTGCGGTTGGCGTCTCGCAAGCATGCTGAAAACTGGCGGCTACGACGTGACGTTTCGCGAATTCGACGGCGATCACGAACTGCCGCCGGACGTTGCGCGCGAAGCGGTGCGCTGGCTCGTCGGTTAGCGGGTCGACCTGATCTGACTTGAATCCCGCAACAGCTTCATTCCCTCGACCAGCGGAGCGAACTCGAGCAGCTCTTCTTTCTTCACGCTCCAGGTCGTGAAGAGGTGGCCCAGCATCTTTGGACCAGCATGTTGGCGGTTGTGGGTAATGAAGGCTTTCGTGGCGTCGATGTCCTTCCAGCCTGACGGCAAAACCCGGAAGCCTTTTTCGATGAACATGGGAATCGAGGGATAACTGTCTCTCGTTTCGTAATGCCAGTCGCAGATGATGATGTCCGTCGGAATCAGATCGATCGCGGTGGCGGTTCCGTTCTTCGCTGCTTCCCATTCGCCGTAATCGTACTTCGCCGCATCGATCAGTCGATCCCCCCACATCAGCATCTCGACGCGTCGCTTGCGTACGAGATGCGTGTGAAGTTCGTTAACGGCCTTGGCGAAGAGTTTTCCGGGATCCTGACTCTTCGTCGAAGGAGACTTGTCTGAGCCGAGCAGGAAAACTTCATCCATGCCGACGTGAATGGCGTCGGCACGGAACGCGTCGATGATCTCGTCCATCAGTTGAAAAACGATGCGCCAGACTTGCGGATTCAACGGGTCCCACTCGCGGCAATAAATACCTTCGTTGTTGGGAAACGCACCGGGTGTGAGGTCGAACTGCGGAAAGCGTGTTAGTAGCGGGAAAGTCTCCGCCTTCCATGACTGGTGGCCCAACGATTGAAACTGCGGAATCAAACGTATACCGCGCTGCTTGCACAAGTCCGCGAACTTTCGCGCTGCGTTGCGCGTGATCGGGTTGGTTCCGTGCTGTAATTCCGGATGCGACTCGAAAGCGAAGTTGTAATCAACTTCCAGAATGATGACGTTGATTCCCTGCTTCGCCAGCGATTCGAGGTTCTGTCCGAGCGCATCGACGTCGGCGTCGGTGTTGTAATTGAGCAGGTGCACCGCCCGCCACTGTTTCGGCCCCTTCGACTTGCCTGCCGCAACAAGCGGAACGAGCATCAATACGGACGCCACGACGCACAACTGCCAAGCCGGATTCATATTGGTTCCGACCCTCATTTGATCTTCTTACCGACAGTCTCTCGTCCACCTTGCGTGAGCTTCACGCTCGTGACTTTTCCCTCGGCATCTTTAATAAACGTCAACTTCGCCGGAAACGTGCGGGGCGTGAACGAGCCGTCAGCTTCAGCAAAGATCTCGATCTGGTTTTGTCCGGTGGCCTGCGTCATCAACTTCTCGCCCTCGCGAAAAACGCGCAGCACGAACCCGGGTGCGAGTTCATATTCGCCGACATACGCATCGAACGTATTTGCATCGACCTTTGCAGCGGGGTTCTCGAGTTTCTTCAGATTCTCGATCGCGCCTGTGTTCTTCGGGTTCAGTTCGATCGACTTCTTGTAATTCGTGATCGCCAGCTCACGCTCGTTCAGGTTCATGTAGGCCTCGGCGAGGCTGTCGTACGGGTTGAACGCCTGCGGGTACGCTTCGACGTTCAACTTGAAGATCTCGACCGCTTCTTTCAGCTTGCCGGTCTGCATCAATCGGTAACCAAGCGCGTTAAGCTGCGGCTCGGAGAAGTCATACGTCGCCGCTTGCTTCGCTTTTAGGTCGCGATACTCCGCGACCGCCGCGTCGATTCCCTTTTCACTAATCGTCTTTTCGACGACAGCCGCAATCGACATCTTCGGCGGATCGTAGGGTTGACCGTAAAGGATCTTCGCGAGCTTATCGCTCAACTGCGCGAGGTTCGGGCTGCCCGTGTTGTCGAGCAGCACGATCAGGTGCTTCTCTCTCGGAAAGCGTACGATCGTGGTGGTGAAACCGTTGATGCCGCCGTCGTGCGTGATCACCGGTACCGGTTGATCCTTCAGCTTAAACGACGCGTTCGTGACGACCCATCCGTACGCGTAATCTTCCAGAAACGGTTTGTACATCAATTCCTTCGACTGCGGCGTGAGCAGTTTGTCGGTGTAGAGCGCCTGGTCCCAGAGATAAAGATCTTCAACCGTCGAATACAGCGAACCCGCAGCGTAAGGGATCGACATATCGAGATACGCGGCGTTGGCGTAACCGTTGGCTGTGCGTGAGTAACCTGAAGCGCGTTTCGGAAGAAGCACGTCGTGACGATCGTAGCCGGTGTCCTTCATTCCGACTCTATCGAAGATCATCTCCTTCAGCGCCTGTTCGTAAGTCTTCCCGGTGACGCGCTCGATGATCGCGCCGAGCAGAAAGTAGCCCGAATTGTTGTAGGAGAACTTCGTCCCCGGCTCGAATTCGAGATTGCCGCTCGCGTACTGCTTCACGAAGTCGGTGACTTTATAAGGATTGCGACTCACGTTCGCGAAGAACCCGGGCAGGCCCGTGTAACTCGGAATACCCGACGTGTGCGTGAGCAGATGATGGATCGTTACTTTCTCGCCAATGTCTTTTCGATAGTCGGGAAGGTATTCCGAGAGCTTTCCGTCGAGTTTGATCTTGCCCTGTTCGACGAGTTGCAGCGTGAGCGTGGCCGTAAACTGTTTCGTGATCGAGCCGAGACGAAACTTTGTATCGGCGGCATTGGGAATGCCCCACTCCATGTTCGCCATGCCAACTCCGCCCTTGTAAATGACCTTGCCGTTCTCGGCGACCAACGCAGAGCCGTTGAACATCCGGTACTTATTGGCCAGCGTAAGCACCTCCTTGATCTGCGCCGCACGGTCTTGGGCCAATATTGCTTGTTGGCAGAAGAGCAGTAGCGTGGCTGCAAAAATGACAGAGACTCGGATGGTCTTTTTCATGGCAAACGCGTCCTTTTCAAGAAGATGTTTAATCAACGCAGCAGGTCAAGAAGATCGTGGTGGCCGCCGTGTTCGGCCCAACCGGCGGCAGTCGAGTTGACTTTCGTGTCCTTTATAGAACGATCGGCGCCGTGCGCCAGGAGATACTCGACCATCGGGCGGTGTCCGTTCAACGCAGCGTAATGCAGGCCCGTGCCGGCAAAGTCGAACCCATCGGGAATCGCATTGAGTTCGGCGCCTTTGTCGAGCAAAAGTTGCGCGGCGTCGATGTGACCATGCATGCACGCGTAGACGAATGCGTTGTTGACGATGCTCTGCTGGTCATGCGACCACGATTTAACGCGATCCGCCATTGAAGGTTTACTGAACGGCCAGTCGATCTTTCCAGCCTCGGGTTTCAGCGTCCCATCGCCATTGAAGTAACTTTCGATCAGATCGGTGCGACCGAGACCGGCCGCGGTGCGCAGGTTTTGCACTTTTGCGCCGCGCTCGAGTAACAACGAAAGCACGTTTCGCGAGTTCCAGTACAACGCTTCCTCCAACGGCGACCAACCATCCGTGCCGTCGATCGACGCCCCGTGATCGAGCAACAACTCCGCGCAAGCTCGGTTGTCAATGCTTGCGGTCGCACCGAACGGTTCATTCAATTCTGCGCCGGCGTCGATCAGGATCTGCGCCATCTCCACATTGTGAGATTTGCCGTTGCCGTCCAGCACCACGCATTGAAGCAGGGTCGGATGGCTACAACTCGACCGCGACGTCGCGAGAGTTGGATCCGCGGAGATTAGCGCTTTGAATGTATCCAGGTCGTCGGTTTTTACAGCCGCCATTGCGGAATGGAATTTTCTGTCCATTGCGCACATTGTTCCACAGATGACGCGGATTACACATCGCTCCCGCGTTTTGCCAAACAACCCCGACGACAGCATAATCGTTAATCATGAACGACAAAGACCCGTTAGCGACGTCGGGACTGCCGGCATCCACGCCCCGCAAGGTGTCGAACACGGGTCAACCCACCGAGTCGAAGTACTTGATCCTCGTCGTCGACGACTCCGCCGACAATCTCGCCGTCATCAGTTTGTATTTGCAACACCAGGGCTACAGAGTCGTGACCGCTAACAATGGTGAAGACGCTGTCGCCGTCGCCACGCAGATGCTGCCGAATGTGATTCTTATGGATATCAACTTGCCCACGTTGGACGGACTCGGGGCGACGCGCCGGATTCGCGAAACCGAGGCGCTGCGCGACACGCCGGTGATCGCGATCACGGCGTTCGGCACCGAGGGGTTTCAACGAGCCGCATACGACGTCGGCGTGTCAGGTTACTTAACGAAGCCGCTCGACCTGGACCGCATGCATCAACTGATCGCTCGCCTGCTTTCGCCAAACGCATCAGGTAACTTGAGCGGTCAGCTTTAATTTTTCAATTCAACTATGAT
>DATANW010000154.1:0-3342 GCA_036266055.1 Pyrinomonadaceae bacterium | reverse complement strand
ATGATCATGGCCGACAGTGACAATGAGGCTGATTTTGCTTTTCCTTCGAACTTCGAGTTCAAAGTGCCGAAGTGAAAACTTTGAATCGCCACGTCACGATCAAGCCGGAGGAGCGCGAGGTTTTGAGAACTTTGAACCGCAGCCTTAATCTACGCAGCGCAGGTTAGACGACTTTCTTAAGGAACCGAGACACCATGTTGAACAAGCGCCTCATCATTACAGTTATTTTCCTGCTCGCCCTCGTGAGTGCGGGAATGGGACTGGTCGCCGCCGTTGGCGCGACCGGTTTATTTAATCAGGACCAGCGTCCCGTACCGTCCGTGCCGGACAACGAGAAGTGCACTGGGAATGCGACCCAGTCCAGCCAGGAAATCCGCGACGAATTTCATCAAACATATCCACTGTCGGCTACCGGCCGAGTAAGTCTTGAGAACATCAATGGCGGCGTGCAGATCAAAGTTTGGGATCGAGCGGCGCTCCAACTCGACGCGATCAAAAGAGCTTATCGAAGAGAACGACTGGACGAAGCGAAAATCGAAGTAACTGCGACTGAAGAAAACATCAGAATCAAAACCGAGTATCCCGAAGAAAACCAGAATTTCAACAGCGGCGAGCGCCGTTATAACAATCCCGCGATTGTCGAATACACGCTGACAGTCCCGCGCAAGGCCGTGCTCGAATCGATCGAACTGGTTAACGGCTCGCTCGATATCGACGGCGTTGAAGGTGACGTCAAAGCGTCGTCAATCAACGGCAAAGTCGTGGCGCGCGGTCTCATGGGCGAAGCGAAACTCTCGACCATCAACGGTCAGTTGTACGCGACGTTTACGCGTCTCGAAGAATCGAAGCCGATTTCACTCGGTTCGGTGAATGGCGGCGTGACCTTGATCATTCCGTCAGACGCAAACGCGTCGATTCGCGCCGGGACGGTTCATGGCGGCATCATGAACGATTTTGGTTTGCAGGTGCGGCATGGTGAATACGTGGGCCACGATCTCGAGGGCCAAATCGGAAGCGGTGGTCCACGAATCAAGATCGCGAACGTGAACGGCCCTATCAAGATCACTCACGCGCAGGATGGACGAGCGATCAGTCCCGCCACTTCGGTCATCATCGACCGCGACAAGATCCGCGACGAGGCGGAGAGCGATAACGAGTCTGACCCTGCTGATCGACGATTCGAACAAGCGAGGGCGATTGCCGAAGCGACGCGTGCCAGTATCGAAACGTCGCGTATGACGCGCGAAGCACAGCGTGAAGCGCAACGCCAGGTTGACGCGGCATTGCGCCAGGCGCAGCGAGACATCGAGCGCGCGCAACGTGAGATTCAACGGCAACAGCAAGAGCAGCTGCGGAACCAGCAACAGTATCTGCGCCAGCAACAGCAGCTCAAGAGCGACGTCAAGGTCGTCAAGAAAATCAAACCAGTAACTGTCGATCTGAGTTACACAAAAACAGCCAAGGAAACGAAGTCCTTCGCAGTGACCGGCTCGCCGCGTGTGAACATCAGCACGTTTGACGGTCAGGTTACCGTGCGCGGTTGGGACAAACCGGAAGTGCAGTACACCGCGACCTCGAGCGCCGAAGATGATGAGAGTCTGAAACAACTCGCGATCATCACCGCACAGAACGGACAGACAATCGCGATCACGGCAAAGAACGACAACAACCGAAACGCCACCGTATCGTTTGACGTATTCGTTCCCCGACAGTCGTCCTTGCACGTCGCATCCGGCGACGGCGGTGTTTCGCTCGATGGGGTTTCCGGAGAGATCACGCTTCGTTCGGGCGACGGCGCAATCGAAGTTTCAAACAGCGGCGGCCAGTTACAGGTCAATACCGGAGACGGCACGATTCAGATCTCGAAGTTTGATGGTCAGGTAGATGCCCGCACCGGCGATGGCGCCATCGCGCTCGACGGTATATTCAAGGCCCTTTCAGCACGCACCGGCGATGGCGAGATCTCGTTGCGAGTGCCGGCTGGTTCAAGCTTCACGATCGAAACCAACCTGCCTGACGAAATCAGCAACGAGGGTTTCACCGTTGCGGAAGATATCACTCCTTCTCCGCGTCTAAAGCGATGGAAGATCGGCAACGGCGGTCAGATATTTGTTCTCCGGACCGGCGACGGAAGAATTCTTCTCCGCCCCCGTAACTAAACTCCTGGTGTTCCCGTCGCGCGGCTGCTCGGAACACAATCGCACATTTAGCTGAATGAAAAGTCTGACGTGTATTCGTGCGTACATGCTGCTACTGGCCTGCGTCGTTGGCGCAAATGCCCAGTCGACTGCAACCTCGGTAGCGGCAGCGACGCCCGCGCCAGCCGCCGCGAAATCCACTCCCGCACCATCACCCGTTCCAGCAAAGAGCCCGGCACAAGCTAAGAATCTGACGTCTGCTCCCGCGCCGTCGACCGCCGCGAAAGGCAGCTTCGTGCTGCCGCCGGAAAAGTCGCAGCCGGTTACACTCCCGAAATTCGATCAGCCGCCGGTCATCGACGGCAAGCTCAACGAAGCAGTCTGGCAGAAAGCAGTGGTCTTGAAAGACTTCTACCAGATTCAACCGGGCGACAACACTCCTCCCTCGAAACCAACCGAAGTCTTGCTTGGTTTCGATCCGAAGTTTCTCTACATCGCGTTCAAAGCCACCGACGAACCCGACAAGATCCGCTCGACGATCGCTAAGCGCGACAATATTTTCAACGACGACTACGTCGGATTCTTTCTCGACACGTTCAACGACAAGCGTAAAGCGTTCGAAGTCTTCTTCAACCCGATCGGAATTCAGGCAGACGGCATTCTTACCGAAGGCCGCGGCGAAGACTTCAGCGTCGACCTGTTGATGGAGTCGAAGGGCGTTGTTCACGAGACTGGCTTCACGGTCGAGATCGCGATCCCTTTCAAGTCGCTTCGCTTCGAAGCCGGCAAAGGTAAGCTTTGGGGCGCGCATTTCTTCCGTCGCATCAAGCGGTTCGAGAACGAGCTCGATTCGTGGATGCCGTTCTCACGGAGTATCGACAGCAATCTTAGTCAGGCCGGACATATCACAGGACTCGAAGGGATTTCAGTCGAACGGACCATCGAACTGATTCCGAGTGTGACGGTGTCGCAAAACAGTCGGTTCGTCGGTTCGTTTCCGCCGTTCCCAAACGGTGGCGATCCGGGACGCCTTGTTAACGAACCTGTCGGGCTCGATCTCGGATTGACGGCGAAGTTTATTCCGAGTTCCGCTGTGACAGTCGACCTCGCGATCAATCCCGACTTCGCTCAGGTTGAAGCGGATCAACTCGTCGTGACTGCAAACCAGCGGTTTCCGATCTTCTTTCCCGAGAAGCGTCCTTTC
>DATANW010000153.1:0-8321 GCA_036266055.1 Pyrinomonadaceae bacterium | reverse complement strand
AGACTGCGCGAGTGCGGCGAGGTTTCTGATCGGGCGATGCGGTTTCAACGTGTAGAGGTCCGCAGTGCCTGCTGCTTGCGGATGAAAATAGAGTATCGACTTCTGCTGCGCGTCGCGGCCGAGTCGCGACAAAACGTATCGCACGGTCGGCTCGTCACTCTCGACGCGAATCATCACCGAATGTTCCGCGCCGTCCGTCCACGATCCCAACGATCTAAAAGCGCGAATCCGCGAGCGCACGACGCAACCCATGTTGATCGATTGTTTGACGAGTGTTGTCTCTTCGCGCGAGTTCATGCCTCTGATCGCGTCGTCGAGTTTCAGGTTCTCTTTGGTGTTTGGGCTGACGAAGCCGTAGTTGCGGGCCGTTTGCGCGCAAACAGCCGTCGCCAGCGCCAGAATCAGTAAGAGAGATTTTATTGCCATGGCAACTTGCCGCGTCCGTTGTATTTTTTGTTCATGTCCGCGAGTCGTTGTTCGACAGATTGTCGAGCGATAACCGGATCGATCGCGCGTGCTCGGAAGTCGGCCCGCACGGCCCATGAGGGCCACGTTTCGATCACCCGGGCGTGTTTGCCGGTCTCTGTGTGAACCTGTTCAGTGTGGACTAAGAGTCGCGTTTCCAGCTCGCGAGCGACGTCTGCGGGTATCGGGCTAAACGAGGTCCGCACGTCATACGTGTAGGTCAAGCCCACGCCATCCACGACTTTGAGAAATCGTCGCCCCTTCGGTGAGAGCTTTTTGAACTGCCAGGGCTCACGCGCGATGCCGATCGAGTAAATCTCGTTCCAGAGATCACGGTGAACGAACGTCACTTTTCGTGAAATCAGTTTCACGATCAAGACGTCTTTATGGTCCTCGATCATTTCGCTGACCGTGAATATTGTTTGCCCGAGTTCGTGAGACCACCACGATCCGCGGATCTTCTCACCGGCAATAATTCCGCTAACGCTTGGAAGCTCGGGATCCGATAGCAGAAGCAATCCGTCTTCCTGCAATTGAGCGAAGACCCTGTCGAAATGCTTTGGCAAGCGCGCTGTCATTTTGCGGGATGTTACCGTAGAATCGGCCAACCTTAAATCCTCATACTCTAAGGAGACAAAAATGCAGCGAAGAACCCTCACCGAACTTGCCAGTAATCCTGACTTGATCTCGGGAATTTATAACTATTGCGATCGTTGGTGTGAACGTTGTCCGCTAACTTCACGTTGCCTGGTCTATGCGACTGAAAAAGAGGACGACGACTCCTCGCAGACGCACGACCTCACCAACGATGCTTTTTGGCGCAAACTCGGATCGATCTTTCAGGAAACGCGTGACATGATCGCCGAATGGGCCAGAGAAGCAGGCATCGATCTCAGCAAAGTCGACGACGAAGACGATCCGGCACAACGAAAACGACGGCGACAGCAAGTCGATAACCATCCACTCGCGCGGGCAGGGAAGAAATATGCGAACGATGCCAGCGACTGGTTCCGCGAGCTGGACCAAATTGTTGAAATCAGTGACATGCGGACGACTGATTGCCGTGCCGAACCTGAATTCGAGCCGGCGGAGCGGTTCGAAGATGCGCGTGAAGTGATTCAATGGTATCAGTATCAAATCGCGGTGAAGACGATGCGCGCGCTTTCGGGCCGTCTTGACGAGGCCAGGGCCACGGATTTGTCGGAGTTTTCCAGGGATTTTGACGGATCAGCGAAGGTAGCGCTAATTGGGATCGACCGTTCAATCGCAGGCTGGCGCATGGCGCAGCTTTCGTTGCCGGAACGAGCAGCTTCGATCGTGCCGCTGATCCTTCAGTTGGAACGCTTGCGGCAGCGAATTGAAAAAGCTTTTCCGGACGCCCGCGATTTTGTGCGGCCGGGCTTTGACGAGATTCTTGGCGCAGCAAATTAAAATGACGAACGAAAACTGTCTGTTTTGTCGAATTGTGTCTGGCGAAGTGCCGGCGACGATCATTTACGAAGACGACAACTCGTTGGCGTTTCTCGATCACCGGCCATTGTTTCACGGTCATACGCTGCTGGTGCCGCGTGTTCACGTGGAAACGCTCGGCGAGTTGCCGGTCGCGCAGGTTGGACCATTCTTCAAAACCACGCAGTTGCTGGCAAGCGCAATCGAGCCGGCGCTTGCTGCTGAAGGGACGTTCGTCGCGATGAATAATCGCGTCAGTCAGAGCGTCCCTCATCTGCACGTTCACATTGTGCCGCGACGTAGGAAAGACGGATTGAAAGGTTTTTTCTGGCCGCGAACGAAATACAAAAGCGAAGACGAGATGGTGGCAGTAAAGAAATTGATCGCTGCTGAAATCGCGAAGATCAAAAGTCAATAAAAAGTTTTCTTCGACAGGGAAAATAAAACACGCAAAAGTTTGATCTAAAAATCTTGTAGGAGTATAAACCTCCTGTCGCGAGGGTTACGGCCTTTGAGACCGACACAGGGATCGGCAATCGGTGCGGTGACGCCCGAGAGAGAGAAGAGACAGGCGGCTGTTGATTCTATCGACGCCCTGGTTGGAGCCGAAAGGCTCTGCTAGAGAAGGTTGCGAGACTTTCTCAAGCCATTCGGAAACGAGTGGCACCCGGAGGCAAGGACCCGCCGAAGGGAGCGAAGCGGCTCGACGAAAGTTGAGCTTCGTTGCCGGAGCGTAACCGGCGGTGGAGGAAAAGCCACCACAACAAAAACCTAACGGCACCGCGTTCTTCGGAACGCGAGGATTAGTGAAAACTTATTCGAGTGCTGACCGGAGACGGGCTGACCGCCAGCAAGTCATCGGGATATAAATTCGGTGACCCGAGCGTGTACATGCTTGAGTTGCCACCTATGGGGAGCTTCGGCAATCTATAGGACAACGGATTGCGCTGCTTTCAGCTTGCTGGAAGTAGCGCATTTCGTTTTTTTAGTTTCGGTGCTTTGCATTTACTATTCGTGCGATCTGTTTCTTCAAAATTGCCGGGCAGAAAAACACGAATTAAATGAAAGCACGCCTCGTCTGGTTGATACTCTGCGGTATTTGGGGATCAACCTGGCTGTTCATCAAGCTCGGTCTCGCGGACCTGCCACCAATCACCTTCGCCGGCATTCGTTTTGTAATTTCCTGCGCCATTCTTTTTCCACTCGTTTTGCTGCGACATTTATCGTTGCCGAAAACGCGTGGCGAATGGTTCCTGCTCGCCGGCACCGGTGTGCTGTCGTTCAGCTTGAATTACGGCTTGGTTTTTTGGGCCGAGCAGTACATCACCTCGGGTCTCGCCGCGCTGTTGCAGGCGATGCTGCCTGCGTTCGGGTTGATCCTCGCGCATATTCATGTTCCCGCGGAACGCATGACGTGGGTGAAGATCGCCGGTGTCGTGTTGGGCGTGTGCGGCGTCGGCGTGGTTTTCTCGAATCAGCTCGCCATCTCGGGACGACTGGCGCTGGCGGGTTGCGTTGCGATGGTCCTGAGCGCATTTTTCGCGGCGTACTCGAACGTGCTCTTGAAGACGCACGGAAGAAACTTGAATCCGGCCGTGATCGCCGCGTTTCAAATGTTCTTTGGTCTCATTCCCTTGCTAATCTATGGCCTCACGCTCGAAGGCAATCCGCTCAGGTTTCGCTGGAGCACGATCGCCGTCTTGTCACTGCTGTATCTCGCCTTCGTCGGTTCAGTCGTCGCGTTTCTCCTTTACTACTGGCTAATGCAAAACATGGACGTCACCAAGACAATGTTGATCTCGCTGGTGACGCCCGTCGTGGCGGTGATCCTCGGCATGATCGTCTTAGACGAACAACTGAGCTGGCGCACTCTGGTCGGAGGCGCAATGATCATCGCCGGCATTGGTTTCATCGTCGTGCGCAAGCCGAGAGCTCGTACGGTCACTGTCGCTCAATGATCGTGCTCAGTGATCGTAGTGGCGTATCAACCCGCGCACGACACCCTGGATCTGAATCCGTTCCGGGGTCTTGATGAAGATCGGCTTGAACTGCGGGTTCGCCGGCTCCAGCCGAATAAAATCAGGTTCACGATAGAACTTCTTCACCGTCGCATAATTCCCGTCGATGAGGGCGACAACCACCTGGCCATTGTCAGCAGTTTTCTGTGAAGCGACGACGATGATATCGCCGTCCTGAATGTTTTCATCGATCATCGAATCCCCGCGTACGCGCAGCGCGAAGGTACGTCCGCGTCCCTGCATGTCTTTCGGGACCGACACCGTATCGTGGCTGAGTATTGCCTCGATGGGTTGGCCTGCTGCGACGGTCCCGAGCAGCGGAATGTCGTTGCTTTCATCAGCAGCGGTCTCCTGCTCGACGATTTGGATACCGCGACTAACGTTGGGAATGCGTTTAATCAATCCCTCTCGTTCCAGTGCTATCAAGATGGCGTGAACACTCGCCGATGAACTCATCTGAAACTGCCGGCCGATCTCCGCGATCGTGGGTGGTTCGTGGTTCGACTCGATATAACGCCGGATAAATTCAAATACTCGCTGTTGTTTAGCGGTTACGGGCATGGGGCATGTTTCCTCTCTTTCCTTCCAGCAACACCCGGGCACCTCCCGGCACCCTTGTAAGGTAGATTTTCGTTGACAACCGAAAATCGAGCGAACATTCTCGAACATATCGAACGAGCCGTCAAGTGGTTTTTTCGATGAGGAAGAAAGTTTTTTGAGAGAGCAGGTTTTCGGTCGGGTTGAACCGTCAATCACACCGTGGTGTTAGCCCGGTGATCAGGTGTTCCACCTCACGTCGTCCCGGAAAAATGGTGAGTGGTCGGGATCGTGGCCACTTGAATCCACTCACCGGGCTAATACCACGGTGTGGTTTGACCCTGCTCGAAGTACGGAGAAGTTACGTAATGATGGGCGTCAGCTTTTTCAAGTCGTCGACAAAGTGCCGGTATTCGAGCCGGCGCGTTTCGTCGTCGGGCGCCCGGAGAATGGAGGAGGGATGAACCGTAGCCATGACGTAAGGCGCCAGAGTTGATTCGATGAATTGGCCGCGTTGTTTGGTGACGCGAAACTGTGGACCAAGAAGAGCCTGGGCCGCTGTGGCCCCGAGTGCGACGATGACTTCAGGTTTGACGAGCGCGATCTCGGCTTCGAGCCAGGGACGACAAGCGGCGATCTCGACAGCGTTTGGTTTCTTGTGGATCCGGCGCTTGCCGCGCGGCTCCCACTTGAAATGCTTGACGACGTTGGTGACGTAGGTTTGTTTGCGATCGATGCCCGCGTCTTCGAGCGCATTGTCGAAAAGCTTGCCGGCAGGACCAACAAATGGTTTGCCGGTCAGATCTTCTTCGTTGCCCGGTTGCTCGCCGATAAACAGGACGGTCGAGCGTCGCGAGCCTTCGCCGAAAACGGTTTGCGTGCCGCGTTTCCAGAGGTCGCAAGCCTGGCAATCAGCGGCAGCGGCTTTGAGTGCGGAGAGGGTAGGTCGCGGCGGAATCAGATCTTCTGCGGAGCTTTTTGAAGGCACATTTCATTGTAGGCCTGCGCGGCTACGAATTCTTACATGCCATGAATTTGAAACACAGATTAAACGATTTTGATTTAGCCAGCCGCTTTGGCGATGCATTCAAGATCCAGCAAAAACCGGCCGTCGAAACGCGGTCTACCGGCATCGCGGAAGTTGATGCTTTGACGGGTGGGCTGCCGCGCGGGGCCATCTGCGAGATCTTTGGGCCGGCGTCGTCCGGACGCACGAGCCTCATGCTGTCGATGCTTGGTTATGCGACCAGGCAGGAAGAGGTTTGTGCCGTCGTCGACATCAACGACGTGTTTGCGCCGGCGGTAGCGGCTGCGGCAGGGGTCGACTTCGATCGTCTGCTGTGGATCCGCTGTGGCGGCAATCTCGAGAACGCTTTCAAAGCCGCCGATCTGTTGTTGCATGCCGGCGGGTTTGGGCTGGTGATCCTCGACCTGGCGGACGTCGCGGGAAAAGATGCGCGGCGGATCATTCCGTCGTGGTGGTATCGCTTCCGTCGCACGGTGGAAAATAGACCGACGTCGATCGTGGTGATGTCTGAAGATGCGTGTACGCGTTCGTGCGCGGCGTTGACGCTGGAGCTGAAGGGCACACCCGAGTGGTCGCAGGCAAGCGCGGAACAAAGCAATGTCGTGCCGCTGCGTAAGCACGTTCCAGTGAAGCGCGCGGCGATCACACAGCGCGCGGCGATCACACAGATGGTCACGCAGGGAAATCTTTTGCGTTTCAACTCGATCAAGATCAATCGCCAGCGCCCTATTTCGCCGGGACTCAACGAGGATCATTTTCGCGCTCATCTTGCGAGTTGACACGTTTCGTGAATTTTCGTTAATCTTCGTTCGCCATGTTTGCCTGTATTCATGCTCCCCATCTCCCGGCAGCGCTGTCGCTGGCGGAGTTTGCTTACGGCTTCTCCCCGATCGTCGAGGAATCTGGCGGCAGGACCGTCGTCATCGACGTCGAGGGTTGTGAGTTGGTGTTTGGTTCCGCTTATGAACTCGCCAGCGACGTCGCGCGACGGGCAAAAGAACCGCGCGCAAACGGAGGTTTGGGAGTATCCGTCAATGTAGCTCTGGCCGCGAATCCCGATGCCGCGATCCATGCTGCGATGCGTCTGAAAGGCGTCACCTTCGTTTCTCCCGGCGAAGAATTGACTTGCCTCGGCGAGTTTCCGATCGAGGCGCTCGAGTTTTCTCTCGTGAACGTCGAGAAGAAACTGGCTGACGAGATCTTCGAAACACTGCGGCTCTGGGGCGTTCTCACTTTTCAGGATTTCGCTTCACTCCCCGTTGCCGGCGTTTCTGAACGTTTGGGACAGGAAGGAATCCGGCTGCAACAGTTGGCCACTGGAAAAACCAAGCGTCATTTGAAAGTCAAACAACCGCCGCCTGTCTTTTCCCATTCGATCGAGCTCGATCATCCACTTTACGAGCTCGAACCACTCTCATTTATTTTTGCCCGGTTACTGAATCAACTTTGCGCCACCCTCAACGCTTATGCGCTGGCGACCAACGAACTCACGGTGCGGATGCAGCTCGAAGATCAAACTTCACACGATCGCACCTTGACGTTGCCCCATCCCATGCGCGACCACAAAGTGTTTTTGAAGTTGCTGGTGCTCGAGATGGAAAAGCAACCGCCGCAGGCGGCTGTCAAAACCGTGTCGATTACCTGCGATCCCGTGAAGCCGCGCGTGATTCAGAACGGGTTGTTTGTGCCGTTGGCTCCGTCGCCAGACAAGTTGGAGTTGACTCTCGCACGACTCGCAAAACTGGTTGGGGAGCAAAACATCGGCTCCCCCGTTTTGCTCGACACGCACCGGCCCGACGCATTCAGCGTCAAACGATTTGTTTTGGACACAAATTTGGATCGACGTAAGCGCAGAAAACCAATTGGCAATCGGCATTCGGAAATCGGCAATCAACCCTGTCTCGGGTTTCGCATGTTTCGCCCGCCGTTGCGCGCCGTGGTCCAGGTCAACCGTGGACTGCCGGCCCAGATCAGCGCGTGGGGCAAGCAGCGAAGTGTGTACGGCAAGGTGATCGACGTGGCGGGGCCATGGCGCACGACCGGCGATTGGTGGCGCGACGATCGCTGGGCGCGCGACGAGTGGGACGTCGCAGTCAATTTCGGTAAGCACGGATCGGAACAACAGGCCATCTATCGCATCTACCGCGAATTGAATAGTGATGCCTGGTTCGTAGAAGGCGCTTACGACTAAGCACAAAAATGTACGTCGAACTGCATGCGCGATCCGCTTTCAGTTTCCTGGAAGGTGCATCCGTACCTGAAGAACTAATCGCTGCCGGACAAGAGTTGCAACTGCCCGCCATGGCCTTGCTCGATCGCGACGGTATTTATGGCGCGCCACGTTTTCATCTCGCGGCGAAGAAGAACGGTATAAAAGCTCATATTGGCGCTGAGATCAATGTTAGAACTTCGTCCCCCAACGTCTGTTCGATCCCCGTCCTCGTCAAAACCCGTCAGGGTTATCAAAATCTTTGTCGCCTGATCACGCTGATGAAACTGCGCGTGCCGAAACACGCGAAGCCCGGCACGTGTTCCGTGACCGGAGAAGAGTTGGCAGCGCACGCCGCCGGGTTGATTTGTTTGACGGGCACGTTTGATGGACCAATCGCGGCCGCACTTCACCATGAAGCTGGCAATGCGCAAAAAAACATCGAGTGGTTAATCGACATCTTCGGTAAAGAAAATGTCTACGCGGAGCTGCAACGTCATTTCGATCGAGAAGAGGAAGCGCGCAACCAGGCTGTCATTGATCTAGCCCGGCGCAATCATCTGCCGCTACTTGCGACGAACGGCGTTTGCCACGCAACGCCCGCGCGCCGCGAAGT
>DATANW010000152.1:0-3352 GCA_036266055.1 Pyrinomonadaceae bacterium | reverse complement strand
TGAAAAAATTCCTGACCGTTACCGAAACGTGTGTCGGGCCAGCGCCGTCGACCTCAATTCTTCTTAATACCCGCGTCAACGTCATTGACACATTAACCATCGTCTGTTGGGAGTAGCAAGTGCGGCTCTATGAGTGTTGATTCTCACATAAGAGTCCTGTACTTTTATATTTCGCCTTACTCGTTTTCGTATATATCGCCTTCACACCCGGAGGCCAACTAAGCTTGCTAGATAACACCAAGAAACGTTTCCGAGTTGCATTCTCTTTCACCGGAGAGAAGAGAGCTTTTGTCGCCGAAGTCGCTCGTATTCTCGGTGAACGCTTCGGCGAGACCGCAATTCTTTACGACAAATATCATGAGGCGGAGTTTGCTCGACGTGATCTGGGCATTTATCTGCCGGAGCTCTATCACAAACAATCAGAACTTGTTGTCGTGGTGATTTGCCCTGAATACGACCAAAAAGAATGGACCGGTCTGGAGTGGACCGCTATTCACGATCTGCTCAAACAACGCAAACACAACGAGGTTATGCTCTGCCGATTCGAACGGGCGGAAGTCAGCGGTTTGTATTCCACCGCTGGATTCGTTGATTTGGATGACAAGACGCCTCAGCCCGTCGCAGATCTGATACTGGAACGCCTTGCACTCAACGAAGGTAAGCCGAAGAACTACTACACGTCGAATACTGTAGCCACAGATCAACGTCTCACGACTTCGATACCCAATAATCTGCCGCGCATTCAGGCGTTTTTTGGACGCACTGAGGAGTTGAAACAAATCGCTGACGCACTCGACCCGGAGTCGCGCACCTGGGGTGCTCTCATTGATGGCCCTGGCGGCATGGGCAAGACATCGCTCGCTGTCCGAGCCGCTTACGATTGCTCGCCAGATCAATTCGAACGCATCATTTTCCTCTCGGTTAAGGATCGCGAACTCGACGACGACGGCGAACGCCAGCTTGGCTCGTTCATCCTACCCGGCTTTCTCGAGATGCTTAACGAACTCTCTCGACAACTCGGACAACCGGACATCATGAAGGTCTCAGAGAGCGAGCGGATAGGTCTTATACTCGATGCACTCCGTCCCACTCGGACATTACTGATATTGGATAATCTTGAATCGCTAACGAAGAGCGATCGCGATCAGCTCTTCACTTTTGTCAAACGCTTGCCCCAAGGATGCAAAGCAATTCTGACCAGCAGGCGCCGTATTGGATCCAGCGCTGATGTCCTGATCCTGAGCACTCTTGACGAGGGCGCCGCGTTAGAGACGCTCACGGACATTGCCAGACACAATCCGTTGCTGGCCCGGACAAGTGAAGCAGAACGCCGCAGCCTTTATGCTGAAACTGGCGGAAATCCTCTGTTACTACGATGGACTGCTGGACAACTCGGGCGTGGAAGTTGTCGAACGCTGAAAGACGCCTTCGAATTTCTTCGCAGCTGTCCAGCGGGCAATGATCCACTCGAGTTTGTATTCGGCGATCTCGCTAAGGAGTTCACGGCGGAAGAGACGCGAATACTCGTCGCGCTAACCTACTTTACGCTGCCAACAAAATTGGAGCACATCGCAACAGTGGCCGACCTGGAATTGCCCTTGGTCGAGACCGGCCTAAGAACGCTTGCGAATCGCTCGCTTGTTGTTCCCGATCAGGAAGAGATGGCCTTCGCTCTGGTGCCAATGGTGGGCGATTTCCTGCGCCGAAACGACCCGGAAGTCGTAGCAGACACGGCGAACCGGTTGGAGAAGCGGGCGTACGCCTTGATCGTAGAGAATGGTTATGCGAAGCATGACCGTTTCGCGGTTCTTGACGCACAGTGGCCCACCGTGGCTCCTGCGATTCCGCTCTTCATCGCTGGACCTAATGAACGACTGCAAACGATCTGCGATGCTCTTCGTTTCTTTCTGGAATTCACGCTTCGTTGGGATGAATGGCTTTCGTTAGAACAACAAGCAGAAGCCCCTGCCGTGGCGGCGAACGATTATTTAAGTGCCGGCTGGCGTGCCTATCAGGGAGGCTGGGTCCACCACTTACGACACGAAGGGGATGCGATCCTGTCCTGTGCCGCTCGCGCAGCGGAGCATTGGGAAATCGCCCAAGCCGGTCAACGGGAGCGGGCACGTGCGATTCATCTTCGCGGCCTCGGCTATGTGGCAAAACAAGATTACGGCGCTGCGATCACGACCCATCGGGAAGCACTCGACCTAGACCGCAAGTGGGCGCCCGAGAGCCGTGCGATGGCGGCTACCCTGAGCTCCCTCGCTTCCGCAGAGCGACAGAATGGCGATCTTGTCGCCGCCGAGCAGCACTTTCGTGAGGCGATCGTAATAGCACGTAAAATAAAAGATCCCGAAGCTGTGGCCACCCACCTCGGCAACCTCGCTCACTTGATGCATATTAAAAAAGATTTTGATCAAGCTGAGAATCTTGCTCAAGAGGCGTTAATGTTGTCCGAACAGATCGGTCGTCAAGGATTAATTGCCTCGAACAACCTCCGGCTCGCTCGCGCTATGGTCGCTTTGGGAAAAAAGATCGAGGCTCACGCTTATGCCCAACGGGCCGTCCAGGTTTTCGAACAACTCAACGACAGTCAAACCCTCAAGGTCGCTCGTGAAACGCTGGCCGAGTGTGAAGGTTGAACCTCCTAGTTAGCGTTAATCTGGTTCTCCTCCGTTATAGCTTCGGTTTGATTCTGCGACGCGCTTTCTCGCTTCCGTCGCATCGGGCGACAGCGGGTAGCGACGGAGCAGTTCGCGCCAAGCGGAGCCGTCGTAGTGGAGGCGTTTCGTTGAGGAATCGAAGGTGAAGAGGACGTTTTGGCGGTTGTAGCGGTCCAGTCCGGTGTAGTTCAGGAAGTAACTAAACTCGGGGGCGTCTCCTAGATCCGTGTTCAGTCTTCGTTGAGCTCGCGCCGTCAACTCGGCGGAGAGAGCTTCGGCGGTATCGCCTAATATCAATAAGACATGCGGGCGCAGTGGTGAGCGGCGGAAATGGTCGAGGAACATGCGACAGCGAACAATGCGATCGAAGCCGTTCGATGTCTCGATAAGACTCAATAAACGTTGGTCGTCGCCGGGGCGTGACGGTGAGACCACGGATTCACGTTGGATCCAGCCCCGTGTGCGAGTGGTGACATTAACGAAGAGAAACGTAACGCCGTCGCTGTCGGTTTTCGCAGATCGGATCGCAACCAGGCGACCGCGCCCCAGACGTCGCACTAAGTTACCAGTCAATTGCGGTGTCGAGCGCAGTGCCGCCAGACGCTCATCGACCACAACCGCGAGTCGACCTCCAGCCGGCGGTTTCCGCTTTTGCCCAAGCGCATCGATATGGACAACGACAGAAAGAA
>DATANW010000151.1:0-19675 GCA_036266055.1 Pyrinomonadaceae bacterium | reverse complement strand
CGCTACTGCCAGCAACGAGAAGAAGGCGATAAAGACACTAATGCGGTTGTAACTTCTGATTCCGGCTGAGACCAACACACCAAAGATTGAACTGAACCCGCCGATCGTTGCGAGCAGGACCGCGAAAATATTCAAGACACTGAGATCGTCGAGTATCGCCGTGCGATCCGTGGCCTCGTCCGTTCGTCGTCGATAAAACAAACGCGCAAGCAATCCGAGAAAACCGAGACTGCCGACGAGACCTAGCGCCGCCGCGTCGTTCTCAGTCATCACCGTGTTTTCGTTGTAGTTCTTCTTGATTGAATTGAGGAACCCGACACGGTGACCGGTGATCGGCAACAGCAATTGCGCGATCTTGAGTCCATAGATTTCCGGCCCGGCGAGACTCCGTTCCGTGACGTGCGCGTCGCCATGCTTGTAAAGATAGATCAAAGTTGGCGACGCATTGATCAGCACCGTCGCAAACGTCACCGCGATCAGGATCGCCGCAAGTCCCAACGGTCTTGCTGTGCGACGAAGGAAGGCGGCGGCAATGCCGGCAATCAGCAACAGGTAGCACGTGAAGAACGGATAGTAGACGCCGCTCGAACCTACAGCCGCGCAGATCACGACACTCAAAACAAACTTCCGGTTGCGGCCGGCGGACAACTCGCCCGACGTGATCCACAACAGGACCATCACTACGAGCGGAATAAAGTAGTAAGCTGACAGGAACAGATGACTCTCGTCGCGCATGAAGTGATACGGCAGAAACGTGTAGACCAAACTGCCAAAGAGCGCCGGGCCAAACGAGATCTTGAACTCTCGCAGCACGTAAAGTGAGGAGATCGCGATCAGCGGGAACGTGAGCAGGTAAAACAGGTTCAGGACGACGATCGGATGGCTGCTGAACAGGGATAGAAACTTGAGGACCACCGCAGCGGAGTTGTCTACGGCGGGGAAATCATACATTTTTAGGTCGCCGGGCGCGCCAAGCCGCGGGTTTTGCCAGTACCATCCGTTCTCGATGATGCCTTTGATGAACGTCGAGTGCAGCAGCGCATCACCGTTGTAGTGCAGCGGCACCTTGAAATCCGCGCGATAGAGTTTGAGTAAGAGAAAGACGATCAAGAGCGACAGCAATGCGGCTGCGAGGTATTGTGCGGCGAACTTGCTACTGGAGTTGCTTATTCGCATCGTTGCTCAGAGAAAACACGGATATTACCTAAAGAAGATGAATCCTACACCTTAGGACACGAGTTTATTGCTACAGCGACTCCGAAAACTGCTCGACAACAAGTGGTTCACTCGGCTGCGGCAGAACGAGAGCCTGCGCGATACCCTGTATGTCTGGCTGCTGACGCGCAGCCTGATCTTCATCATCTTCATCTGCGTGGGCCATTTGCAGGTCGTCACGATTCCGGACTCGCCCACCAACGTTCGCGAAGCATTCGTCAGGTTTGAAAACGTTTCCATCGCCCGCAAGCTGCGCGAAACGATGTGGCGCGCCGATGTGGCCCACTACTGGGTCCTCACGCACGAAGGTTACCTGCGTCAGCCCTTCGATATCGAAAACGCGCGCAGCCGTCAGTTCGCTTTCTTCCCGTTGCACCCTTTGCTGCTTTGGCTGCTCAGTCACGTCACGAAAGACGTGATGCTGTGGGGCGCGGCGCTGTCGAACCTGTTTCTGTTCATCGGTCTGTACTTCCTGCACAAACTGACGCTGGCGTTTGGCTACGATCAGTCGATAGCGCGGCGAACGCTTTTTTACACGGCGACGTTTCCGGTCAGTTACTTTTTCTCAGTGCCGCTGACTGAAGCGCTCTTCCTCATGCTGACGGTCACCAGCTTCTACGCGGCGAAGAAAGAGAAGTGGTGGCTCGCGGGCGCGCTCGGCGCGTTTGCTTCGGCGGCGCGAGTGAACGGCGTGATCCTGTTACCGGCGCTGCTCGTGTTGAGCTGGCAGATGTATCGATCGTTGCAGATCAAAAAGATACTCGGACTCATCCTGGTTCCGGTCGGGTTGTGGGCGTTCATGCTTTATTCGTGGTGGGCCTGCGGCGACGCGTGGGCGTTCCGCCATGCGGTCGCACACTGGGGACGCAAGCCAGGCTTCTTCCTGACGGCGCTCGGCAAGTACCTGATACATCCGCACACGATCATCGAACCCTGGAACTTCAATTTGCTGAACGCCGGTTCGGCGTTGCTCTGTTTCTTCTGCGTTTATGTTTTGATCAGGCGTCGCGAATGGGCCCTGGCGGTTTATGCCTTCCTCGCCATCTTTCTTCCGCTTTCGTCGGGGATGCTGCAATCCATGGATCGCTACGCGCTCATTATCTTTCCGATGTTTATGGGCCTGGCGATGGTGGCGAAGTCGGAACGGACCGATACGACGATCAGGTTTGTGTTCGTGATCCTGCTGGGAATCATGACGGCGCTGTTTGCCGCAAACTACACGATCGCCGTTTCTTAATTGATCTCAAGGTTGCAAACAGCGATCGAGATATGTCGCTCATCGGTGCTCTTCGGATCGTGCTGCGCCGGTTGCCACGTTCGGCTCGCGTGAATGTCGAGCTCGAACCGCGGATTATTTTTCAATTCCTCCGGCACATCCAGCACAAGTTCCAGCCAATCGTATTCAATCAAAGAGAAACAGCAGATCCTCTCGCCGTTCAATATAAAATCCAACTCGATCGGTTTCGATTTCAGTTCGGGAATGTGCGTCATCAACTCGAGTCGAATTTTGGATAAATCCGTGGTCCCGAATTGCAATCGAGAGTGCTTGTCCATCCAACGCGCGATGCGCGGCGTCCGGTTTGCCGCATACCATCCGGCGCCAAAAGACACGCGCGATTCAACCAAGTCGCTGCGATCGCGATGCGCGTTGTAAAACGGCGCCGCTGGACCATCCGTCGCCTTCACCAGCAAATACAAACCACTCGACGGCAGTTGCAAACCCAGGTCTGAGATCTTTCCGAACACATAACCCATAGCCATATCGAACGCGTGCCGCTCGCTAAACGAAAGTCCGCGCAGATACTCGATAAAATCCGCCTCGAAAGGGACCCGGTATTGATCGTATTGCTTGATGAACTCGGCGACGCTCAAACATAACGTGTAGCGCGGCTCGGCTTGCACGTTCGCAAAGAACTTGCGAAACCTCGCCGCAATCTCCTCGTCAACTTCCAATCCGATATGACCGTCGATACCGATGAAGTGCGCCAATCGTTCTTCGCTCATCGACGCGTAATCGCCGTGCAGTTCCCAATTCAACGACTCGACTCCATGCATCGTCACCCCACCGGGTTTCAACACGCGACGAACCTCGGCCAGTAGCGCGTCTTTCTCATCAAACGGAATGTGGCCCAGCACGTCGAGACTGACCACGTAATCAAACGACGCCGTCGCAAACGGCAGACGGTTCACTTCGCCAACTGTGGCCACGTCGTAACCATTGCGACGCGCGAGACCAACCAGCTCCGGTGAAAAATCAACGCCGGCTAGAAAGACGTCCTTGCGCTTCAACAACGCCAACATGCCCTCACCGCAACCCAGATCAAGCACGGACGACCCCCGACACACGTTGTCGTAAACCCACATCGTGCGCGCGAAGTTGATGTCGAAACGATTGATGGCGTCGAAATAGCGCGCATCGAGCACACCGCCGGTGAAGAAACGATCGCGATAAAACTTTGCGATGTCGTCGGTGCCCGCTGCTTTTAGGAGATCTGTGTTTCTAATAGTTCGCATTGCTGCGTGGTGACGGTCGCGTTTAGATTCGCGACGCCTTCGATCGGTATCTCGCTAAACACGCGGAAGAAAAGCGCGCCGTCCATCCAGTCGAAGCTCACCGCGGTTGGACTGTGGACCGCGATCGACACGGAATAAAGATCGGGCGCCAGCCAGCAGTTGAACGAGAACGTCGCTTCCACAGTGTCGCCGCGTTTGACGCGACCGCCGCGCAGTCCCTGCACCGCGCTGTTCGTGCCGTACAGATGAATGCCGTGCTTGTTGCGAATAATGAAGCCGTAAACCGGATCGTCGATGTCTTCATGGAACATCGCGCGCACGCGCACGTGCACCGGCTCGCCGGTCTCGACGAGTTTCACCGCTCGACCCGCGCCGTTCAGCAGATCGACACGGACGATCTCGGCGTTACCGTTTCCGTGTCGATAGGTGAACTGTGGTGTCGCTGTTTCCGGAGCTTCCATCTGACTAACAGGCGATTTCTCCCGACGGATAGCGAGTTGACCTTCGGCGTACGCCGCTTCACGGTCCATGATCAGTTTCTGATAACGATCGAGCACATCAGCAGGCGCACCGTTGGCGGCCATCTGTCCGTTGTTCAGCAGAATCGCGCGGCTACAGAGCGCGCGAATCGCGCCGGGATCGTGCGACACAAACAGGATCGTCGTTCCGTTCTCCTGCATCTCCTTGATGCGATGCGTGCAACGATGCTGAAACACCGCGTCTCCCACGGACAGTGCTTCGTCGACGATCAGAATCTGCGGAGAGGAAGCGATCGCGGTCGCAAACGCCAGCCGGACGTACATACCGCTCGAGTAAGTCTTGATTGGTTGCTCGATGAAGTCGCCGATTTCGGCGAAGCTCGTGATCTCGGGCAGCAGTCGCTCCGTTTCCGATTTCGAGAGTCCCATCAACGCGGAGTTCATGAAGATGTTTTCGATGCCGGTGAACTCCGGATTGAAACCGGCGCCGAGTTCGAGCAACGCCGCGATACGACCTTCGTGCCAAACCGTGCCGTGTGTCGGTTCAAGCGTGCCGGTGATGATCTGCAACAGCGTCGACTTGCCGGATCCGTTTGGACCAATGATGCCCGTCGTCGTGCCGGCTTCGATTTCAAAACTTATATTGCTGAGCGCCCAGAACTCGCGATGCGTCTTCCAACGGCCGCGCGTCAACGACTCTTTCAGTCGATCGACGGGCCGGTTGTAGATGCGGTATTGCTTCGATACCGATTCAACGCGTATTGCTGACGGCATAAGCTGCTAACGAAAGATCTGACGCGACCATCTCTTTAATCAGATCGCGGAACGAATATGTCGGTTCCCAACCCAACATACGATTAGCTTTTGAAGCGTCGCCGATTAGCTGATCGACCTCCGTGGGGCGATAGTAACGCTGGTCGACTTTCACGAACTCGCGATAGTCGAGATCCGCTTCCGCGAAGGCGATCTCGCAGAGCTCGCGAACGCTGTGCGCCTCACCGGAGGCGATTACAAAGTCGTCCGGTTTCGGGAGTTGCAACATCGAGTGCATCGCGCGCACGTAGTCGGCGGCGTGACCCCAGTCGCGTTTGGCTTCGAGATTTCCGAGGCGTAGCTCCGATGCCAGACCGAGTTTTATGCGCGCGACAGCGCTGGTGATCTTGCGCGAGACGAATTCGAAACCGCGGCGCGGGCTTTCGTGATTGAACAAAATGCCGCTGGTGCAATGGAGTCCGTAAGCCTCGCGGTAATTTCTGGTCAAATGAAAGCCGGCGACTTTACTGATGCCGTACGGACTGCGTGGTTGAAAGTGCGTCGTCTCTTTTTGCGGCACTTCTTCGACGTTGCCGAACATCTCGCTCGACCCCGCGAAGTAGAAGCGGCACTTGGGCAGCGATTCGCGCAAGGCGGCGAGGACGTAATGCGTGCCGTTGATGTTCATGTTCATCGTCGAGAAGCCGTCGGCGAAACTTTCCGCGACGAAACTCTGCGCTGCCAGGTGATAACACTCGTCGAAGTCGTGCTGGCTCAAAACGTGGAAGATGCTGGGATAACTTTCGAGACTCGCCGGGTGCAGTGTTACGCGATCGAGCAGGTGGGTGATGCGACTAAAACGAGTGTCGGGCGCTTCGAGGGCGACGCGGCGGACGAGTCCGTGCACTTCGTAGCCGAGGCCCAGCAGGTAGTCAGCGAGATAACTCCCGTCCTGGCCGGTGATACCGGTAATCAGCGCTCGTTTGGTCACGCGGTGGATTGTATCAGGTGAGATCAGTGTTTCTGCCAACGGAAATCCGTGTTCGGCGGTCTATGTTAGATAGTGTTTCAGACGTGATGGGTGAGTGCTTGCGGTCTGGAGGGGTTCTGCTTAAAATGGCCGTTCTTTATTCGCCGGTGGCGGCAAAAATACTTTCACCTGCGTGCGACGCTGCTCAGCTCCCCGATGGCATCTAATCTGCTCGGATTCGCGTTTTTATTGCGGAGGAATTTGTGAAGCAAGCTTTCTGGTTACTGTGCGCAAGCTTAATGTTTGCGCTCATCGGGGGGGCACATGCCTCCGTCTCGGCCCAGACGCCGAGCGCAACCCCTGATGCTTTCGCCGTCCAAATCACATCGAACCCGAGCTCGCTTTTCACTACCGCGATGGGCGACATGTCCGCCAACGGCCGTTTCGTTGTTTTCGTTTCCAACGGCGACGTTTCCACCGAAAGGACAAAAGACAGAAACAACGCCGACGGTAATCGCGAGATCTTTCTGCTCGATTACGCACAGCGTCGCATCTTTCAGATCACCGACACCAAACACGTTCTAAAACCGCCACCGTCACCGAGTCCAACGCCAACACCAAGTCCGACGCCAACGCCGAGCCCGACGCCAAGTCCATCGCCGACTCCACCGGATCTCACGACAGTGGATATCGAGATCGATAATCGATCTCCGATGATCTCGCTCGCGCCCGTACTCGTCGGGGGCCTGCGCAGCTACGTCATTGTGTTCAGCTCGAATGCGCCGGATCCGAAACTCTTCAACGGCGCTAAGGGTACTCTGGGCGACGACGGAAACTCCGAGATCTGGATCTATCGTGTGCCCGCTGTGGCCGATGTCGATCTGACACTCGGTACAGATTTTCCCACGCCGCTTGATTTGACCACGGGCCAGTTTTTCCAGGTAACCACAACAGCAGCGTCCCGCTTACCGACGCCAGGTGGGATAGGTGAGGACGGACTGGCAAAAGCGCCAACGTTCGCCGACGATAATCGCGAGCCATCAATCACCGACGACGGTTCGCTCATCGCGTTCGTTTCAACGGCCTGTCCCGGCGGTTGCAACGGCAATGCCGACCGCAACCCGGAAATCTTTCTCTACAACATCGCGACTGCCAGTTTCACCCAGGCCACAAACACGCAAACTCCGACGCCGGATCCCGGATTTGGACAGGTCTTTAACAGTAACCCCAATCTGTCTGCCAATGGATCGGTCCTGGCCTTCCTGTCCAGCGCCAACCTTGCCACTAACAACGCGGACCTTAACGCCGAGATCTTTGTAGCAAACGTTAATGCTGGTGCGGTCAGCAACGTTCGCCAGGTCACGCGCACGCAAAACGGCGGCGGCAACACCAACGTCTGGAGCTTTGGTCGTCGTTTGAGCCGCGACGGTGCATTGCTGGCTTTTGAATCGCGCGCGACGGATCCGAAATCAGGCGCTACTGCGACCAGTTTCTTTCTCGGCACGTTTGTTTACACGATCTCAAGCGATACGTTCGTCGAGATCGGCAACCGGCCCACGTCGTTTACCGACATCGGGCGCTTTCCGACGTTCACGGATTACAACGGCGCGCTCGCGCCTTCGAGTCTCTTGTTTGCTTCGGCGCTGAACTTCAAGCCTGACGGATCGTTTCCGCCGTTGGCTGAAGACGCCACGGGACTGAACTCGAGCCGTGCGCCGCAGGTATTTCTGACCGCGATACCAGCTTCGACCACCAACACTTTCGTCCGTCTGACGAACACGCCGGTGGGTCCGCCGTTGCGCGGCACCAACTACGTGGCCAGCGAAACGCGCAAGCGAATCGCTTTCCTTCTTGACGGCGTTGAAATGGGTGGCGGCAACACCGATCTCTCGCGCGAGCTCTTCTACAACTTGAGCCCGCAAGTGACCGCAAGTTCGGCGGCAGTGCTCTCGTTCTTCACGGGCGCCAGCGCCATGCCCGTTGCCGCTGCGACACCAGTTCCGAGTCCGAGTCCAACACCGACGCCGACGCCGAGCCCCGTACCGGGCCAGCCGTTCGGCGTAGCGCCCGGCGAGGTGACGATTGTTCGTTCGACTGTTGCCCTCGCGCCGTCTGACGCGTCAGCCGGCAGCGGATCGGAAATAAAGCGCAGTCCGGCGTTGCCGATTGAGCTGAATGGCGTTTCCGTTTCGGTCGACGGCTACGCGGCGGGACTGTATTTCGTTCGTGGCGCTGATAAGCAGATCAATTTCGTGATGCCGATTGCGATCCCGCAGGGTCTTCGCAACGTGACGATAAATCTGTTCGACGCGGGTGCGAATACGGATACGATTTTCCGCGGCCTGATCCAGGTGATCGGCGTGCAACCCGATATCTTTACGACCACTGGCGACGCCGGTGGACGGGCGGGCGCCCTCAACGTAACGAATCCCACCGTCGATGGCACGGGAGAGCCATTCAACATCACTTCAACCGACCAGAATGGCGCTACGGTACCGACCGTTATCCAGCTGAACGTGACGGGCCTGCGGTTGGCGCTCCCGGCTGAAGTGACAGTGACGGTTGGCACGACCGCCATCAGTGGCAGCGCCATCCTGGCGGTCCAGCCGAACCTCGAGATGCCTGGTTGGGACATCATTAACTTTACGCTCCCGGCCTCCCTGGCCGGCGCAGGAGACGTGCCTGTCGTGGTCACTGTCAGTAAGAACGGCGTCACTACGTCCAGTCGACCGGCAGACACCGCTCCGCACATAACGATCAATTGATCGGGTCAAAATCCGTGTCCCCTCGTAACACGGATTTTGGCGACTTTCGCCAGTAAAGCGTGGTAACATGCGCCCGTTGCGGTCCCCCAGCCTCAACGGTCCTACGGTTCGATTAACTGGTCAGTCCTCGCCAGGAACTTAATAATGCAGTCTCTCGTCGCCATAGTAGCGAGTGCGGCAATCTTTCTGGGCCTTAGTGTTGGTCCAGGAGGCACTCCCGGTCGTCCGGGAGGGAGACTCGAGATCCGCGATTCATCCGAACAAGTCGAACCTGCTGCCCCAACCGCACGCCGTATCAAGTGGCCCAGAAAGACAATCGAAGTCGCGTTTTCGACGTCGTTAATAATCCCAGGTCCGAACATGAAACCGGACAGCGACGTCGTCGGCGCCGCACGTCGTGCACTCGCGCGTTGGTCCACACTGGCGAACATCAACTTCATCGTCGTCTGGTCGGCGGCTGCTTCAGTTAGTCCCGCGGATGCCGGCGACGGCGTCAGCTTGATCACGATTGCCGACACGAACGAGAACCAGGCTTTCAATTCCGACGCGACTGCCGGACGCACGCGGGTCTTCTTCGATCCTGAAACAGGCATGATCGCCGAAGCCGACGTCAGCATTAATCCGAGTCCACGCACCGACACCGGAACGGAGATTCAGTTTTCCACCGACGGCACTCCCGGCACTTACGATCTCGAAGCCACCTTCACGCACGAGATCGGACACCTGCTTGGTCTCGATCACTCCGCGGTGATTGGTTCGACCATGCAAGGCCGCCAGGCTTTCAACGGTACTTTCGGTTTGCCTGCGCTGACTGAGCGCACGTTGAGTGAAGACGATCGCCAGAAGATTCGTAGCCTGTATGGACCAAAGCTGAAGCTCGGTCGTATCGAAGGCAAACTCGCCGATAACCGTACTCCGGGCGTGCTCGTGCCGTTGACCGGCGTAAACGTTTGGGCGGAAAGCATCACGACCGGAAAGGTCGTCGCCAGCGACGTCTCGGCTGACGATGGCAGTTACAAGTTGGAAGGTTTGTCGCCGGGACAGTATCGCGTGTTGGTTTCACCGCGAACTGACGACGACGCGATCGGTGCGCAGAAGTTTCGCAGTTTCGAAGTGTCGAACCTGGTGACGGTCAGACCTAACGATTTCAGTTCGCTGAACCATCATCTCGTGCCGCCGCAAGCGTCAGCGCTCAGTCCGAAGATGATCGGGCTCAACTCGGAGCTCTCGACGGTCCCGCTGCCGCTCGAACCCGGCAAACGCGTCAAGATCTATCTCGGCGGTGAGGGTGTGGACCAGGTGCCGGGCACGAGCATCGTCGTCAACTCGCCGTTCTTCACCGTCGATCCGGCGAGCTTGATTCGCGAACAACTGAACGCGCCGTTTCCGGTGATCAGCGTCGAAGTTCAGGTCGCGCCGAACGCGCCGTTTGGCGACTACACGCTACGGCTGCAATCGAACTCCGGTGAGATGGCGTTTGTGCCGGGCGCGATCACGATCGATCCGGCTGTCGCTTCAGCGATCGCGAACCCCGTTGACGATTCACGTTTCTTCGTGGCTCAGCACCTGGCGGATCTGACCGGACGAACGGCTGATGCCGGCGCGATCGACAAACTGACGACGCAACTCTTGCAGTGCGGGAACAAGGCCGATTGCCTGCGCACGACGCGACTCGATATCTCGACGAACCTGCTCGTCAATGAACTGCCGTCGAGCGCGTTGTTCCTGAACAGTCTGTATTCGTCGGCGCTCGGTCGTCGTCCGAAGCTGGCGGAATTCGAGAGCGATCGCGCGTTGCTGACGAGCGATAAAGAAGATCAGGAACGCGCACGCACCGCACTCGCTACCGCGTTCGTGCAACGTCCGGAGTTCCAACGCAAGTATCCGGCAACGATGAAGCCGGCAGAATTTGTCGACGCGATACTCGCGACCGTTCTGCAGACCAGCGGTGTCGATCTCGCGGCTGACAAAGACACGCTTGTCGCACTGCTCGACGATCCAAATGCCGGGCGCGCGAACGTTCTCACGCGACTCGCAACGCAAACCGCAATTGTCGACGCGCAATACAATACAACCCTCGTTTCGTTCCAGTACTTCGCGTTTCTCCGGCGCGATCCGGATGAGACCGGCTTCGCCTACTGGATGAATACGCTGAAGAACAAACCGCTGCGCGACGCCGGCGCGGCGCGCTCGTTGGTCTGCTCGTTCGTCAATTCGGAAGAGTACCAATCGCGCTTCGGCATCCTCACGACCCACACCACCCGCGAATGTAATTAATCCTTCTTACAGGCCTCGTCCGTAACGCTTTTGGGAGTCCAGCGGGAAAAGAGATTTTTTTGATCTTTTTTCCGTTGACCTCGCGCATAGCGCTTTGCGAGTGCAGCCGAAAACAGATTTATTCGTGTTAGCATCTACGCGTTGAAAGAGAAACTACTCGCGTACCTGGTGTGTCCTGCCTGCGATGCATCGCTTGATCTCTCTGTCTCACGTGCGGAGGATGCGGAAATCATTGAAGGCGAACTGCGTTGCAGTGCGTGTGCTTCCTCGTTTCCGATAACACGCGGGATTCCACGTTTCGCCGAACTCGCAGCAGTCGAGAGCGACAAGCAGGCGACTGCTGAGAATTTTGGTTGGCAGTGGCGACACTTCACGGACGTCGACGAGCGCTACGCCGAACAGTTTCTCGGTTGGATCGCGCCGGTCACGCCGGAGTTTTTCCGCGACAAGGTTGTGCTCGAAGGCGGGTGTGGCAAAGGACGTCACACTCAACTCGCCGCGCAATGGGGTGCGCGCGACGTTATCGGCATCGATCTCAGCGTCGCCGTCGAGACCGCGTTTGAGGCCACCCGTGGCTTGCCAAACGCGCACGTTATTCAAGCCGACATCTATCATTTGCCGGTGGCGCGCAAGTTTGATTACGCGTTTTCGGTGGGCGTTCTGCATCATCTGCCAAATCCGCGACAGGGGTTTTTTTCGTTGGCGTCGAAGGTCAAGCCCGGCGGGTATGTGTCGGCGTGGATTTACGGCGCGGAGAACAATGAGTGGATTGTGCGTCTGGTGAATCCGGTGCGCGAGAAGATCACGTCGCGCATCGATCAGCGCGCGTTGTTGCACTTGTCGAAGGTCCCGGCGGCGGGGTTGTTTCTGGCGACGAAGTTGATCTATGGACCACTGAACCGGCGGGGATCGACGCTCGGCCAGTATCTGTTTTATAACGACTACCTGAGCGCGATCGCGCCGTTCGGCTGGCGCGAGCAGCATCTGATCGTATTCGATCACCTGGTCGCGCCGACTGCGTTTTACATTCCGCGCGAGGAGTTTGAGACGTGGTGGCGCGAGCTCGGTGTGAACGACGTGACGATCACCTGGCACAACAAGAACAGTTGGCGCGGATTTGGACAGATTGGTTAGAGTTGCGAGTCGCCTTCGATGTACACGGATTTGGTTTACACATTCGCGAAGAGAGAATTGCTGGGTCGATACAAGGGCTCGGCGCTGGGTATCGCGTGGGCGGTGCTGACGCCCGTCGTGATGATCGCGATCTTCACGTTTATCTTCGCAGGGATCTTCGGGGCGCGGTTTGGCGCCAGTCACTCGACCTGGGACTACGCGCTGTATCTCTTCTGCGGTCTCTTGCCCTGGACGATGTTTCAGGAATCGGTGCAACAGTCAGCGAACACGATCGTCGTTCATGCGAACCTCGTCAAGCGCGTCGTGTTTCCGCTGGAGACGCTCCCCGCCGCCCAGGTGCTCGCTGCGCTCGGCAATCAGTTGTTCGCGACTGTCGGCCTGCTGATCGCGACGCTCGCGATTCAACGCGAGTTGCATCTGACGACACTGTGGCTGCCGGTGCTGCTGCTGCCGCAACTCCTATTCACTCTCGGCGTCGCCTGGTTGATCGCGTCGCTCGGCGTGTTTCTGCGCGACATCGCGCAGGGTATTACGTTGTTGCTGATGGCCTGGATGTACCTGACGCCGATCATTTATCCGGAATCGATCGTCCCCGATCGTTTTCGCACGCTCATCAGCGTCAATCCGTTCACGCCGCTGGTGCGCAGTTATCGTCACATCTTTCTCGACGGTGCAGCGCCTGACTGGCGCGGCCTGGCATACTTCACCGTCGTCGCCATCGTCGTTTGTCTGTTTGGTTACTGGTGGTTTGCCCGGACGCGCAAGAGTTTCGCGGACGTGATTTAGTTGGCGAGACGCAGCTCGAATTCCTTCGTAAGTTCAAGCACAAACTTCTGCCAGTTGCGCTGAAACTGCTGCATGTCCGTTTGACCCAGCACTGACTTCAACGTTTCATAACCGCTCGGATCGGTTTTTTGGTTCACGAGGAATTGTTTGTAGAACTTCACGAGCAGTCCCTTTTGCTGCAAGTAGTAGAGGAGATAACGCGCCTGCGCGTAGTTGACACCTTGCGAGTCGCCGTAGAATTCAGTCGGGTTCATCGCCATTAACTGCTTGAATGATCCGACCTCGCCCGCTTTGATCGCCTTCTGCAGACCTGGCAGACGCCAGTTCACGTAACCGTGAATGTGTCCGTTCTCTTCGCCACACTGTTCGTACAAAGAGCCGAGTCCTTCGTTGAGCCACGCCGGGCATGCCGGGAAGTTAGCCTCGACAAACGGATGGACGATCTCGTGGACCAGCGTGCCTCCGCCGGTCGAGATGTTCATGATCAGTGCTTTGTTCGAGCGCGAGTAATAGCCGTACGGCGTCGTCGGTGTGTCGTTGAAGAGCAGCCGCACGTTTCTCTTGTAAGAGTCCTCGTCTTTGAACAGCCAGATGTCGAGAATCTCTTTCGGATCCTGCGTGAAGAAGTCCTGCTTCAGTTTTTCGACGGCCCACTTGACGGTGCCTTCAGAACGTTCCTTGACGACTTTCTCGGGTTCGTCTCCGACCACGACGAACGGACGTTGGACCACGATCGAGAAGTCGTTCGACGGCAGTCGTTTCTTCAGTTCAGCAACGTGATTGTCGAAATCCGTGTTCCCTGAAGTGGCGGTGTCGACAACAGGCGCGGAGAGAGCGGCGACTGGTTGCACGGATGGAAGTTGCAAGAAACTGCTGATTGAATAGCCGAGATAATAGAAAGTCTCGCGAGTGAGTTCCGAAACCTGACTGCGGAAGCCCGTGTAGCGCGTGGTCGTTGTCGGCGATGGATAAGCATCGAGGCCGACGTCCTGGGCCATGGCAATCGCGCGTTTCATGTGCATCGGGTCGCTGACGATCAGCACTTTCTTCAGTCCATGAACGTCGGCGAGTTGTTTCGCGTAGACCAGGTTTTCGTAAGTCGTGTGCGACCTTTGCTCGATCAGGATGTCACTTTGCGAGATGCCATTGTTGATGGCGTACATGCGAGCGGCGGCGGCTTCCGTTGGCTCGTTCGGATTGCCCTGTCCGCCCGTGAAAATGATCTTGTGCACCTGCCGCCGCCGGTAAAGATCGATCGCATGGTTGATTCGTTCCCGAAAGACCGGCGACACGCCCTGACTCCAGACCGCGGCCCCGAGCACGACCGCCGCGTCAGCCTGTGTGTCTGACGACGTGCTGCTGAACCTGTAGATCCGCACCGCAGTGAAGCCAATCGCCAATACGATTGCGATGACCAGGACCTTCAAAACTCGAACGGCGCGTCTGCGCATATTGCTTGGATGATATCACCGCCTGAATTATGATCCGCGTCATGAAGAAGATTATCCTGGCAATCATTTTCCTGACGCCTGCGATAACCATCAACGCCCACGAATGGACCCAATGGCGCGGCCCATCGCGCGACGGTTCCGTTTCGGGCAAGAACGTGCCGGACTCGGTCCGGGTTATGCGTCGCCCGTCGTCGTCGAGCTCGGCGGTGGCGTTGCCCCCCAACTCGTGTCGATGACCGAAGGATCGATCGTCGGCATCGACGCCAGGACGGGCAAAGAGCTGTGGTCCGTGGCGTTTCGTGACGAATGGCACGAGAACATCACCACTCCGCTGTGGACCGGCACGAATCTCGTCGTCTCCGGCACTCGCGCCGGCACGCACGCTTATTCACTCGCGTAGGCCGGCGGCAAATGGGAATTGACCGAGGTCTGGAAAAATCCGGACGTCGCGATGTACATGAGCTCGCCGGTGTTTGGCGACGGCGTGATTTACGGTCATTCATCGAAAAGGAAAGGGCAGTTTGTGGCTGTTGACGCGAAGACCGGGGCGCTGAAGTGGGCCACCGAAGGACGCGAGGGCGAGCATGCGTCTGTTTTGCTGACCCCGCAAAACGTCATTTTCCTGACTAACGGCGCCGACCTGATCGTGGCGAAGCGCGGGACGCCTGCGTTTACCGTGGAGAAGCGTTACGAGGTCGCCCAGGCTTCGACCTTCGCGATGCCCGTTTTACTGGGAGCAAGTCTTATTGTTCGCGATAGTACGGGTGTCATGCTATTGACAGGGAAATAATCAAACACGGATTTTTTCGCCGAACTACCGGATTAATGCTATTGACAGGGAAGTAAGCCAGAGTTTACACAGAGTATAGGCGCAGACAACTCCCCTCCGTTTTAGCTCTGCGCAAATCTATTCTGTGAGCTTGTCCCCCTGACTTTGGAAGTAGTTTCCCCATTCCTGTTAAGTCGACTCGTCGACGCCAGCGTCGATGGCCTCTTCGCGTTTGACCGCGAAATGCGCCTGATTGCGTGGAACCGCGCGATGCAACGCATCACGGGATTCGCGGCCGACGAAGTGCTCGGCAAGAGCGTGCTGGAAGTTTTTCCTTTCCTTCGCGAAGGGCACGAAGGCTCCTTGCTCGAGGCGCTGGCCGGGAAAGAGTCGGTCTGCCAAAACCAACCTTACGGGCCCGCCGAAGGCGGCGCATTCGAGTGTCGTTACTCGCCATTTATCGACGACGAAAACAGGATCGCCGGCGGCATCGCGATCATCACCGACATCACGGCCCGCAGACACGCGGAGGAAGCCGTCCACGCCGCGTATCGGCAACTGGCGTTTCACGTTGATAGCTCGCCGCTGGCAGTGATCGAGTGGGACAGCGACTTTCGCGTCTCGCGCTGGTCGAAGTCAGCCGAACGGCTCTTCGGTTGGAAGGCCGACGAAGTGATTGGCAAACACGTCAACGAATGGCAGTTCGTGTTTGCTGACGACGTGGATGCGGTGGCCCTGGTGACGAACCGTCAGCGCGAAGGCGTGGAAGTGCAGGGCGTGCTGCGTAATCGCAACTACACGCGCGACGGATCGATCCTGTTTTGCGAGTGGTACAACTCGGTGCTGCGCGACGAGCGCGAACACCTCGTTTCCGTGCTGTCGCTTGTCCTGGACGTGACGGCGCGCGAGAAGGCGGAACAAGAGCGCGCAGCGTTGCTCGTGCGCGAACGCGACGCGCGACAACACGCGGAAGAAGCCGATCGTCTCAAGGACGAGTTTCTCGCTACCCTTTCACACGAGCTGCGCACGCCGCTGACGTCGATACTCGGTTGGGCGTCGATGATCCGAAACGGCGAGGTTGAAGGCGCGAACGCGATGCGCGCGCTCGAGACGATCGAACGGAACGCGCGTTCGCAGGCAAGATTGATCGACGATCTGCTGGACGTCTCGCGCATCATCACCGGCAACCTGCGTCTCGATCTGAATCCATTGAACCTGACGCCGATTGTCGAAGCGGCCGTCGATGCGTTGCGTCCCACCGCCGACGTGAAAGACATCCACCTCCGCACGGAGTTCATCTCAGCGAATTGTCTGGTGAAAGGCGATTCCAACCGCCTGCGGCAGGTGATTTGGAACCTGCTCTCTAACGCTATAAAGTTCACTTCGCGCGGCGGCACTGTAAGCATCAGTCTCTATTGCGTCGAGTCGAATGCGCGTTTGACGGTCAGCGATACAGGCGAAGGCATTCCGGAAGCGTTTCTGCCGTACGTGTTCGATCGTTTTCGCCAGGCTGAAGGATCGATCTCGCGAAAACAGGGCGGGCTCGGATTGGGACTTGCGGTTGTTCGTCATCTGGTCGAGTTGCACGGCGGGACGATCGAAGCGGAGAGCGCGGGGATCGGTGAAGGCTCGACGTTTACAGTCGATCTGCCGCTGGCGCAGGAGCGTCGCGATCCTGCGCGTGCTGAAGAACGGCGACGCGAAGTCGATCGGCGTCGAAGTCGCAAAGATCGCGTCAGGCTCGACGGTATTCATGTGCTGCTCGTCGAGGACGACGACGATTCGCGCAAGCTGCTCGGCACGATGCTGAAGCGTCACGGCGCGAAAGTGACTTCGACGAGGTCTGCCGCTGAGGCGCTCGACGTTTTTTCCCGTGAGCTGCCGGATCTAATCATTAGCGACATCGGCATGCCGGAAGAAGACGGCTACGAACTGATTCGCAAGTTGCGTAAGCTGCCGATCGACAAAGGCGGGGCGACGCCGGCGATCGCGTTGACCGGCTACGCTTCGCGCAAGGACCGCGAACGAGCCCTGGCAGCGGGTTATCATAAACACATGGCCAAACCGGTCGAGCAGGCTGAGATGATTGCGGCAATCGCCGGCCTTGTTGGACGACCATCGACTTACACAGATTGAGGTTCTGTTGACGAAAAGTAAGCCGGCCGGCAGAGATCTTTTCCCGCCAAGGCGCTAAGGCGCAAAGAAGTCCTTTAGCGTGGTAGGGCTTTGCGCCTTTGCGTCTTTGCGGGAAGATAGGTCGGCAAGATCTTTCGTGCAAACCCAGATACACAGATTGAGGTAAAGATGAGACGCAGACTTTTCGTACTTCCGATAATTCTCCTGCTGTTGGTTCCGGTACTCGCGCAAGTCGACCCGTCGGTGCTGACCGTCGAGTCGATGTTCACGTACCGGGGCAAATCGCTCGGTCCGGTGTGGTGGCAGGCAAACGGCAGCGGTTACCTCGCGCTCGAGCCGTCGCCGGCCAGGAAAAACTTCGTCGACCTCGTACGTTACGACGCCGCGACCGGTGAACGCTCGGTGAAAGTCGCGGCGGAAAAGCTGGTGCCGCAAGGGGGTGCGAACCCGCTCGAAGTCGAAGAGTTTTTCCTGACCGACGACGAATCGAAGCTGCTGGTGTTCACCAACACCGCGCGCGTCTGGCGCAGCAACACTCGCGGCGACTACTGGGTCCTGGATCTCGCCACCAGCAAGCTTCACAAACTGGGTGGCGCGGATGCGAAACCTTCAACGCTCATGTTTGCGAAGTTTTCGCCTGACGGGCAGCGTGTCGGGTACGTGCGCGAAAACAACATCTACGTCGAGAACCTTTCCGATAACAAGATCACGAAGGTCACGAACGACGGTTCGCGTTACATCGTCAACGGCACCTTCGATTGGGTTTATGAAGAAGAACTGTTCTGCCGCGACGGTTTTCGCTGGAGTCCCGACAGCAAACAGATCGCTTACTGGCAGCTCAACTCCGAAGGCGTGAAGGAGATGACGCTGATCGACAACACGTCGCATCTGTATCCGGTCACGCAAACTTTTCCGTATCCGAAAGCCGGTGAGACGAATTCGGCGGCGCGTGTCGGCGTCGTCAGTGCAAATGGCGGGGCGACGCGCTGGCTGGAAGTGCCCGGCGATGCGCGCAACAATTACCTGCCGCGCATGGAGTGGGCTGCGAACTCAGAAGAAGTCGACATTCAGCAACTCAACCGCCGGCAGGACACGAACACCGTCATGCTGGGCGACGTGCGTACCGGCAAAGTCCGCCCGATCCTCGTCGAGAAAGACGAAGCGTGGGTCGACACGGCGTGGGGTGACATCGATTGGGACAAGACCGGAATCGCCTTTGGCGATCTTGAATGGATCGACGGCGGCAAGCGTTTCCTCTGGGCCAGCGAACGTGACGGTTGGCGTCACATTTACTCCGTTTCGCGCGACGGCCGCGACGTCAAGAACATCACGCCCGGCACTTACGACGTGATCACCGTCGCACGCGTCGACGCCAAAAACGGTTTTCTCTACTTCATCGCCTCGCCCGATAATGCGACGCAGCTTTATCTGTATCGCATCCGCATAGACGGCAGCGGTAAAGAGGAACGGCTGACGCCGGCCACTGCGCCCGGCGGTCATTCGTACAACATCTCGCCACGCGGCGATTTTGCGATTCACTATTTTTCGAGCTTCAACCGCGTGCCGGTCACTGAAGTCGTTCGCCTTCCCGACCACACGGTGGCGCGCACATTGATCGACAATCACGAATACCAGGACCGTGTCGACAAGTTGAAACGGACGCCGACGGAGTTTTTCCGCGTCGACATCGGCGAAGGCGTCCAGCTCGACGGCTGGATGATCAAGCCGCCTGACTTCGATCCGCAGAAACGTTATCCGGTCCTGTTCCACGTCTACGGCGAGCCATGGAGCCAGACCGTGATGGACGTTTGGCAGGGCCGCAACGCGCTTTGGCACCGGATGCTGGCGCAGCAGGGTTACATCGTCGTGAGCGTCGACAACCGCGGCACGCCGGCGCCGCGTGGCCGCGCGTGGCGCAAGGTCGTCTATCGCAAGATGGGCATTATCAGTTCGGCCGATCAGGCGAACGCGGCGCGCGCCATTGCGAAGTGGCCGTTTGTCGATCCGTCCCGAATCGGCATCTGGGGCTGGAGCGGCGGTGGTTCGTCGACGCTGAATGCGATGTTTCGTTATCCGGACGTCTACTCGACGGGAATCTCCGTCGCGCCGGTGCCGGATCTCCACTACTACGACACGATCTATCAGGAACGTTACGGCGGCCTGCCGAAAGATCATCCGGACGAATGGAAACAGAGTTCGCCGATCACCTTCGCGTCGCAGTTGAAGGGGAACCTGCTGGTGGTTCACGGCACGGGCGACGACAACGTCCATTACCAGGGCACCGAGGCGCTGATCAATGCGTTGGTCGCGGCAAACAAGCAGTTTTCGCTGATGTCGTATCCGAACCGTTCACACGGAATCTTCGAAGGGCCCGGGACTCAGCTCCACTTGTTCTCGACGATGACGCGGTACCTGAACGAGAAAAT
>DATANW010000150.1:0-4374 GCA_036266055.1 Pyrinomonadaceae bacterium | reverse complement strand
AGACCGACTCCCGCCATCGCACCCAGCGCGATACCGCCGAGACGCGCGCCGATCACGATACACGCCAGCAAAATGATCAGTTCGATCCAAATCATCATTGAACCTTCAACTAGGCTTTTGCGTTCTTTGGGTCTTTGCCTTTGCGACTTGGCGTCTATGCGCCTTTGCGCGAGACATGTTCCCGCAAAGGCGCCAAGTCGCAAAGGCGCAAAGCAAACCTCAGTAGGTATTGAACAGGGTTTGAATGTCAGATTTGGATCGCTGTTTCAAAAGCGCCAACGATAAGAGCAGACGCGCTTTCTGCGGATTGAGTTCGTCCGACGCGATGAAACCCAGCTCGTCGTCGTTCACCTCGACGTTTCGCCCAACACTGCCCGTGGCGACGCGCGAGCTTCTCACGACGATCACGCCCTTCTTCGCGGCATTCGCCGCCGCGTCGAGTGACGCCTTGTTCATGTTGCCGTTGCCGACGCCGGCGATCACGATGCCCTTCGCGCCATTTGCAACCGACGCATCGATCAAGTCCGGGGGCATGTCGGCGCAGGCGAAGACGATGTCGACGCGCGGGAGCTTGGTGACGCCGGTCACATCAAACTCGCTCCCGCTCGTGTGTTTCCAGGTCGGCGTGTTGTAGAAATCGTTCTTGCCGTAGTTCGCAACGCCCACAACGCCACGCAGCGGCGACATGAAGGTTTGGATCGCGGTGGTGCTCGTCTTCGTCAACGAATGGGCTGCGTGAATCCAATCGTTCATCACGACAAGCACGCCACGCCCTTTCGCGTTCGGATCAATCGCCACGCCGACCGCGTTGTACAAGTTCAATGGGCCATCCGCGCTGACCGCGGTCGAAGGTCTCATCGAACCGACCATCACCACCGGTTTGTCGCCTTTCACGACGAGATTCAGAAAGAACGCCGTCTCCTCCATCGTGTCGGTGCCGTGCGTGACGACGATGCCGTCGACGTCGTTGCTTTTCATCAATTCGTTGATGCGTTTGGCGAGCTTGAGCATGATCTCGAACGACATGTCCTGCGAGCCGACATTCGAGATCTGTTCACCCTTGATAGTCGCCATGTCTGCGATACCAGGCACCGCGGCGATCATGGCGTCGATGGTGACTGCGCCCGAGGTGTAAGCTGCTTGAGTGCCGCTCGCAGCTGCGCCGGCGATGGTCCCGCCGGTGGCGAGTATCACGACGTTAGGTTTTTTCTGCGCGTGAGCGTACTGGAAGGACGCCAGCGTGAACAGTAATGCGAAAGTAAGAGCGAATCTGTGTCGGTGAACCATCGCTAATCTCCAATCAGTGTGCTTTCAGGCCTGCCGCCCGAAATTGCTCGCAAACACGCCTGACCAGGACAGTGGTCGGGGGCTGCGTGTGTTTGAGCGAGTAATCGATACCGAGCTTCTCCCATTTGTAACGACCCATTTGATGAAACGGCAGCACGTCTACGCGTTGGACGTTGCCGAGTTCAGCGGCGAACGCAGCGATCTGGTTGATATCGCCTTCGTCGTCAGTCAGGTCCGGCACCAGCACATAACGCAACCAGATCGGACGGCGCTGCGCTGCGAGACGTCGCGCAAACTCGAGTATTGGTCCAACATCTTTTCCGGTGAGATGTTTGTGCCGATCCGGATCCCAGGCTTTGATATCCAACAGCACGAGATCGATCTGTGCGAGCTCTTCGTCTGACAGACGTTCGCCGAGATAACCGTTGGTATCGAGCGCCGTGTGAATCCCCATCTCGCACGCGGCTCTGAGCAATCTCGCCGCAAAGCGGTCCTGCATTAGCGGCTCGCCACCACTCAACGTGAACCCGCCCTGCATGATCTTCAGACCGTGACGATATTTATTCAGCTCCGCAATCGCGCGCTCGAGTGGCACCGCCATTCCGTTCATCATGTTCCAGGTGTCAGGGTTGTGGCAGTAGAGACAGCGAAACTGGCAACCCGCGGTCCAGGCGACGAGGCGAATGCCTGGACCATCAACCGCCGAACCGGTCGTGAAGGAATGTAGAAACCCGACGTCGCCCGTCGCCAGCGACTTGCTGACCATCGACTCGGGAACGTTCTTGCTCAGATCCGTGCGCAGCTCAAAAGGACTGGAGCCTTCCAGCGGCACGGTTTCAGAGGCGTTTCGCTCAATCATGTGTTAAGCCCCATGAAAGGTGCGGTTGATGACGTCCATCTGCTGCTCGCGTGACAGGCGCACGAAGTTCACCGCGTACCCGGAAACGCGTATCGTCAGGTTGGGATAGTTTTCCGGGTGGTCCATCGCGTCGATCAGCATGTCGCGATTGAGCACGTTCACGTTCATGTGATAACCGGTGCCGCTGAAGAACGCGTCGAGTATGCCGCGCAGGTTATCGATCCGGTCTTCGTCGATGCGGCCGAGACCTTCAGGCACGAGCGAGGCCGTTAGCGAAATTCCATCCGCCGCATCGCGATACGGGATCTTAGCGACGGAAGCCGCCGAGGCGTGAATGCCATGCACGTCGCGCCCGTGCATCGGGTTGGCGCCGGGGGCAAACGGTTCACCCTGACGCCGGCCATCCGGAGTGTTGCCGGTGTTCTTGCCATAGACGACGTTCGACGTGATCGTCAGCACCGACTGCGTGTGTTGCGCGTGACGGTAAGTCGGATACTTCCGCAGCTTGCTCATGAACGTCGTGACGACCCAGGAGGCAAATTGATCGACGCGGTTGTCGTTGTTGCCAAACTTCGGGAAGTCGCCTTCGGTCTCGTAGTCGACTATCAATCCCGTTTCATCGCGAACGGCTTTGACGCGCGCGTAACGAATCGCGGAGAGACTGTCGGCGACGACCGAGAGTCCCGCCACGCCGAACGCCATCGTTCGCACCGGCGAGTAATCATGGAGCGCCATTTCAATCCGCTCGTACGCATACTTGTCGTGCATGTAGTGGATCACGTTCATCGCATTGACATACACGCCGGCGAGCCACTCCATCGTCTTTTCAAACTTTGCAAGAACGTCGTCGAAATCCAGATACTCACCTGGCACCGCGCCGCCGCGCGCTGGCCCAACCTGTTTCCCGGTGAGCTCGTCGCGGCCGCCGTTGATGGCGTACAACAAACACTTCGCGAGATTCGCCCGCGCGCCGAAAAACTGCATCTGCTTGCCGACAAGCATCGGCGAAACGCAGCAGGCGATCGCACCGTCGTCACCCCACGCGCTGCGCATGATCTCGTCGCTCTCGAATTGAATCGAGCTGGTGTCGATGGCGACCTTCGCCGCGAAACTACGAAAGCCTTCAGGCAAACGCGGTGAATACCAGATCGTGAGATTTGGCTCCGGCGCCGGTCCAAGATTGAAGAGTGTTTGCAGAAAACGAAAACTGGTTTTACTGACCAACGGCCGGCCATCGTCACCCATGCCGCCGATCGACTCCGTCACCCACGTCGGATCGCCGGCGAATAGTTCGTCGTACTCCGGCGTACGCAGGAAACGGACGATGCGCAACTTGATCACGAAGTCGTCCACGATCTCCTGCGCCTGCTGTTCGTTGATCGTTCCCGCTTTCAGATCGCGATCGAAGTAGACGTCGAGGAACGTCGAGGTACGGCCGAGCGACATCGCCGCGCCGTTTTGTTCCTTCACTGCCGCGAGGTATCCGAAGTAAAGCCACTGCACCGCCTCGCGAGCGGTTTGCGCGGGAACTGAAATATCGAAGCCGTAGTTGGCGGCCATCTGTTGCAGTTCCTTGAGCGCGCGAATCTGCTCGCTGAGCTCTTCGCGATCGCGAATGACGTCGTCGGTCGACATCAAAGCGTCGAGTGCCACTTTTTCTTTCTGCTTGTGCTCGATGAGACGAGCCACGCCGTAAAGCGCGACACGACGGTAGTCGCCGATAATGCGGCCGCGGCCGTACGCGTCGGGCAACCCCGTCAACACGTGCGAGCTGCGACAACGTCTGATGTCCTCCGTGTACGCATCGAACACCGCATCGTTGTGGGTCTTGCGATACTTCGTGAAAGCTTCGACCACGTGTGGATCCGGTTCGAAGCCGTAAGTCTTCAGTGCGTTGACGACCATCCGAAAACCGCCGTTCGGCATGATCGCTCGTTTCAGCGGTGCTTCCGTTTGCAGGCCAACGATGACTTCGTTGTCGCGATCGATGTAGCCGGGCTCATGGGCCAGGATCGAGCTCGGGATCTGCGAGATATCGAGCACGCCTTTCTTGCGTTCTTCGACGAAGAGCCGGCTCAACTGGTCCCAGATCTTTTGTGTGCGTTCAGTCGCGGGTGCGAGAAACGATTCGTCACCTTCGTAAGGTTCGTAGTTCTGTTGAATGAAGTCGCGGACGTTGATCTCGTTTTCCCAGAAGCCCGATTGGAATCCTTCCCACTGCGGAAGGG
>DATANW010000149.1:0-8654 GCA_036266055.1 Pyrinomonadaceae bacterium | reverse complement strand
CCGATCTGGATCGGCGGCTCCGCGGAGCACATGGTGCGGTTTGGTCTCGGTACAGCTTTGCCGGGAACCGTCGTGCTCGATCGAGAGGGAAAGGTCGCGAAGATCATCTCGGGCGTAGTCAATCAAGCGACGCTTCGTAAGGAGATCGAGTCGTTACACTCTGTAGCTAGCGTGCCTGACGCGCCCGCACCTGGAAAAGATAAAAAAGCCGAGGTCTCGTCCGTACCGAGTTGACCGCTTTGACCGGGAGAAGGCCGCGCCGTGAGCGGGGCAGGAGAGAGCGATTACAAATGGACGTACGGCGTGCGCGTGATTGCGAAACAGATCGACCGCGCAACGTGGCGCAATACTCTTACTTACCGTTTTCACCCCCGCTTCACCGCCGGCGTTGAATACAATCCCTTAGCCGGCAAGGTGAGTCCACTTGCGAATCTCGTGGTGATCACCGAAACACACCAGCGGCCTGCGGTAATCATCGGCACAAGCTCCGACCGGATCGGCACACCCTACGGTCAATCTTTCTACGCGACTGTCAGCAAGAATCTTAAGCACCATACAGGCTTACCGATCAGTCCATACGTTGGAGTCGCTCACGGAACTTATGACGATCGAACGCGCGCGATTGGAGGCTTGAATATCGCGATCGCGGAACGTTGGACGACAACCGTCTTGTTTGACGGTGTGCGGGTCCATCCGATTGTGAATTACACGTTTGGCCGACACCAGTTTGGCGCCATCTTTGAACGCGGCCGCCATCCGGGCGCGAGTTACAGCATCTCTTTCTGACCGCCGCGCGTCATCTGCTCGCCACCGTTGGGCTCCGTCGTCAACTCCGCCTGCTTCGGAAACCACTGCGACTTGGGAACAATGACTTTCTCGTCCGGCTGCGATTCGAACGCCGGTGACATGATCTGCACGCCCGCCTCGTTGAATGCGTCCTGAATGTGCATGTGCAACTCGGAAAGGATCGGCAGTCGCTGCTCAGGACGGTCGAGGTTAACAACTAACTCGTACTCGACATAAAAATTCGACAGCGCTGTTTGCCACACGCGCGGCGCGGGATCTTTTCGCACTCCGTTGGTCCGGCTCGCCGCCGACAGCAGGAGTTCGTGCACTTGTCGCCACGGCGCGTCGTAACCGATGGTGATCATCGTGCCTAACTGCGCTTCGCCGTTCGCCGCATGACGGGAATAATTCACAGTCTTCGCGCTGACGAGCACCGCGTGGGGAATCGTGATCTCCTCCTTCTTGCGCGTGATCAGCTTCGTCGACAACATGCCGACGTCAGTCACGACGCCGAGGTCGTCGCCAATCTGGACGAACTCTCCGGGCTTCAGAGCGCGCGAGTAGACCACGACCAGTCCGCTCATGATCTGATTCACTAAACCCGCCGAGCCGAGCGAAATCATCACGCCGAGCAGCACCGAGACGCCTCTGAACGCGTCGGTGTTCGATCCCGGCACGTACGGATAAGCGACGACGATCGCGAAGATCCAGACCATCACTACGACGAGATATCGCGTCGCGCGGGCGGTATCGGCGTGCAGCCACGGAAGCGTCAGATCGCCAGACTCAACCTGCTGAAAGATGCGGCTCACCACACGAACGACAATGCGCGTCAACAGAAAGATCACGACGACGGTAAACAATCCCGGAATCGAATTGACGATACCGCTGCCGATTGTCGAGAAGATAGAAAACAGAAACGCACCGAGCTGTTGACCCCACGGTTGCGTGTAGGGAAATCGCAGCAGCACGAACGTGAGCCACAGGTAAACAACGAATATTGCGGCGGCCCAACCGGTGAGATCTGTCAGAGTGCGACGCAGGGAAACCAACGTTGGTTGAAGATCGAATCCGCCAACTGCGAGCTTTCGCGCTTGTTCGTGTGGTCCAATCTGACCTTTCAAACGTCGCGTTGCAAGTGCGAGGGACCACAGCGCAAACAGCATAACCAGCGTCGCTGCGATTGAGACGCTAATACTGCGAAGCAACTGCGGCAGGTTTCGCTGTTGTGCTCGCGCCTCGAGCGCTGCGCGAAGTTGCGCGGTGACGCGGTCCGACGCCGCTTGCATAGTTTCGTTTGAGTCCTGGTCGAGATCCTCTGTGACGATTCCGAAGACGTACTGGTCGTTCACCGAGACCAGAACTCCGGTGTATTGGCCGACGGTCACCGGACTCGTGCTGATTTTCAATTCGGGTGGATTGGCAGGCATTGCCGCGAGTCGCTCGCGCGCTTTTGCGGCGCGCTCGGCGGGGCTTAGCTGATTCACATAAGCGCGGAAGACATGGATCTCTCGATTCCAGAAGACGAGAGGCGCGGGCTCAACCGTCCCACTCGACGAACGCGTCGCCTGAACAGAAGTACCGTCGCTCGAGGGTGCAGTTTGTCCCTGGGCGGATTGCACACTAAGAAAAAGAGTCGCGAGGAGAAGGCAAACGACTTTCATAACGCCCTTAGTTTGACGATGAACGAACAGGAATCAACTGTGTGATCTTACATCCGTGAAATACGGTAGTTTCGGTAAGTAGTATTACGTACTTCGGTCGCGGCGCTGCGGTAAGCCGAAGTCAGCAGTAGACGCGCGTGGTTCACTCCACAATGTGAAAACGATCGATCACAGAGTGACAAACTTTGTCATTGACAGGAATGCGAAGCCAGCGTAAAGTCCGCTGCGTCATCCTTAATCTCGTTCTTCGTTTTTGTTCTTGGTCCAGCATCTCCCCGACAGGAAATGCACGCGGAAGTTTTTGTAAGGTAGCCCACTTTCCGATCGCATCCGCTGCTCAAAACTGGTTTTCTTTGACCAGCCATTTTTGCGGCTCAATCACAACTGAATAAAAGGAAAAGCTCCGTCATCACGTAGGGGTGATAACGGAGCTACTTCGAAACACAAACTCGGCGTCGATTTGCGCCAAGAGTGTATCTCTGGGCAACAGTGATGTTAGCGCAAGTCGAGTGCACCCTCAACTAAGGAGAACTCTTATGCAAAACCGACTTGCGATACCCCGCGCTCCAACTCTTCAACGATCCAAATTCGCTTGATCGTGCGAACTGCCGCGAACCGCGGGTCAGACCGCGAGTACGAGCGGTAGCTTGCCCGGACCAGTATCGAACTCTGCTTACCGGCAGCAATAGCAGTCTGTGAACGATCGAGTCCCTTGCGGAAATCTCTGTCGCTGCACGTTTCGCAAACGTCGAGAAGGAGAAATCAAATGCGCTTTCACCGGGGTGCAACAGTCAACGCCAAACCATTAATCGTTTTCATTCTGGGCCTCGCCGTTTGCTCCAACGGCATTCCTCTCGCGCGCGGCACGAGCAAAAACGCGTCGAACGGGGATCGGCCCGCACCCACGTCCACAGCGAATCCGACTTTCGAACGTCCCGCGGCTGAGACCGATCGCTCAGGCAAAAAGACGGACGCTCAAACGAGGGCGCGCCTCAACGAGAACTACGGCCGGCTGCCACTGAGTTTTGAAGAGAATCAGGGACAAGCGCATGCGAGCACGAGATTTTTTTCTCGCGGGCCCGGATACGATGTCGTTTTATCCGCTAACGAAACCTTTCTATTTCTTAGAAGTGGCGAAACAACGACGGCAATCAGGATGAAACTCCTGAACGCCAATCCGCGCCCAAACGTGGTCGGCGTGGACGAACTACCCGGCAAAACTAATTACTACCTGGGCACGGACCCATCGAAATGGCGCGCTAACGTTTCAAATTATGGAAAGGTTAAGTACGAAGCTGTTTACCCGGGCATCGACATGGTCTACTACGGTAACCAGCAGCAACTCGAATACGACTTCATCGTCAGCCCAGGCACCGATCCGCGGAATATCAAGATCAATTTTGCCGGCGTCCCGCGCTTAAGAATCGACCGCAACGGCGAGCTTGTCATGAAAATCAATGGCGGTGAGATTCGCCAACACCGGCCCCTCGTCTATCAGGAAATCTCCGGTCAAAGGCAAGAGATCGAAAGCCGTTATGTACTCAAAGGCACACGCACGGTGGGGTTTGCCGTCGGCGCTTACGACACGACCAAACCGCTCGTGATCGATCCGGTTCTTAGTTATGCAACGCTCCTGGGCGGCAATGCCTCTGACAAGGGTTTTTCAATCGCTATCGATTCCGCAGGCAACGCTTACGTCACTGGAGAGACGAACTCAAATCCCTTACCGGTTGTAAATGCCGCACAACCATTCTGGGGCGGCGGTTTCGACGCTAATTTCGTTCGCAGGGACGACGCTTTCATAGCGAAGCTGAATGCCGCAGGCACGCAGTACGACTACGTGACTTACCTCGGCGGCAACACAAATGACAGCGGTGTGGGGATTGACGTTGATTCAAGTGGCAATGCGTATGTGACCGGCACTACTGAAGGCAACTTCCCCCAATTGAACGCGCTTCAAGCCGGCCCGTGGGCCTCGTGGGCTGCGAAGCTGAGTAGTACCGGCACTCTTTTGTATTCCACATATCTTCGGGGAGCGGGCGACAACGTGGTGATCGATTCTTCCGACTGTCCTTACTTTGTGGGCAGAGCGGGTTCGGGAGCTACGACGGTAAATGCTTTCCAGTCGACTTATGGCGGTGGAGACAGCGACGCGTTCATTCAAAAGTTGAATGCGACGGGAACAGCCGTATTGTTTGCGAGCTATTTGGGTGGCGCACTCACAGAGTCGGGAATCGAAATAGCGCTCGCCTCGAATAACGATATGTATGTCGCAGGTTCCACAACCTCGACGAACTTTCCCGTCGCCGGTCCTTATCAACAAAACTATGGCGGCGGCGACTCAGATGCATTTCTAACCAAGATCTCAAGTGCAACGAACACAGTCGTCTACTCCACCTATCTTGGCGGCAGCGCCTACGATACCGGCGAGGGCATAGCCGTCGATGCAGACGGCAATGCGTACGTCACCGGCGCGACTTCTTCCAACACCAATTTCCCGGTAACTGCAGGCGCATTTCAGACTACGTCGGGAGGTAATGACAGTAGTTGCAGTGGTAATGCTCTCGGGTGTTACGACGCGTATGTGACGAAGTTCAACCCCGCCGGCAATGGCCTTGTCTACTCCACGCGTATCGGCGGCAGCCGTCCTGACAACGGCGAGGAAATTCATGTGGACGACAGCGGTCAAGTTTACCTTTTGGGTATAACGTCATCCACGAACTTTCCGACGCTAAACGGATTAGGGTATCCGTTCACTTGTTGTGCCACCGACTTATTTATCAGCAAATTCAACTCCGCCGGCTCCGCGCTGATTTACTCGACCTACTACGGTAGCGAGACGTGGGAAATCTGGGCCGACATGGCTGTTGATTCAGCCGGCACGGTCTACCTGACGGGCGCCACCGACGCGGATCCTTTGAACGGTGACCTGCCACTCGTTAATCCGATCCAATCAACTTACGGTGGCAGTAGTGGCACGTTTTTTGGCGACGAAGACGCTTTCATCGCGAAGATCACAGACATTGAAGGGTTTGTAATTAGCGGTCAGGTTAAGGATCCGGGTGACAATCCGGTGGCCGGAGTGACGATGACCTTGTCCGGCAGCCGCACCGGCACAGCGGTAACAGACTCCAGCGGAAACTACTCGTTCACTCATCTTGGACCAGGCGAAAACTTAACGGTAACTCCCTCCAAGAACCTCTACTCGTTTTCGCCGACCAGCCAAACAGTAAACAACCTGAGCGCCAATACCACCGCTGACTTCGTCGGTACTCCACTGTCGCAATATTCGATCAGCGGTCACATTCAGCATTCCGACGGCAGCAATGTCGAGGGCGCACTCGTCAACCTCAGCGGATCGCAGGTGCGCACGACGACCACCGACGCCGCCGGCAATTACACGTTCACCCTGCTGGTCCAGGGGGACAATTTTGTCGTTACGCCGGCGATGCCGATCTCTTACACGTTGACTTACACGTTCAGTCCGCTCAATCAAACATTCAACAATCTGAGTGCGAATCAGACTGCCAACTTCACCCGTTCCTCGGCGACGAACCTGACGATTTATCCGGTCGCGGATGCGACAGTGCAAGACGGGGTAGGTGCAGGTACGAACTTCGGAACCGCTACGCCTCTGATCGTCAAGACCGCAAACCAGGCGGATCAGCGTCGCGACATTTATATGAAGTTCGACTTAACCGCCATCACGCGAACAATCACGAACGCGAAGTTGCGGATCTTTGCAGGTTTGTCCGTGGCCGGAAGTGTGGCGACGACGGTCCATCAGGTCACCGATACGACCTGGTCCGAGACGGCGATCACCTGGACAAACAAGCCGTTGCGCGGAGCTGCGGTTAGCGCAAACCTAAGCGTAACCTCGACGACATACGCCACCTACGATATCGACATCACCAGTCACATCGTTGCGCAAAAGGCAGCGGGAGCAGAATTCGTGAGTCTCGCTTTACACAACGCGGCGAATTCAACTCCGCAAATCGAGATGAATTCCCGTGAGGCCCCGACGAACAAACCGCAACTGTTTCTCACCACGAGTGACAACAACAACACGGCGCCGACGGTGAGTCTGACCGCTCCGTCGAACGGCGGAACTTATACCGCGTTCGCGACAGTGCCATTGCAGGCCACTGCCAGCGATTCGGACGGAAGTATCAGCAAGGTCGATTTCTATGCGGGCACGAAGTTCATCGGAACTGCCGCTACCAGTCCGTACAACACTTCCTGGGCCAACGTAGACGTCGGCAATTATTCGGTAATCGCCGTAGCGATCGACAACAACGGATCGGCTACTGCATCGACTCCGGCAACGATTTCGGTGACGGTCTCCAATGGCTTGCCGTCAGTGAGCATCACGTCCCCGCTGCCGAACAGCATTTTCGCCGTTGGCTCCAACTTAACCATTACTGCGGACGCGAGCGATGCGAATGGCAGCGTCACACAGGTCGAATTCTTCACCGGCTCAACTTCAATTGGCGTTGATACAACCGCGCCTTACAGCGTGGCCTGGAACAACGTCGCCCCGGGCGTACATTCATTGACGGCCAAGGCCACCGACAATAACGGTGGGCTTACACCGTCCAGTCCCGTCGTGGTCAACGTCGTCTGGCAGACAGGTCTTTCCTCAACGCTCGACTCCTACGTTCGCGACGGTGCATCTGCGGGAACCAACTTTGGTACGGCCACAGAGCTGCATGTTCACCAGTCTGCCGGATCAAATCGCGATACCTATCTTCGCTTCGATCTAACGGCTGTAACCAACGTCGTGAAGGCGAAACTGCGTGTTCGTGGAAAGTTGAGCGATGCGAGTGGCACGAATGTGCCGGTCGGCGCTCATTCTGTTTCAAACATCACGTGGACCGAAACGGGCATCACCTGGAATAACAAGCCGGCCGCGACTGATCCTGCTCTCTCAACTCAAACAATAACGGACAACGTCGCTCGTTGGTACGAGTTCGACGTCACCGCGTGGGTCAAGCCGCAACGAGACGGCGGACAACCGATTATCAGTCTCGCACTGAAGAGCCAGGCGACGAGTAGTCCATTCGTGATCTTCGACTCGAAGGAGTCAACGAATGGCCGGCCGCAACTTTTGCTTTGGACCACGACTTCAACGCGAAACGCGCTGTTCGCGGTTGGCTCGTCGAACCTGGGAACCGGCGACAGTGCAGTCAAGACGCGTCTCGAGAACCTTGGCTACACCGTTACGGTTCAAGTCGCCAACAACGGCTTGCTTACCTCGCAGGCCGACGGCAAGGCCGTGGTGGTGATCTCGTCCACCGTGACCGACGGCAACGTCACAAATAAGTTCCGGCACGTCGCTGTTCCGGTTGTCGTGTGGGAGCCTCTCGTCTTCGACGACATGGGGATGACGGGCACAACTTCCAACACGCATTTCGGGACGCTCGCCGCGCAGACGCAAGTGAACATTGTCACGCCTTCACATCCAATGGCGGCGGGTCTAACCAGTCCGCCTCCAGTTCCGGTAGCGTCGCCGTCGTCCACATTTGCCTGGGGCAAGACGAATGCTAACGCCGTAAATGTTGCGGCACTGACTGGTGACGCGACGAAGTTTCCGATCTTTGCTTATGACGCGGGAGCGAACATGCCGGGCGCTGATGGAGTTTCAGCAGGACTCGATGCGCCGTCGCGTCGCGTCGCACTCTTCATGAGCGACACCACTGCCGCCTCGAACTTCGGCGGCACTAGTGGTGGAGCGCTGTTTGACGCAGCGATCAAATGGGCCGCTGAGGTCATAACCGTTCCCAAAATCATCAGTGTGACTCCGACTTTGGGTCCGGTCACGACTGTCGTAACAATCACGGGTCTCAACTTCGGCATTACGCAGGGATCGAGCACGCTCACTTTCAATGGCGTCGCGGCTGTTCCTACGAGTTGGGCCGACAAGAAGATAGTTGCGCCGGTACCGATCTTTTCGTCTACCGGACCGATCGTTGTCACCGTCAATGGCGTTGCCAGCAACGGGTTGATCTTCTCGGTTGGCGACGTCGATTCCGACAGTGATGGCCTGCCCGATTGGTGGGAGATTCAGTACTTCGGCAATCTCAGCCAAACGGCGAGCGGCAATCCCGACGGCGACAGTCTCACAAATCTTCAGGAATTCCAGCAGGGTCGAAACCCGACGAAGAACGCACTGGCAGATGACGGCACAGGTGTGAACTTGAGACT
>DATANW010000148.1:0-5098 GCA_036266055.1 Pyrinomonadaceae bacterium | reverse complement strand
GGTCTCAATGGGATCGGCGGCGGGATCGAGCACGGCCAACGCCTCGCGCAAACACTCAAGACCGCGCTCGTCGCCGGTGGTGACGAGTGAAGCCGCGACCTGGCATTGCAGCCGCACGCGCGTGGCCTGATCGCTGGCGAGATCGAGTGCCCGTTGAAAATGTTCGCCGGCGAGGACCGTTTCGCCGTGAAGCATGTAAACCTCGCCGATCGATTCATCCTGTTCTAGTTGCTCCTCGACGAGGCCCAACGCCTCCGCGCAATCGCGAGCGCGCGAGTACGCAGCGATCGCTTCGTCAAAAGCAAAGACGCGCTGCGCTTCGGCGGCCGCCTGTTTCGCGTAGTGCAGTCCGCGTTCGTGATCGCCGGCCTGAATGTAGTGATGGGCCAGCTTCTCGACCGTGCACGCAAACTTCTCGCGGTTTCGTTCGATGCCTTCCGCGACGTGCCGATGCAGGCGACGGCGGCGGATCGGGTTGATCTCTTCGTACAAAACTTCGCGAATCTTGTCGTGCGTGAAACTGAACGAATCGTCTGACGTGGCCGCGATCAGTTGCGCCCCTGTCGCTTCGTCCAGCGCGTCGAGCAACGCGTCTTCCGTCTGTTCGGTCGCCGCAGCCAGCTCGTCGAACGTGAAAACCTTGCCGAGAATCGCGCCGAGGCGGAGCAACTCGTTGCACTCCTGACTGACGCGATCGAGACGATGTCCGATCGCTTCTTTTACGCTCTGCGGGATCAGCAGCTCGTCCATGTCGCAGCGTTTCCAGCGCCCGCTTTCACGACGGACCGAGCCGCGCTCGATCAGCGCCTTCAAGACTTCCTCGACGAAGAACGGATTGCCTTCAGTCTCGCGATGCACCGCGACGGCGAATTCGCCGCTGACGTTCTCGCCGAGCAAAGCGCTCAGTTGGTCGCCGGTTTCATTTGGATTGAAACGTCGCAGGACGATGCGCGTGATCAGCCGTTCGCGGTTCCAATCGACCAGCGATTTCGCGAGTGGATGAGCGCGATCGAGTTCGGTCTCGCGATAACCGCCGACAATCAGTACGCGCTCGTTGCGAAGTTGGCGCAGCAGGTGGCCCAACAGCCAGAGCGTGCCACGATCCGCCCAGTGCAGGTCGTCGGCATAGAACAGCAACGACTGCCGGCGCGCGATGTTGGAAAACACCTGGGCCACCGCGTCGAAGAACAGCAGGCGCTCTTCGTGTGGGGGAAGCGACGGATGATCCGGGAAGGGGCCAAGACGCGTTTCGATCTCGGGCGCAAGCTTGGCGATCTGCGATGCCGCGTCGCCGAGCGTCTCGCGTAGTTTGTCGTCGTTCAGTTCTTCGCGCACCCAGCGGCGGAATGCTTCGACGAACGGTAAGTACGGCGTCGTCGCTTCGTATTCGTAGCAGCCGCCGGTCAGGACGAGTGCGCCGTCGACTGCCGCCTGAATCGTGATCTCACGCGCGAGACGCGTCTTGCCCGCGCCTGGTTCGCCACTCAGCAGCACGGCATGACCGCGGCCTTCGCGAGCGCGATGCCACAGTTCGCGCGCCTCTGCGAGTTCGGTGGTCCTGCCGACGAGACGACCGCGAGAGAGCGCGTCGAGAATCGCGACTGCCGAGGCGCCATCGCTGGAAGCGACATCGTCAGGGCCGTTCTGAAGACTCTCGATCAATGCGGCGCGCGTTTCCGCGGCGGTGCTGAAGCGTTGTGCCGGATCCTTTGCGAGCAGACGCACGATGATCGTTTCGAGCGCGCGCGGTAGATCGGGACGCAGCACGCGCGGCGGCACGACGGGAGCGTGAACGTGTTGCGAAACGACCGTCAACGGATCGTCGCCGGTGAAAGGCACGCGTCCGGTAGTAAGCTCGTAAAGCAAGACTCCGAGCGCGTAAAGATCGGAGCGGCCGTCGACGGGTTGGCCCAACGCTTGTTCGGGCGCCATGTAAGCAGCTGTGCCGACGATCACTCCGGCGCGCGAGATGCGCGCGGCATCGGCGGGCAACGCTAGTCCGAGATCCGCGAGTTTCACATTGCTCGCCTGGCTGGTTCCGGAAAGTAGAACGTTGTCGGGTTTCAGATCGCGATGGACGATGCTGGCGGCGTGTGCGTGTTCGAGCGCCGCGCAGATCTGCACCGCGATCTCGACAACGCGGGAGAGTTCCGTCGGTCGGGCTTGCGACAGACGTGGACCAGCGACGAGTTCCATCACCAGAAACGGCATTCCCGCTGCTTCGCCGACGTCGTGAATCGTGACGATGTGCGGATGGTTCAGCGCTGCGGCCGCGCGCGCTTCGCGAATCAGACGTTCGCGCCCGTCGGAAGTGTGGCTGGCAGCGGAAAGTATCTTGACGGCGACCTCGCGCTGGAGTTCGAGATCGGTGGCCCGATAGACCGTGCCCATGCCGCCGCGTCCGAGCTCGCTGTCGAGGCGGTAGCGCTCGCGCAGGATCGTGCCGACCGTCGGCAGGCTGCTGCGCACTTCTTCCGGCAGGATTTGGGTCTGTTGGGAATCGAGCACGGGTAAAGGATCTCAAATCTGCAAACACAGATCAAAGATCACGGCGCGAAGGTGTAGGTGATGGTGCCTTCCGTTTCGCGTGCGCGCTGTTTGTCGGCGACGAAGGTGGATTGGGTGGCGGCTTCGGTGGCGGCGTTGCGCAACGCTTCGTTGCCACCTTCTGCTCGCGCCCAGAAGACCTTGCCGGCCTTGTCGAGCTTGACGTGCACGTTGACTGTTTTCGAAACCTCGTTTGCTCTCGTGAGCGGGTCGCCGTCGAAGACGGGACAGGCAGCGTCCGACAAGGTCAGCACTCTTCCGGCGAGATCGCCGCCCGCGACGGCTGTGCCTTTCAGGTAGCTTCGCGGTTGTTGCGCTGCGTTGGCGGAGGAGTCGGGAATGATCACGCGCGAGAGTTGCGATGTGATCAGGTAGCCGGTGAACACAGCGATGCTGACTGTTGCGAGCACAAGCATCCACAGCAACGGTGAACTTGTGATCGCGTTGCTGGTGGACGGCGGCGGCTCGAACATCGTTTCGTCGGCGTCGACGAGTCGCACGAAGTGGTGGGCGCAGTAGGCGACGAGCTCGCTGTTGTAGATCGCGTTGCACTTCGGACAGCGCTTGCGTGTTGGTGGTGACGGGGTCGCAACGACGGCCGGTTCGGGTTTTGGTTGTTCAGGCGCTGCGATTACGGGTTCAGGTTTCGGTATCGGCGCTGGTGGAGCCGACGGTCGTGGAGGCGGCGATGCAGGTTCAGGTTGAACTAAGGGTTGTTGTTTTTGCGCTGCTTGTTCCTGGATTCTTTGTTTGACGCCCGCGAGCCACTTGCGGCTTTTTTCATCTGTCTCTGTCGGTGTTTTAGGTAAAGTTTCTTCAACACGGATTTCGAAAAGATCGAGCGGCAATCCTCGGCGTTGCGCCCACTCGACCGCATCAAGTCCCAGGTTGTCGCGCAGATGTGGATTGGCGCCGGATTTGACCAGCAGTCGCACGAGGTCCCTGTGACCGAAGATCACGGCCAGGATCAGCGCCGTCTGTCCGCCGTTGTTTCGTTCGTTGACGTCCGCGCCGCCGGCGAGTGCGACCCTGACAGCCTGGGCATCACCGGAAGTTACCGCCTGAGTGAGTGGAACTACAGAACTCATTCGCCGGCATTATAACCCTCTATTTGTGTCAGGGTTGCAACATCGGCGGAGGTACAAATCCGGGCACGAAGCCGAGTGCGGCCGGAAACGCTGCCGCTGTCGGCCGTACGCCCGTGCGGACCCACGCATCGATCGCGCCGACGCCGGTCAGAATCTGCGGTCCGGTCAACGCGCAGTGACCGACGCCGTTCGTGTACGTCTGAAACAGCAACTCCTCTTTGCTCTGCGCGCCAATCAGCTCCGCGTAGGCGTTTTCGTTCGTCACCGTCACCAGCGGATCGACGATCGTGTGCATCGTTAGCACGGGGTTGCGAATCTTGCCGTTGTAATCCGTGTTGTTGCGCACGTAGTTGCGCGCCGGCGTATCCGGCTGAATGTCGCGACGGGCATTCATCGCCGCAAGCCAGCCGTCGATCACCGCGCCCGGCACTCCGAGTCCCATCAGGTAAGCCCGCTCGGCGGCGCTGAGACTGTAACTCTGATCGAGATTCTGCACGTATGGACCACCGGCGCGTCGCTGTAACTCCGCTCGCGCTTCAGTCAGGAAGAACATGTCCGTCAGCACCCAGCCGGGGTAGAAGGCCGGCGGCGGTGGCGGCGTGATACCGCGTCCCGGCGTTCCCGATACGAGTCGAATGAATTCAAACTTCGGAAAGTTGGCGATGTTACTTAACTCCGGAACGAGCTTGGCGGCGACCTCCGTTTCGAAGTCGAGATCGTTTCTGACTTCACCGGCGGTGCCCCATGAGGGTGGAATTCCAAACACGACGTCATACGCGAGATAGAGCTCGAGTCCGTTATCCCAGATGCGCGTGGCGCCGGCTCCAACCGCGCACAGGCAGAGCGCGCCGTCGAAGATGCCGTTGAACTGTTCCATGCTCTTCAACGCGGCGACTGTTCCCACCGACGCTGCCCAGAAGATCGTGCGATCCGGTTTTGCGATCTCGCCGCGGAAAAACACAGCGAGGTCCTTCGCGTCGAGGATCGCGTCGCCGATGGCCCAACCGTTGTCTTTGAACGCGGTGCCGGCGAGCGCGAAACCCTGCGCGAGCAGCGGTGCTTCGAGCGCGGCGTTGGGTGCGACGTCGGCGTTGCGATTGTCAATCTCGCCGGGATGATCGGCTTTGTCGCGATAGCCGTGGGCGAAGACGAGTAATGTTCCGTTCCAGTTTGCCGGGACGCGAATGCGATAAGGAGCACCGTGAAGCTCGCCCGCGACGTCGAGTGGGCCGACAGACGCGTTAACCGGTGTGACCGGCGCGGCGGGAATGAGCGTGAGCAGCAACAACAACCCGACGACGGCGACAGCGAAAAGGATCCGCGCAGTGGTTCTCATATTTTGAAACTTCCTTTGTTGGTGGATGTCTGAGGCGAGGCAGACTATCACGCCCACCTTGACGCGGCAAGGTTTCGGAGGTTTTGCGAACGGAGTTTTGCTACTTGTTTACGACGGCTTTTACGCG
>DATANW010000147.1:0-3565 GCA_036266055.1 Pyrinomonadaceae bacterium | reverse complement strand
TCGATCCAGTTCGTGATGTCAGCCATCACGATCTCCTTATCAAGGTCATTGAGCAGATCGTGATAGTGTCCCTCATAGAGTTTCAGAGTCTTATCGGTCGACCCCGTGTGATCGTAAAAGAATTGGCTACCACTCGGGTTCGTTGCCTTGTCCTCCGTTCCGTGCAGGATGAGTACGGGAAGTTTGATGAGGGAAAATTCTTTATTCAGCCGGCTCGCGGCATCGATCATCACCTTCGCGGTTTGGACCGGCTGAGACTCGCCATGAATCAGCGGATCATTGTTCATTGCCTCCACTACCAGCGGGTCGCGGGAGAAGATTTCGTTATGCAGGGTGAAGACATGTGTGTGCCGCGTGATGTAACTCAATCCCTTGAGGAACGACAGAACGATGTCGGGTACCGGCAGATCGTAGGCGAAGCTCTCGCAGATCAATCCATCGATCTCTGATTGATGATCCAGCGTGTAAATGCACGACACGACACCGCCTGCGCTGTGACCGAGCACAAAAACCGGCAAGCCCGGGTTTTCCGATTTTGCGGTTCTGACGAGCGTCGCTACGTCTTCCGTGTAGTCTTCTATCTTTTCGACGTAGTAACGCTCGCCTTCCGAACGCCCACGCCCGCGCAGATCGATCGCATAAGCGGCCAGGTCTTTCGATGCGAATTGTTCGCCGACCCAGAGATATTGCCCACTGTGCGAATTAAACCCGGGGACGATGACGACCACGCCGCGTGCTTTCCCCTCAGGCTGCCAGCAGCGGGTAAAAATTTTCAGTCCGCCAACTCCTTCGAAAGTTGATTCCTTCATTTCTTCACATCTCCTTATTGCGCTTTCTTCGTTGACGATGAACCTCAGCACCTGGTTTCGAACTGCTGGCACTTCCAGCTCAGGTGTTGGCGGCGCGGGAACTCTTCTCCTTGATGAAGGCGAGCAGCGCGGCGTTGATCTGATCCTGATGGGTGGCGGTGATGCCGTGCGGCGCTCCCGGGTAGTAGATCTCCTTCGCGCCTTTGATGAGTTGTGCCGACTTCCTGGCGGAATTCTTCACCGGAACGATCTGGTCGTCCTCGCCGTGAAGCACCAGAGTAGGCACATCAAACTTTTTGAGGTCTTCGGTGAAGTCCGTTTCGGAAAAGGCTTTGATACTTTCATAGGCGTTCTTGAGGCCCGACTGCATGCTCCAGGCCCAAAACTGGTCGAGCACTCCTTGCGAAACATTAGCTCCGGGCCGGTTGGCCCCGTAGAACGGACCGGCGAACTCCTTGTAAGTCTGCGAGCGGTCCTTGAAGAGCTGCGCCCGCAGATTGTCGAACAGCTCGATGGGCAAGCCTTCGGGGTTAGCAGCGCTCTTCAGCATGAGCGGTGGCACTGCGGCAATCAGCACGGCCTTCGCGACTCGGCTGGTTCCGTGGCGACCGATGTATCGCGCGACTTCTCCGCCGCCAGTGGAATGGCCCACGAGCGTGACTTGCTGGAGATCGAGCGCTTCGATTACGGCTGCAAGATCGTCGGCATACCCATTCATGTCGTTGCCGGATGACGCCTGGCTGGACCGGCCGTGCCCGCGCCGGTCGTGCGCGATCACGCGAAAGCCGTTCTGTTCGAGAAAGAGCATTTGCGCGTCCCACATGTCGGCATTCAACGGCCACCCATGGGAGAACGTAATTGCCGGGCCCGTGCCCCAATCCTTGTAGTAAATCTGCGTTCCATCTTTCGTTGTGATAAAGCTCATCTGACCCTCTTTCTGGTGTTCCGACACCTTTGGTTTAGGTTGCAAGTTTCGTGTCCGAGCTAACTCACTACTTGTTGATCCGTTTTCCGCTTTAAAGCTGCGTCCAGAGCGGTGAGCAGGACTTCCTCCGTGACCGGTTTTTTGAGAAAAGCAATTGCGCCCGCTGCAACTGCTTCGTCCTGAGTCTTGTCATCAGCTTGTGCGGTGATGACGATGACGGGAATGCTTTGTCCGTCAACTGCCAACCTCTGCTGCAGTTCAAGACCGCTTAGCCCCGGCAGCCGCACGTCCAGGATCGCGCAATCAGTTTGTGCCGGCGTATCCGAATCCAGAAAGTTTTCAGCCGAAGCAAACAGTCTGACTTCGAAGCCAACGGAACTGATCAGATTCTCCAGCGCTTCCCGAACCGATTGGTCATCATCCACGACTGCAATGAGAGGCTTATGCTTCAACTACAATCCTTCCTCGTGCATTCCGATGAACTGTTTTCAGGTGGACGCGAGGTTACACTGCGACGGCGACTGTTTGTATCAGACCTTGGTATGAGGCGAGATCTAGATACCGCTTAGACGTTCGGCCATGTGCACGAGATCCACGAGCGACTCGGCGCGCATCTTCTGCATGACCTTTCCGCGGTGCTGCTTGATGGTGATTTCGCTGTTGTTGAGCTTGAGCGCGATCTGTTTGTTGAGCAGTCCCTGCACGACGAGGCCCATCACCTCGCGTTCCTTGGGCGTAAGTTGATCATAACGCTCCCGAATTTCGGCTACGTCCGCCCGATCTGCACGGGCCAGACGATCGCGCTCGAGTGCCTGATTGATCGCGGCCAGGAGTTCTGAATCACTGACCGGCTTGGTCAGAAACTCTACTGCGCCTGCTTTCATCGCGCGTACCGAGGTTGGAATATCGCCGTGACCGGTGATGAAGATGATCGGAAGGTGAATGCCCTTGAGATTCAGCTCGCGTTGAAGATCGAGCCCTGACAGTCCCGGCATCTGCACATCCAAAACCAGACAGCCGGCCGGGTTGCGAGGGCAGCGACCGAGAAAGTCCTGCGCCGCAGCATATGTTTCTACCTGCTGGCCTATCGAACTGACGAGATTCTCGAGCGCGAGACGTATCGACGGATCGTCATCGACAATGAAGATGGTTGCTTTCGCAGTCGTCATAGACCGTTCTCGGCGATGGGTAACGTGAATTGAAAAGTTGCGCCCTGCTGGTCATTTGCTTCGGTCCAAAGACGGCCACCGTGCGCATCGATGATTGAACGGCTGATGGCCAGGCCCATTCCCATGCCTTCGGGCTTCGTGGTAGAAAACGCGTCGAAAACGTGGTGAGCCCTTTGCGGATCGATTCCCGGTCCATTGTCACTCACGGCGATGCGAACACCATCGTTATTGAAACGTCCGGACGTGATCAGCAATGCTCGCTGTCGATCGTCGATGCTGAGCATTGCCTCGACCGCATTAACGATCAGATTCAACATTACTTGCTGCAACTGAATGCGGTCACCGGGTACTTTGGGGAGATCGTTTTCCGGCACGACACGCAAGTGAATGCCGTGCTGAACAATCTCGCTCTGAGTCAGGGCTACGACTTCATTGATGAACTCGTTAACATCGAGGAGGGTCTTTGACGGCGGTGTTTTTTTCAGCAGTGCTCGAATCCGCGCAATGACCTGACTGGCCCGGTCGCCGTCGCGAATGATTAGTTCTGCTGAGTCGTGCGCCTTGGCGAGATTTGGCGGATCGAGCGCCAGCCAACGCAGCGCGGCATTCGCATTCCACACGATTGCTGCAAGGGGTTGGTTGATCTCGTGCGCAATCGAGGC
>DATANW010000146.1:0-19035 GCA_036266055.1 Pyrinomonadaceae bacterium | reverse complement strand
CCGCTTAGTCGGCGCCAATCATTTCACCGACGCCGTTCTTCTGTTCCTCGGCCATCTGCGCGGGTGTCTTCTGCGGGTCGCGCCAGTTGTCGAGAATTCCCACCTGGTGAACGCACTGGAGCGTGCACGTCGGCGCGCACCATTTCTCGGTTTTGTACTCGCGATCGAAATCGTCCATCGTGTACTGCTCGAGTGGAATTCCCGGATAACCGCGTTGCTGCGAGCACCAGTGGACCAGGCCGTCTTCGCAAACGTAGAGGTAACGAGCGCCGGCGCGACAACGCCAGTTGTACGGTTTGCCTTCCGCGATGCTGTCCTGAAACCAGTTCAGGCGGGCGTGGTCCTTGTTCCCGAGTTTCTTTACTTCCTGGAAAATCTCTTTCTCTTTTGGCGAGAGCGGTTTTAAAGTGCCGTCGCCATCGTGAATGACGCCGACCGTCGTCGAGAAACCAAGCTCGACTGCGCGGCGAGCGACGGTCAACGCGTCGTCAGGGTTCTTGATGCCGCCGCCGATCACGGAATTGATGTTGACGTGGAAATCGGCGTACTCAGAAAGGTAGCGCAGTTTCTTATCGAGCACGCGGAGGCTCTTCCGTGAGACTTCGTCAGGCTCGACGTTGTCGATACTGATTTGCAGGTATTCCAGACCTGCGTGGTTGAGACGTTTGATACGTTCCGGTGTGAAATAGTAACCGTTCGAAATCAACCCCGCGATCATGCCGCGCTGGCGAGTGTGGTGGATGATCTGGTCTAACTCGGCATGCATCATCGGTTCGCCGCCGGAGATCGTGACGATCGACGTTCCGAGACTGGCAAGTTTGTCGAGCCGCGACTTTACGATATCGAGATTGATGGGCTTCGACGTGTGATCGTATTCGTTGCAATAGCCGCAGGCGAGATTGCAGCGGCGCATCGGAATCAGGTGCGCGAGAACGGGATGCCGGCTCGAAACCAATGCGCGCGTGATAAAGCTCGCCTCGCGCATTTTCAGTTTTAGAAAGGTTGTTTTCCTCATTTACTCTTTCAGCAGGGTTCGACGCGAAGAATATGCGACAACTGCGGTCCAAACGCAACCGGGTTGCCAAAACCGCAATAAACAACGAAGGGCTCTGTTTGATGACAGAGCCCTTCGAGGCTTAAATGCTTGTGCGCGTCGTTACTAGCTCTTAACGACCTTCACGTTCGAATCGTACTTGATATCGAAGTCGCCGGAAGAAATCTTCGCATTCTTTTCCAATGCGGTCAGACGCATCGTAGTCGAATCGTCGTTCTTCTCGACGATCTTGGTCTGCACCGGCATGCCGGCTCCGTCGATCCAAACTTCCGCGTACTTGTAGCTCGCCTTACCCTTCGGTACCAGCGTCAGGTGGATTGTGCTCACACCGCCCCACAAGGTTTCCTCGCGTACGTCCTTCACGGGCTGAAAGCGCGCTTCGAGCTGCGCTTTCGACATGCTCATCATGGCCAACAGGCTGTTCGCGTTGTTATCGCCGTTGCCGACGTTGTTGGAACTGCCGATGTACACGGTCCGTTGAGTGGGACGGTAAATGGTATAGCGATTATTGTTGACCGCCATCGATTCCTTGCGCGGGCTGGTCCAGTCGATCCTCACCGCGGCTTGACGTCCGCCGCTGGGCATATAAATAACGACACCGGCCAATTTATCTTCCGATCCGATCTGCGAGTTGTACTTCACGACATTGATGCCAGCCCGCAGCGACTTCAAACTCTGCCGGTTCTTCTCCATGCGGCTCAGAACCGAACTCACCAGGCCCGCTCCCTGTCCGTTCGCAGTCGGCGAAACCGCCACGAACGCCGAAGCTATCAAAACTAACATCAGGCCTGAAGAAACCAATCTCCTCATAAGTGCTCCTTGCTGAATTCTCCTCTCCCCCTCGGGTTCGCAAAAAACCTCGTAATTATAGGGGAAGGCTATCTTATGTCAACCTCGAAACTGCGGGTTTTGCCATCCTCGCCGACCACTCTTCGGACCGCCACCACCTCTACTTGCTTGCGTCCGGTCAGCTCTTTAACACGCTGCTCGATTTGACCCTTATCTGTTTCATCGACAATGACTTCGGGACCTAAAACCACCCTCTCGGCGATGGCGCTTTGATGCCCGTTACTCATAGGCAGTTCGCTACTCGCAAACCAGCTTTTCGGTGTCAAAAATATAAAGATTAGACAGACTACACAGAGAAGATCCCATTGCCAGGTGTTGCGGGCGTAATTCCAGAAGAAGATCTTCTTCAGTGTGTTTGTCAGGCCTCGCACGTCTTCCAGCTTGCAAGTAAGCAGCCACGCGATTCGCGGCTGGCGGGTCGATTGAATTCTACCAAAATCCGGGTTTTCTCTGGAACTAGAAAACATCCGTTTGGGGATTTGAAACGCGGATTAAAGGCGAACAGATGGCGGAGGCTCGACGATGTGGCCATCGCGCATCTGCACGATGCGCCGGCACATCGCGGCCGCCTCCGGATTGTGGGTGATCATTATGATCGTCTGGTTGAACCGGTAATTTAACTCCTGAAACATGTTAAGTACGAGCGAGGAGTTCTCGGAATCGAGATTTCCGGTGGGCTCGTCGGCCAGTACGATAGCCGGACGAGTCACCACGGCACGCGCCAGCGCGACTCGCTGCTGCTCGCCGCCGGACAACTCCAGCGGCTTGTGATGCAGTTTGTCTTCGAGTCCCAAAAGCCGCAGCACGTCACGTCGCAGCTGCGGATCGCCGCCCCCGTTGCCGTGAATTCGCTCCGCGAGTCGGAGATTTCCTTCAGCCGTCAACGTGGGGAAAAGGTTGAATCTTTGAAAGACAAACCCGATTTTCTTGCGTCGAATGGCCGTACGCTTGGCGTCGGAAGCGGCGGTGATGTCTTCCCCATCGATCACGATGCGGCCCTCGGTCGGCGTCAACAAGCCGCCCAGCAAATGAAGCATCGTCGACTTGCCACAGCCCGACGGCCCCATGATCGCGACAAACTCGCCCTCCTGCACCTCGAGCGACACACCTCGAAGCGCGGGCACGTCGACCTTGCCAATGCGATAGACCTTTACCAGGTTTTCAGCTTCTAGAATCGTCCTCATCGAAATGAATTCAGAGTTATATCACTGACTGGAGAAATTGTTTATTTGTTAGCGGTGACTTTTTTATTGACCACGTCCAAATCGACTTCCGGGAGTCCCCATTTGTTTTCCAGAACAAACGCCTTCGACGGTATGTTTCGGTTGATCTCGACCGAACTCGCGTCCTGGTAAGTGATGTTCAACTTGTACTGGTCCTGCGGACGCGTGATCTCGATGCGGCTCGGCAATGACGCCGTCGGTCCCGCGCCGAGCTGCTTCTCGTTGTAATACGCCACATCGGTCACAAGCGCCCCGGTGTCGTCATACGATTGAATGCGAGCAAGCCGGATTCCAGAAACTCGATCGAACCAAAGACGCCGCATGAGTTTCGCCTGACCTCCGCCCGCCTGAGAAAACTCGTCGAGCACGTAGTAAGGACGCATAACTCGCGCGCTTTTTGCTGCGCCGCGCCGGCTGTCCGGTTCCTCCTGAAAAAACTCGCTTTGCGCGTAGATCAGCGAACCATTCGGGTCGATCGGACGAATCATGAACGCGTCAGTCAAATGCTGTGGACGCAAATTCGAGAGCGCGTTGACCGTTTCCTTCTCACCCTTCTTCTGGTTCTTCGACGATGCTGGTGTCGCGGCGGCCGTGGCGGTTTCGTCGAGCTTCTTGTAGACCGCGCTATTCGTGCCTTTAACGAAGCGCTTGTAACGGTCGTCGCCCTTCAAAACGGCCACGCGAAACTGCTCGCCGTCAGAAGTCATCTGCGCGATGTCGACCAGCACAAACTGGATGATGAGATAGATTTTTCCCGGCCGCTGAAGGGTGATGTCGCCATCAACCAGTCGATATTGATCGGCAATGCCGAAACTCGCGAACGACGTATCTTCAAACTGAATATCGAGCTTCGCGTGTAGGGAGTTCACGTTTGAAAGTCGATTCACCTCCTGGAACAAACGGGCCGTAACCGCTTGCTCTCCCGGCAGCAGCTGGGGCACCTGGATCTTCTTCTTCGTACCAAACAGGCTACACGACGAAGTCACCAACAAAGTGAAAACAACGAAGACCGTCAGGAGCAACCGGTGGTGAGCGAATCTGTGGGCGTTCAGATAATTGAGCATTACTCTTCAGCGGCAAATCATACGTCAAACGCTTAAGATTCGCGAAACTCCCACTCGGGGTAATAGATAAACCATCTCGTCTAATGCATCAGTCAATGCGTTAATCCAAAAGAAGCGGCGGCTTGCCAAATCTGGCCCGTAACTTATCGATCGAGTTTCTAATCGCCGGTCGTTGTAACAACTTCTGTTCCAGCCGATCCTTGCCAGGAAAGTCGACCAGCATTACACCCAGCAAAATCGTTAAAAGGCCCTGCCCTGGCACGCCCGGGAGCGCCATGATGATCCCGAGCGCGATCAGCAAAACCCCTAAAACGTTCTTGCCGATAGCCGCGGCGATTCTGAGTGCCGGAGCACGCCCGGACCATAATTGCCGGTCGTAATGGCTGCAAAAATAGTCGGCTGGTAACTTGACGAGAATCAAAGACACGAGACCGAGGCTGCCGGTGAAAGTGATGAGGAATAGAACAACGCCCAATAGCGCGCGTTGCCACGTCAGGCCCGAGATCACATCCGAAACAAAATCAAACATGGTTCAGGCGATCTCGCTCCGCGCTTTGAGAACCGATTGAAAGACCTCGCTAACGACGCCGTCTGCGACGTCGCCGAGTTGGAAGTTCGGGTTTTCCGCGACTTCCCAAAACTCGTCCAGGCCGCGCGCGCCGGCGCGTTCGAGCGCGAGTAGTTGAACCAGCAGGTCGAGGACGTCGGCGGCCTTTACGAGTTTTGACTCGATGCTCTGGCGCTGTTCGTAATCGTCATAGAGGGCGGCGTATAGATCCTTTTGGAGTCCGCTTACCACGTCGGCAAACGCGCGAGTTTCGGCTTGCTTGCGCGCGTCGGCGCCGAAGTAAGCAGTCGCGATGCGAGGCATGTCGCCGACCCGCACTTCCGCCCAATCGTGAAGCAATGCCATTCGCAAAACGTTTTCCATATCGACGGACACGCCTCGTGCCAGCAATTCGTCGGCCAGCAACATCGCAGCGACGGCGACGCCAAACGAATGGGCTGCCACCGATTCCGTTCCGTTTGGCAGCCCACGAAGAGTCCAGCCGGTGCGATCGAGTCGCTTCAGTCGCTGCAATTCGATAAGCGTTGAGAGCATGCCTACGCGAGTATAGCAGGACGAAACCGCTTCCCGCGGGGTCTCGGTGTGGAATCCCCAACACGCTTACTAACCATTTTGGAATCCCACCCACAGTAGTGGGTGGATTGTTAACTTCCAACCTACGGGCAGCTTAAGAATCCCGGAATCCCACCAACGAGAGTTGGTGGAAGTTTCATTTCCCACCGATGGCCGGAATGAACAATCCACCAACTCTCGTTGGTGGGATTCGCTGAAGTTGGGAGCTATTGGAGTAGGTCGGAGTTGAATAATCCACCCACTAACGTGGGTGGGATTCGAGATTCTCATGGGTTGGATTCCGGACGTTTGGGCAAGCCACTACGGCTGACGCATCGCCGGCGGCGGCGTGGCTGGCGAGCGAGGCAGCAGGTGCGTCGCGACGATTCGCCACGTGCTCGTTTCGCAACGAATGCGAACCCCCGGACTGTCAGTCTCGAACGATTCGTCAACCGCCAGCGCATCGGCCTTGAAGATCCCTTCGCCACAGCGAATCCCGGCCGCATCGTAGAAGGTCACGACGCCCGAGACGAACGCGTAAGGAATGCCGCTCGTGTTCTTGACGATCAGACGCACGTTCGTCACCGGCGAATCGGGCGAGCCATTCAGCGCGGTGGTTCGCAACGTACCCTGAAGCGCGGGAGCACCATCGTCGTCGTGGGCCACCGCCGCTTCGTTCAACGACACGCGCTTTTCGTTTCCATTGGCCGTCGTCGTTTCCTGCGCACTGACGGACCACGATGCGATTAGAAGAACAACGAGCGCGGTGACGAGTTTGGCGCCGAGTTTAGTCGTGAGTTTCATCCTGATCTCCTTCGAGTTAATCGCGGACCATCGCGTAAATGAGCTGGTCGATCGTTTGACCATTCTTGGTGACGCTCTTCTTCAAGCGTCCTTCAAACCGGTAGCCGGCCTTCTCGAGCACACGCGCCGACGCCGGGTTCCAGTCAAAAACGTGCGCGTACAAGCGGCACAAATCGTAATTCGCAAAGGCGTATTCAGTCACGGCCTTCAACGCTTCGGTCGCAATGCCGCGGCCCCAAAACTTTTCGCCCAGCCAATAGCCGATCTCCGCCGAACGGTGCGCGACGTCCGGTTGGACCGTAAACCCGATGCCGCCAACCGCTTCTTCATCCACCTCGATCGTGAAACTGGTTTCCGGCCGAATGCCGACAACACTCTCCAGATAGTTTCGCGCGTCAGCGTCTGTGTATGGATGGGGAAACCGGTCGCGCAGATTGATCCAAACGTTTCGGTTGTTGGCATGCCGCACGATCGACTCTCGATCACCCCACTCCACACTACGCACTGTGCAAGTTGTTAACTTGAACTCCACGTCGTTTATTTCTCTAACCGCGGCAAGACAGCAGCGCCGCGAGGCATGATAAAACCATCGCCCGCGCCGGCCTGTTGCAAGGCCTGCTCGATCGAACGCACCGGGACCATTCGCATCTTCTCAACCTGCTGCTCGCGCAAGTCCGAAACCAAACAAATGCGATAACGTTCGGCTTTAGTCATCAGCGACCACGCAGTCTGGCCGTTAACTTCGTACCCGTTACGCAGCTTGTTTTCAAGCGCGCGCGAATCAGGTACGTCGAACCACTTCAGAAAATCCGAACGACCCAGACCATCGCGACACTCTGCGATCAGGACGATCGTGCCGCCATCCCGGCAGGCGTGCGCAGCCATGTCGAGCGCTTTGTGCGCCTGAATCATGTTGATGTCGTGCGGGAAGCCGCCGCAACTCGCGATCACGACGTCGCGCTTCGCTGAGATGGCCAGCGAGTGACGCTTCAGGTAATGGTCGCAAGCGGCGCGATGGGCAAGTCGCCAGTCACCACAGAACACGCCGACAGCGCGTTTGCTTTCATCGACGATCGTGTTGATGCCGAAAGACGGCGCGACCAGTTCAGCGATCCGTTCGCACTCATCATGGACCCCATTGCCGTTCAGCAATCCCGGACCGACACCCGCCTTCCGTCCACCTCGTTCGAAATCAAACGCGAGCATGTGTGTCACTTCGATCGTCTTCGCCGACGCCAGTCCCGGACACACCGACTTGCGGCCACCCGTAAACCCGGCGAAGTAATGAAAGTTGATCCCGCCGATCACTACAACTCGCGAAAAATCGCGCAATGCGGAACTGAGTTCCACGCGCACGCCCTTCGCAGTCGTTCCCGGCGAGTAAAGCCTGGTTTCGTCGTAAGCATCATGATCCAACGTGCGGATTCGCTGGACGATGAACGGCGTCAATAACTCACGCTTCTCTTCTTCGCTGACGCGACGGTGAATTCCCGTCGCGAAGATGATCGCGATGTTGGCCGGTGAGACACCCGCCTGGACCAACCGGCGCACGAGCAGGTTTACGATCTGCGCACTGGCAGTGGCTCGTGTCGCGTCGGAAACAACCAGGAGCACGGAATCATCGCTGCGAACGATGTCGTCGAGCGGAGGCGAGGCGATGGGCGAGTCAAACGCGGCGCCGATCTGCCCGTCAGACAACGGCGTTTCCGGATTGGATCGATCCGAAATCACTCGAAAGCGATCTTCGTCCGCAACAAACTTTATCGAACCATTTCCGTAGGCAAGATCGAATTCACGAGTCATAGATGATGGATCACACACCGAAATCGGTGAGCGCGTTTTCGATGACGTGCAACGACGCGAAATCGGTCTCGTCCGTGCGCGCTTCGCCCAGCCACTTGCGCAGTTGGCGCGCTTCCCGAAGCGAACTGATGCGACACGCACCTGTCAAAGCAAGCGTGACCAGCGCGTCCGGCGCCCCGTGCGTGACTAGGGCCGCCTGTAGCGCCGCTTGTTCTCGCAGATCGAGAGTCAGTAGCAGATTGATTTCCAAACTCAGTTCCTATCGGATCGGAAACACGCCGTGCCGGCATGACAAAAGTGAAACGTTTCGTCTTCGCAGTCGGGGGTCTCCATCTGAATCGTGAGGTGATCGACGCCAAAACGATCGTGAAGCTTGGCGCGCAGTTCGCGCAACAGATCCGGCTGCGAAATGCTCTGCGCGTGAATCACATGGGCACTCAACGCGTCGCGCCCGGAAGTGATCGTCCAAACATGCAGATCGTGCACGTTATCGACGCCGTCAGTCGCCAGAATCGCATCTTCAACCGCCGCCAGGTTGATGTGCGCCGGCGTGCCTTCAAGCAGCACGTTCGTCGACTCGCGAATCAAGCGCATCGAACCCCAGATGATCAGCAAACCGATTACCACGCTGAAAGCAGCGTCCGCCTGGTACCAACCAAACAGCGCCATGCAGACGCCCGCCAGGATCGCCGCTACGGAACCCAGCGCGTCACCCATCACATGCATCCACGCACCACGGAGGTTCAGATCGATCTCGTGACGCCCGTGCAGTATCCACGCGCAAATCAGGTTGACGGCGAGACCGCCCGCGGCGACCACCATCATCGGGCCACTCTTAACGACCGGCGGTTCGATCCAACGCTCGTACGCGCCGTAGAAAATCATCAGCGAGATCACCACCAACGCGACGCCGTTCACGAGCGCGGCGATGATCTCGAGTCGATAGTAACCAAAAGTTTTTCTGGAAGTTGCGGGGCGAGATCCGAACCAGACGGCAGTAAGCGCGAGGATGAGCGCGGCGACGTCGGTAAACATATGACCGGCATCGGCGAGCAACGCCAGCGATCCGGTCCACAGCGCACCGATCACTTCGGCAACCATGTACAGCGCGGTCAGAAACAACACCAGACTCAGGCGTCGCCAACTATTCGTCGCTGACTGATGACGATGGTTGTGATTGCCGTTCATACCCGTGCTTCTCGGTGTGCGGACACAGATTACACAGATATAGGGAAACTACAAAGCAGTCAAATTAAACGCGGCGTTGAAGTCGCGGTAGAGCTCGTTGTACTCGCGCAACGCGACTTCCATGATGCGATGTAGCTCGTCAACGTCGGCTACGTTAACGACAAGATTGACGTTGCTGAGAAAGGCTGCGTGCGCATCCATGGTGCGCATTGAAGGCGAGATCAGAACGAAGAAGATGCGGCGTCGTTGCGGCGGACGGAGAACATTGATCTCTCTAATCACAAACGCCGATCCCTGTTCGGTTGGATCAAACTGCGGCTCGAGCAAAACGACGTCCATCTTGTTTGCGCGCATCGTCTCGACCGCCTGACGCGTGTCTTCAGCGACGAAGACTTGATAGCCGCTCTCCGTGAGACGTCGCGCGACGGTGTCGCGGTAATTTTCGGCGGTACAGACCAATGCCTTGCGCTGGTCCCACGACGGTCTTGCGCCGGGGTTCTCGGGAGCCTGTTGCGACCCCTTCGACAACAGCTCCATCAGCATGCGTACCGATTCGTCAGTGATCGTCGCGCCATTCTCGCCGTTCGAACTAACGGTCGCCGCCGGCTCGTACGCACGGGCCGTCGTCTGCTCAAAACGGGGATGCTCGGTGGATGGCGATCCGCCGACGGCAAGCGCGCCATGTTCCGATGCCGGACTTGCCACACCCGAACTGACAGTCGCATTGCACTTGGGGCACCGGACGTTGAACGGCCGCGCCGGTGATTTTTCCTCGTCGACCTGCAAACGAGTGGCACATTTTTGACAAACGATAATCATGATGGTGTTTGAGTGAAGGCGGAGACTATTCGATCATGGCTACTCGATCATTCCCAGCATCGAGCCGGAGTCCGAAAACGAGTTGACCGTAACCGCTTCGCCATCGCGGCGAATGAAGTCTTCAGCGGCCGTCATGCCCTTCAACGAAAGCAGCAGGTTGTTTTGATTGCTTGCGAACGCCAGCCCGTCTTCGAGTGACACGACATTGCTGTCGATCAACCCCTTGATGACCGTGTCGAAGTCCTGCATGCCGTCGAGCTTTCCGTCGCGCATAGCATCGAGCAGCGACTTCCCTTCGACCTCTCCGACTTCGATGTACTCACGAGTGCGCGGACTCGATCGGAGTATCTCAACCGCCGCGACTCGCCCGCTGCCGTCGGCTTTCGGAATCAGTCGTTGCGAAACTATGTAGCGGAAGGTTTGGGCCAACCTCGTCCTGATCACCGGCTCTTCGTTCTTCGGATAGAGTCCGATGATGCGATCGACTGTCTTCGACGCGTCGATCGTATGCAGAGTTGAAAGCACGAGATGGCCAGTCTCGGCGGCTTCGAGGGCGATCTCGGTCGTTTCGAAGTCGCGCATCTCGCCGATCAGAATCACCTTGGGCGCCTGGCGCAGTGTGGCGCGCAGCGCTGAGGGGAAGTCACGCGTGTCGTGTCCAACTTCTCGCTGGTTGATCGTGGACGCCTTGTGATTGTGCAGGTATTCGATCGGGTCCTCGATGGTGACGACGTGGTAATGCTTCTTTTCGTTGATGATGTCGATTATCGCCGCCTGCGTCGAGCTCTTGCCCGAACCCGTCGGACCAGTCACGAGCACGAGCCCGTTGCGCAACTCGGCGACCTCGGCCAATTGCGACGGCAACCCCAGGCTCTTGATGGTCGGGATGTCGGTCGGGATCACGCGCATGACGATCGAGTACACGCCGCGCTGCTGAAAGATATTGACGCGGAAACGGGCGCGCGACGGCAGCGAGTAACTCAGGTCGGCGGTTCCAGTGCGCGCGAGACGCTCGGCGGCGTCCGGATTTCCGTGAATCAGTGTGAGCGCGATGATCTCGGTCTGGTAGGGCGCGAGCTTCTGAATCCCGAGAGGCTGAACGGGAGTGAGCTTGCCGTTGATTTCGACCTGCGGTGGCTGTCCGACTGAGAAATTCAGGTCGCTGATTTTGTCGGACACCAGCAACATGCGCTCAATTATGGGCGGTAAGTCGAAGAAACTCATTTGGGGATCTGGAGCTCCCGGGCGAAGTAAAGTGAAATTGCCGCTGAGAGGAAGGTGGTTAACGAGCTTCCTGGGTGCACTCGAAACCGCGACGATTCTCGCGCATAACAACGATAAACGCAAGCAAATTTTGTTGGTCAGTCCGAGGAGTTACGGATAAATGTGCGGTAGCGATCGGAAATGGCGTCGGGGCCACCGGAAAGGAGCGCGCTGATGACGGCGACCGAGTCTGCGCCGGCGTCGAGGACGCTACCGGCGTTTTCCTCCGTAATCCCGCCGATGCCGACGAGTACAGTGTCACCAATCGCTTGCCGGACCGCACGCAGGCCGTCGAGACCGACTACGGGATCCGGGTTCGCTTTCGTCCTGGTCTGGAAGATCGGACCGATCGCGATGTAATCGACCGGAAGTGCGGCGGCGGCGATCGCCTGCGAGACGTTGTGAGTGGAGTAACCGATTATGGCGTCGGCGCCGAGCAGTTTTCTCGCGGCCTCCGGCGGCAGGTCGTCCTGACCGAGATGCACGCCGTGGGCGTGTAGTGCGAGCGCGAGATCGACCCGGTCGTTGATGATGACGGTGACGCCTCGTTCCGCGGCGAGCGTCAGGGCCGCTTTCGCCTGATGGTAAAAATCGACCGGCGGAAGTCTTTTTTCGCGCAACTGCACGAACCTCGCGCCCCCGTCGGCGAGGAGAACGATCTGCTCGGCATGTGAGATTCCGGCGATCTCCACGTCAGTTATCGGGTAGACCGTTGGAAAGACGGATGACACGGATCTCAAGAATCGACCGATTCCTTTTTCTTGGGCCGCTGGTTTGACGGGAGAACACGCTTGCGCAAACGAATCGTCTCGGGCGTGACTTCCACCAGCTCGTCGTCGGCAATGAACTCCAGCGCCTGCTCGAGCGACAACTCTTTCGGCGGCACGAGTCGCAGCGCTTCGTCGGCCGTCGACGCGCGCATGTTGGTCAGCTTCTTCTCCTTGATGGCGTTGACGTCCAGGTCAACTGGACGCGCGTTCTCGCCGATGATCATGCCTTCGTAAACGCGCCTGCCCGCACGAATGAACAGGGTGCCGCGTTCCTGAAGATTGAAGAGCGCGTACGTTGTCGTCTCGCCCATGCGGTCTGCGACGAGCGAGCCAGTCGAACGCCCGCGCATCGCGCCCTGCCAGTCGCCCCAGCGCAGGAACATCGTGTTCAGCAGACCGGTTCCCTTCGTCTCAGTCAGAAACTCGTTGCGAAACCCGATCAGCCCGCGTGAGGGAGTCTCGAACTCGAGACGCACGCGGCCCGTGCCGTGGTTCACCATCTTCGTCATCTGCCCTTTGCGCCGTCCGAGTGCTTCCGTGATGACGCCGATGAACTCGTCGGGACAATCGACGACGACCGCTTCGATCGGTTCGAGCACTTTGCCGTCGACCTTGCGCGTGATCGCTTCCGGCTTCGACACCTGAAGCTCGTAACCTTCGCGGCGCATCATCTCGATCAAAATCGCCAACTGCAATTCGCCGCGTCCCGAAACTTTGAATTGATCCGGCGAGTCAGTCTCTTCGACTCGGATCGCGACGTTCCCGAGAATCTCCTTGTCGAGTCGCTCCTTGAGCTGGCGCGACGTCACGTACTTTCCTTCTCGTCCGGCGAAGGGAGAGTTGTTGACGCCGAAGATCATCGCGATGGTTGGTTCGTCGACAGCGATCGCAGGCAGCGGATTCGGATTGTCAGGCGAAGTGATTGTGTCGCCGATGTTGATGTTTTCGATGCCGGCGAGCGCTACGATCTCGCCGAAGCCGGCTTTCTCGACCGGCTCTCGTTTGAGACCTTCGAAAACGTAAAGCTGCGAGACTTTCACCTTGTGCAGCGATCGATCGGGTTTCACGACCGCGATCTGATCGCCGATCTTGATCTCGCCGGAGAAGATGCGGCCGATCGCGAGGCGCCCGACGTAATCGTTGTAGTCGAGGTTGGCGACGAGAAGTTGGAGCGAATCGTTGCGTAGTTCCTTTGGCGCCGGGATCGACTCGACGATCTGCTCGAACAGCGGTTGCAGATCGCGCGACTCGTCTTCCAACTTTCGTTTCGCGGTGCCGTCACGCGAGACGGCGTAGAGGATGGGAAACTCGATCTGTTCGTCGGTGGCGTCGAGGTCGAGAAACAATTCGTAGATCTCGTCGACGACTTCGGCAGGACGTGCGTCGCCGCGATCGATCTTGTTGACGACGGCAATCGCCGGGAGTCGTGCCTCGAGCGCTTTGCGTAACACGAAGCGCGTCTGCGGCAGACAGCCTTCGGCGGCATCGACGAGGAGCATCACACCGTCGACCATCTTCAAGACGCGCTCGACTTCGCCGCCGAAATCAGCGTGACCGGGCGTGTCGACGATGTTGATCTTCACCTGGCGATAACGGACGGCGGTGTTCTTCGCCATGATCGTGATACCGCGCTCGCGCTCGAGATCCATCGAGTCCATGACGCGGTCGCGCACTTGTTCGTTCTCGCGAAACGTCCCTGACTGGCGCAGCATCGCATCGACGAGCGTGGTTTTGCCGTGGTCGACGTGCGCAATGATAGCTATGTTTCGAATGTCTGTACGTTGCATCTGTGGTTGTGAATCACAGAGTACATCATTGGAATTTGCCTGTCTGCCTGAGCGCTTCGAAAAGAACGATTCCCACGGCGGTGGCGAGGTTCAGGCTGCGGATGTTTGGGTTGAGAATGGGGATGCGGAGACAGTTTTCCCAGTTCGCGTGGAGCAGATCTTCCGGCAAACCTCGCGTTTCCCGGCCGAAAACAAGGCAATCTTCCTGACGGAACTCCCAGCCCGTGTAAACGCGATCCGCTTTCGTGGACAGATAGACGAAGCGAGCATCGGGTAGAGAGGCGTGGAGCGCGTCGAGATCGCGATGGCGGGTGAGATTAACTTCCGGCCAGTAGTCGAGGCCTGCGCGACGCAACGCGCGATCGTCCATACGAAATCCGGTAACGCCGACGATGTGCAGAGGAGTGTTGGTCGCGGCACAGAGGCGAGCGATGTTGCCGGTGTTCGGTGGGATCTCAGGTTCGACTAGCGCGACGCTGATCATACGAACACATATCTAACGAATAACGATCAGATCGGCAAACACGAAAAAAGAAACGACGAGCTTCGCTTGAAGGTCTCGTCGTTTCTTTTGCAAGGCCTCGGGGGCCTCAGAAGTTTTTGTGCGCCGGTGGAAGGTACGTGCTGTAACCTGCTGGTTCGAGTTATCTCTTCTTTGCGGCTTTCTTGGTTCCGCCCTTCTTCGCGGCCTTCTTGGTTCCGCCCTTCTTCCCGCCTGCTTTCTTTCCACCTTTTTTAGTTGCCATAGCTTCTATGTGCTCCTTCTTTCGAGTTTGGTTTTCTTTGTTTCTTCATGACCACAAGATACTGTGCTTAGTTCCGTCTTGTGGGCTAGAGTAAACGGCGCACAACATCTTGCTATATAAACGCAAACACAACACTTGTCAACAACTTATTACTCCGAGCGGGAAATATTTTTGGCGCTGCGCGTGACGGATTTTTTTCGTGTCGGCACTATTGAAGCGCCTCGCGCTCGCGCGATACGTCGCTGAAAATCGCGATCGAAATCTGCGACGCCGCAACATGGACCACCATGATCACTCGATCTGACTGGACTTAATTTTTAGTTGAACGAAGGAGATGAAGTTGCGTGATGGTCCAACTTCTAGTTACGGAAGAGCGGCGTGAAGATCCATTGATCGTGTTGCTCGATGCCGTAGTAAGTGAGCGCTGAAGATCTGCGACTGCGACTCGCAATGCCGATGAATGGACCACCGCCTGAATCGTCGACTGAAGAGCTCGAGCGCGGTTCGGCAGGCCGGCCCAGATTGACGAGGTTAGTCAGGGCGGGAACTGCAAACTGTTGTAGCTGCGCCATTTGCTGGTCACGTGGCGGCGGCAGCACGTTGCCGGCGTAGAACATTACCGACTGTTGAAAGTCGATCAGCGATTCACTGCGTGGACGAATGAAACGCCACTCGCCTTCGATCGTCAACGGATCGCGCGCGGCCGATGCGCGCAGGATCATGCGGTTCCTTGAGCCACCGGGAATCGGTATTCCTTCGACCAGTTGGTCCATCGTAGTCGGCAACGAAGCGTCACCGATCTGGCGCGTTACGCCGACGCGATAGCGGTAATAATCTCTGATTGCATCGGCGACTTGTTCGCCGCGAAAAATTGCTTCCTTCTCGCGATCGCGCAGTGCTTGTTGTTGCACGCTCGGCGCTACAGCCATCGCGAAGAGCGCGAGGATCGTCATGAGCGCGAGCAGCGCGACGAGTGTGTATCCCGCTTCCGCAGGCCGCTCAGCAGCCAATCCACGTCGCGAAGCAGCCGCCGAACGCCGAGGGCGCGACCCGCATATATTGTGGTTGGACCATTCGCTAAGGTTCGTCATCTTCTGAATCAACTCGCGGTGTCGGACGCGCTAAAGGAGACCCGAGACTCTTGTCGCCTTCGCTCATTGTGAGCTTGTGTGTGATCTTCAAAGTAGCATCCATCACCACCAGCTCTTTCTCCGAAATGCTGGTCACGCGGAAGCGACCGCCAAGCAGATCGCCGCGCTGCACGTTGACGACACTCTTGTTAGCCTTGTCCTGAACTAACGCAACGTCGCCGACATAGGTTGGCTTGCCGATGATGCCGACGTAGGTATAGTTCGGGGTCGGTGCCGGGGCGACGCCGAGGGAGATGACGTTGGAGTAAAGACTATTGTCCGCCGTGCGCACCATCACGGGTCGCGGACCCGGGTTCGCAATGAACGATGCCGGCACGGTCGCGGAGAGTTGTTGGGGACTGATGTACTTCGTGGGAAGCTCTCTGCCGTCCACGTAGATCCGCACCGCCGGTGTGAACTTGTCGCCCGCGGCTTCCAGTTTGAACTCCGGAGCGCGCGCGTACGCATTCGCCGGAGAGATCGACGCCAGCAGAACTGGCGGCGGGGGTGTCGGCACTGTAGTCGGTTCAGCCTTCGGCTTCGGAGTCGGTTTCGGGGGAACGTAGTAAGCGAAGATGTTTCGCTTCGCCTCCGGCGCATCGTACGACGGGGCCTGATATCTTATTGGCTCGAGCGTTTTCGCGAGGTCACGAACGTCTGCCGTAGGTTGCTGGCCGTTAGTAGCGGTCCCATTCGACTGTTGACCAGCGCGTGCCGGCGTCGGACTGGCCGTCGCACGTGCGGTCGTGCGCGCAGTGGTGCGGCTGCCGAAGCCGAAGAACGTCCACCACAAAAAGATGATCGCCACCAAACCGAGCACAGCCGCCCAGATGACCTTCTTCTTTTCGCCAGGTTTATTTAAGTCTACTAGTGGCATTAGCTATCACTGACCTGCGGGAGCGCTTGCAGCCACCTCTCGCTTGAAGTAAGTGGCCATACTCAATTGCAGACTGACCAGCGAGCCACGCGTTCCCGAGCCCGCCGCCGTCGCGCCAGCCGAGTCATCATCCGACTCTGAAGAGACTGGGGCTTCGGCTGACACAGGCGCGTTGTTATCACGCGCGCGCTGCAATTCGACTTCGTTGATGACGACGAACTGTTTACTTCGTTCCACGTCGCGAATGAAACGACGAACGTTCTCGTACTGCCCTTCGACCGTAACCATCACCGAGACGCCCGGATAAAAACTCTGCCACTTGGTGGCCATGTTTTTGCCGCCCGCGGTTTTTGTGCCTTCAGGCTCGAGCGCGGTATAGGTCGGGCCGGACGTATTGCGAACTCCGTTCTTGATGATCAACTGGTTCAGCTCGTCGTACAGTTGCATCCGACCTTCATCCTGTCGCGGCAGAAAGTCGGTCTCAAACTTGTCGAGGCTGGTCGTGATCTGCTGAACGGTCGTGGTGGTGCTCTGTTCGTTGCGGTTGACGCCGCGCAAGGTTTCTAAATTCGTTTGCAGTTGCTTGTTGTCATTAATCAGTGAAGCGACGCGCGAACGGGCGGGCACGAGAAAATAGAGATAACTCAACAGCACGAGCGTCAGGATCAAACAACTGCCCGCAAGCCCCACGACTTCGGCGATGCCAAACATCTTGCCGCGACGTGAGCCCACGAAGTCGCTCACGCGAGACTTGTACTGCGCCACGCGAACTTTTGCGGCAGAATCAGTTTTCACTTTCGTCTCTGCGCTCATCGCGACCCCTCGCTCGAATCCTGCGGTCTGGTTACTCCGGCTACGCTTTCAGATGAATAGGCTGCCGGCGCACGGTAAATCACGTCGAACTCGTATTCGGTTCCCTGTTCGCCGCGACCCTTCGCCAGGTTCTGCGATCGCAGGACGAGTTGAAAGATGCCCTTTTGATGCATGTCGGCGATCATCGAGCTGATGGTCGCGGGCTCTTTAGTAAAGACGGCGATATCGAGGGTTGCGATCGTGGAGTCTGCCTGCGTGCTTACGTCGCGCACTGCGATTCGCTGGACTCGAACGTTGCCGGGAAGCTCCGATTCGAAATCCGCCAAGAGCCTGGACCAGGAAAACTGCTTGCGATCGATCAACTTGTGAGCTGACGGTACCGCGCGCTGCTGATCCGCGGACATTTGAGCCCGGGCAGCATTCGCGACCTCCATCAGTGATTTTTCCTGTTGTTTCAGAGCGTTGTTTTCGACCTGGAGCGCGGCGGCCTGACGGTTTGCTATGGTCGTGAGCCGCACGACAATCACCAATCCAACAAGCGAGATAAAGAGCACAATTGCGGTCAGCGCCCATGGAAGGACGCGATTACTAAACGGTCTCGATGCCAGATTGAGGCTGTTATGCACTAAGGACTTCCTCGCCGAGTTCGTTGGGCGGTCAGGCTGTCGAGAAGGATACAATCCAAATCCTGTTACCGCAAATCCGGTACACGCCCCTCGTCCTCAATAGTTGCGAAACCACGGATGAATACGGATAATCAGCAAACCTTATTTAACGCTGCTGAGTTGAATGGAAGTGCAAACGCTGGAAAAACCGTCTCCTGAAACGTGCTGTGATGACGTCAAAACGGGCACCGTTGAGCGCGTGGCCGTCGCTAACCTGCCCACGGAATGGGGCGATTTTCAGATCGCCGCCTATCGCTCGCTGACCACCCGCGAAGAGTTTGTAGTCCTCTTTAAAGGCGAGATGCGCCGCGACCTGCCGACGCTCGTGCGGATCCATTCGCAGTGCCTGACGGGCGACGTCTTCGGCTCGACGAAGTGCGACTGTGGGAGGCAGCTTCATAGCACGATGCAGATGATCGAGCAGGAAGGCCGCGGGGCGATCGTCTACCAGCAACAGGAAGGACGCGGCATCGGCATCGTCAACAAGATCCGGGCTTATGCGTTACAGGATCGCGGTGCTGATACGGTCGAAGCGAACGAACAGCTCGGGCTTGCCGTCGACTTGCGCGATTATCGTCAGTGCGCGGAGATTCTCTTCGATCTCGGTTTGTGTCAGGTGAAGGTGATTTCCAACAACCCGCTGAAACTGCGTGCGCTGGAAGAGGCCGGACTGAAGATAGTCGAGCGAGTTTCGATCGAGGTCGATGCGACTGAAGACGCCGCTGACTATCTACGCACGAAGAAAGAAAAGCTCGGACACCTGCTCACACTTAAGAGCTCGTAAGCAGCGTCTCACACAATAAACCAGCAATCTATTCTGACTTGTTTCGCAACTCTTTAATCGTGTTGCGAAGCTTGTCGGCGTTTGCCGCTTTAGGCTCGAGCTTCAGGAACGTCTCCAATTCGTCGGCAGCTTCTTTGTGCTTGCCGGTCTGCCAGTACAAACCGCCGAGATAATAATGAGCCTGGCTCGCCTTTGGACCTCCGAGCGTGACCGCCTTGCGCAGTTGCGTTTCCGCGTCGGGATAGTTCTTCACGTAGATGAGCGTGATGCCGAAAT
>DATANW010000145.1:0-10819 GCA_036266055.1 Pyrinomonadaceae bacterium | reverse complement strand
AAATAATTTGTGGATGCTCTACAACGCGCTTGCCGAGAGCTGCGATAACACGACCGGCGATCCGAATCTTACGTTGATTGCGCTGTGGGATGGCGAGAAGGGTGATGGACCAGGCGGAACTGGCGATCTTGTCGAGAAGGTGCAGCGGCTGGGTGGCCGCAACGAGATCATCAACACAAAGCAACTCTTCAAGCTGTAGGCGGAGGTTTGAACGACGCAGCCGTTGCCGGGTCTCGGCCTCAGGCCGGCTCGAGCACGACGTCGAACACACCAGTCTCGAAGCTGGCGCCGTTCACTTTGATCTGCTCCACCGCGATCGCGTTTTCGATGCGATACATCGGATCGTTCTTCTTCGGATCGCCGTGAAAATGGATCTCCGTGATCAGCGGCTTATAACCCGGACTGACAGCCACCAGATGAAAATGCGCGCAGCGCCAAAACTCCGGCGCGCCAGTCGGATTCGGCCGGTAGGGAATCGGTCGAATGCTCTCCAACTCGTACAAACCCGTCTCGGATGAGACGAGCCTGCCGCGATTGCGAAAATCAGTCACGCCGTTTGAATACTTCTCCTGCATGTCGACGTGCCAGAAATCCAACACCGCGCCGGGCAGGGGACGTTTCGTATCGAACGCCCAAACACGACCTGACAGTATGAAAGTTGTACCGGCTTCGCCCGGCACACTCAGCTTGCCTCTGAACGGCGCACCCGGCCGGTAGAATGGTCCATACGGCTGTGGCGTGACCTTGCGCAGTTCACCTTTCGGCGCGACGGTGTCCTTCGGCGCCGGTCCCATCTGGATGAGCACGCGGTCCGTAGTGTCTCTACTTACTTCCTGAGTCGGTTGCGCATCGGAACGAAGGAGCAGCCCGGAAACGCCGACAGCAGCGAGACCGGCTGCACTTTTTTGCAGGAATGATCGTCGAGTTGGATCAAACATAGGTGTTTCACCTGGAAGATGTTTTGACTTATCCAGAGTAGAAACACCGTTGCTCGGGTTTTTGTGCTGGCGGATTGCTGATTACCGCCACGACGGCGAAAACGCGTTACTCACGAGCAACCGCGGATTCCCGCCGGTTATCGGGACGACCCACAAATCGATAGCGCGATCGTCGTCCAGCGACTTAGATCGTTCGAAAACAATCGAACGGCCATCCGGCGAAATACTGAACTTGCCGGTGAATTCGTTTTGCAGTCGAGTGATTTGCGTCGTTTTCCGTTAAGCGAAGTCGTAACGGAAAAGGTTTGCCGAGTCTCGCATCAGCGTCTGATTCGAGAAAACGAAGCCCGATGCGTCGGGCAGCCAGTGAAGATCGAATAGCAACTGATACTCGATGTCGGAAAACTGCGCGAGTTTTTGCCCGGACTGTGTTCCACCTTCAGTGATGCGGAACACACTCGAGTCTCCGGAAGCATTCTCAGTGTAGAGAAGTTGATTTGCCGTTGCGGGGGTCGGACCCCAGCCTGACCTCCGTGCCGTTGCGAACATAAGCGATCGTGCCGCCGCCGTTTGTCGCTGCGCGATTGCCGAGCGGCAGCAGGGTGAGAACCAGAAACAGCAGAAGCAGAAGTCGAAACATCACTAAACCTCGATTACGTCATTTCCCGGAGCAACGGCGCAGGTCCCACTTAATGGTGACCGTCTTGTGACCGCGAGGCGTATCGTGCTCGGCAGTCTCGGTGCCAGAGAACTCATCCGGCTTCGCCGGATCGATGCGCCCGCGGCCAATCAACACGGGAGCATCGTCGCTGAGTTGGTAGCGTTCGATCTTATCGACTTGATTGAAGTCTTTGTTGTAGGGATTGTTACACGTGCCTTTGACCCGGCTACTCACGACGTGCTGTCCCGATGCGTACACCATCAGCGTCGGAGCCAACACCGAGTATTCCTGAGTGCGGGGATTGAAGGTGATGGAGAAACCGATCGTGCTGTCGTTCGCCGCACCGCTGACGGCCTGGCTGTTGTCGGTTTCGCGATAACAGACGCCCTTACCGCGGCTGCCCCATTCCTTGTTTTCGTAAGCGGTGGCTCGCACGCTTGCGACCGCCGCCCCATCGGCGTTTCGGCTGCCGTCGAGCTCGGCCTTCGTCTCGTACAACTGTTCTTCGGTCCAATGCGAGAAGGTGAGCTTGTTCTCCGCTGTCCCTTTCTTCGTTCTCGTCACGCGGTACGTGATCGTGCCGGTCCACTGATCGGTACACGGGTTTTTAGGATTGCGCTGGTAGACGAAATTCTGCCCGCCAACAATGAGGAGAACCAGGGTGAATAATCCGGTGATGCGCATTTTGGGCCCTCGTTACTTCTTCACTGTCGACATGATCGTTTGTGAGGACGCTTCGACGATGGGCGTCAGAATGTCTTCACCGTCAGACTTCGCCTTCGCCTTCGCAGTGTTGCTGACGACAGTCTTTGACGTTTCGACGCTGTCGAGTTTGTATTCGAGCGAGAGCTCGTCCTTCGCCTTGATCGTGCTTGCGATTGCGGCCGTGGTGTAGACGCCCGTGATAGCTGCGGAACGCGCCGCGCCGGTGCTTGCCGAGCCGCCGCCCGGAATCTGTCCCGCGGCAGAGCCGGCGATGTTACCCATGGCCCGGCCAAACATTGAGCCGCCGCCTTTCTTCACGTTCATCGAGGCGGAGAGTATGTAGTCGCACTGGCTCTGGCGCGCTTCTTCGATCGCTTGAGCAGGGGACTGGGAGTTCAGTGCGACTACTTCGATGGATGGACCATTCAGATTGCTCGCAAAGCTCTTCCGTAACGCCTGGGCTGCTTGTGCCGTGTCGCCTGAGGTTAGTTGGACCTTCGGCAGGATTAAACCAATACGAATCACACCGGGTTTCTTGGGAGTCGAACTGTCGGCGACAGTTGAAGTGTTCGGCGTACTGGTTGAAGTGGTGCTGCTGTTGTTGTTCGGTTGCGGGTTGTACGCGGCGGCTGCATCGGCTGCGGTGCTGATGCCGTAGAGTTCGTTTGTATCTTTCGCCTGGGTGTAGCCGGCGGGTATCTCGAACAGCGACGCCGCGAGTTGTTCGCGCGAGAGTTCGAGCACCTCTTGCGTCATCGAGGTAGTTGGGCCGCCTGGTTGGTAGATGGTCGTGGTAACGAGCAGAGGGAAACCGAGTTTCGCGGTGCCGACCGTCTTGGTGCGAACGTCGTATTTGCAGCCCGGCTGTTGGGGCCGACTGTACGACTGGTGTTGCTGAGTGTCAGTCTGGCACTGAAAGGCGTACTGAAAATCGATGTACCACCCGTCAGTTTCGATCTTCATGTCCTTGTCACATGCTTCCGGGGCCGCGGTTTTGACCATCGAGGTCTTGATGTGCCGGGCGGTGAAGCCGAACATCTCCTTGCGTTCGCCGGTATCCGTGATCGTGTTGGTGATGTTGACCACGCCGCCGCGAGGTTGAGCCGGCGATTGTTGCGGGGCCGGAGCAACGGACACTCCACGCCCGTCACCCTCGCCGGTGCTGACTGCGCCCGGCGCGCCCGAGCCGTCCGTGGGCGTGATCATGTACGTCTTCGTTTTTTCATTGATGGTGACGGAACGTTTCAGGTCGCATTGCATGATCGTCGTGAAGCCGATGTTTCCGGGCATCTCGTTGCGCATGCGTTGGCCTTTGATGTAGAGCAGAGTTTCGGTACCGCCGGCCCCGCCCATCGTCATTCGCTGGCGAATCTTGAGGTCGTTGGTCGTTGGTTTATTCGGTGTTTGACTGTTACTGACAAGTCCTATTCCGACGCAAACCAGCAGCACGAACGCAGATAAAACCTTCTTCATATAGTCTCCCTTCACTTAATCACGCAGGAAACTCGCTCGAATCGGCTCAAAATAGTAGAATTTTGTTCCTCCCCCCGACTTCGAGTCAGCCACCTGTAATGATTCAGCCGCAACAGGAAGTCACCGAATTACTCGTCGCCTGGACTGCCGGCGATAAGGCAGCGCTAGATGAGCTCATGCCCGTCGTGTATGACGAACTGCGCCGCCTTGCAAAGAACCACCTCAGCGGGGAACGACCCGACCACACGCTCCAAACAACCGCACTCGTTCACGAAGCGTACCTGCGCCTGGTCGACCAAAAGTCTGTCAACTGGCAAAACCGAGCACAGTTTTTCGGGATTGCGGCGCAGATGATGCGAAGGATCCTCATCAATCATGCGAAGGATCGCCAGGCCAAGAAGCGTCAGGGTTACGCAACCAAAGTCTCGCTCGACCAACAACCACCGACAGTCTCACTCGACGAAGCGGTGAGCTTCTTCGAAAAACGAGAAGTCGACCTGATGGCGCTCGACCAAGCCCTAAACGATCTCGCCATTCTCGACCCACAGCAAACGCGCGTCGTCGAGCTGCGTTTCTTCGGCGGACTCACGATCGACGAAGTCTCATCCGTCCTTGGCATCTCTCCGGCGACTACAAAACGCGAATGGGATTCGGCAAAGCTCTGGCTGCGCCGCCAACTAAACATCGGAGGCAACTCATTACCCCGGAACGCTGGCGACAAGTGAAACATCTCCTCGCGGAGGCCCTGGAACTCGACACTGCACGACAGCGACAGTTTCTAGACTCCGCATGCGCCCATGACACTGGTCTGCGCGCCGAGGTCGACGTGTTGTTGGCCCATCAAGTCGACGCTGGCAGCGATCTGATGGAACAGTGCGCCGCTGATGCCGCTGTGCTGCGACTCGATAGTGACGGGAACGACTTCTCGACCGGCAACCGCATTGGTCCATACCGCATCCTCCACGAGATCGGCCGCGGTGGAATGGGCGCTGTCTATCTCGCGGAACGTGACGACGAACGGTACCGCCAGCAAGTCGCGATCAAAGTCATCAAGCCCGGACTCGGCGGCGACGTGATCCGCCGTCGTTTTCGCAATGAGACGCAAATTCTAGCCGAGCTGAATCACGCGAACATTGCGCGACTGCTCGACGCCGGTGAGACCGCCGACGGGCAGCCGTATCTCGTAATGGAGTACGTACAAGGGAGTCCCATTAATCACTATTGCCAACAGCGTCAACTCTCAATCGAGCAACGTCTGAATCTCTTTTGCACCGTTTGCACCGCATTGCAGTACGCGCATCAACATCTCGTGATTCATCGCGACATCAAGCCCGGCAATATCCTCGTGACTGACGATGGTGAACCGAAACTCGTCGACTTCGGAATTGCGAAACTTCTCGAACAAGGTACAGATCTGACTGCGACGGCGATGCCATTGATGACGCCGCAATACGCCAGCCCCGAACAACTCCGTGGCGAGTCGGTCACGACGGCAACCGATGTGTATTCGCTTGGCGTGGTTCTTTACGAACTATTGAGCGGACGGTTGCCTTATCGTTTCAAAAGTCGCGTCCCACATGAGATTGCGAAAGCCATCTGCGACGACGATCCGGAGCGGCCCAGCGTCGCCATGTCCGGCAAGAATGGCGAGGCGTCGCAGGTAGCGAAACGCGGCAAACGACTCCATGCGGATCTCGACAACATCGTCCTGATGGCAATGCGCAAAGAGCCGCAGCGCAGATATTCGTCAGCCGAACAGTTTGCCGAAGACATTCGGCGTCATTTGCAGGGGCTAACGGTCCGAGCACGTCAGGACACGTTTACTTACCGCGCCGGCAAGTTCATACAACGACAAAAAATCGCGGTAGCCGCCGCCGCGCTCGTTGCGATAACGCTATTGGTTGGGATCGTCGCGACGACCTGGCAGGCGAGAATCGCCCGCGCGGAACGCGCGCGTTCCGAACGACGGTTCAACGAGGTGCGTCAACTTGCGAACTCAATCGTGTTCGAGGTGCATGACGCGATTGCAAATCTTCCCGGTTCAACTCCCGCTCGCTCCGTGCTCGTGCAGCGCGGCCTGAAATATCTCGACAGCCTCGCAAAAGACGCTGCCGGCGATCGCGGCCTACAACGCGAGCTGGCGGCTGCGTATGAAAAACTGGGAGCCGTGCAGTACACGCCGACTGTCGCACATCTGGGCGACTTGCGCGGCGCACTCGAGAGTCATCACAAAGCAGCCACTTTGCGTGAGGCGCTCTTTGCGGCGGAGCCGACGAATCGTGACTATCAGCGCGACTTACTCGACAGCTACTGGTTCATCGCGACGTTGCTCGGTGCGCAAGGCGACACGGCGACCGAGTTGCAGATGCTGCAACAACAATTGACGGCGCGTCGGGAGTTGGCAGTAACCGAGCAATCGGGATTTCTGGATCGTTACAATTATGCGGCTACTTACGCCTACATCGGCAGTCTGTTGATGCAGATGGGAGACTCCCGCGGCGCGCTCGAGAGTCAACGGGAGGCCTTGCGGCTACGCGAAGAGATCGCTGCGCTCGATTCCGACACGGCCCGCGCTCAACGTGCGCTGACGATCTCGTATGAATTCCTCGGGCTCGCGATGGGCCAGAGCGGTGACACGGAAGGCGCGCTCGAAATGCAGCAACGCGGTTTGCGCATGCGGGAATCGCTCGTCGCCGCCGATCCACTGAACACCGATCTCCGTCTCATGCTCAACGAGAGTTATCGTTACGTTGGTGACTTGCTGTTGAAACTCGGCGATCGTAATGCCGCTCGAGAGCACTACCGGAAGGAGTTGACACTCACTCGCGAGCTGCTGGCGACGGAGCCTGCGAATGCTCAGTTTCGTCGCAATGAGGCGGTCGCGCTGGTCAACATAGGAAACCTCGAGGTCGATTCCGGCAACAACGCAAAGGCTTTGTCACACTACCAGGAGGCTCTGCGAATTCGCGAACAACTCAGCGCCGAGGCTAAAGAAGACCTCACGATTCGCCGCGACCTGTCCGAAGTTTGGCTGAAACTCGGCGACGTGCTGAGTAAAACCGGATCGCGATCGCAGGCGCTTGAAAACTATCGCAAGAGCGTAGAGACTCTCGAGGCGCTTTCAGTCTCGATACCTACGCACGCAGGCATTCGCGAACTTCTTGCTGCAGCGCACTCGCGCGTGCAGAGGTAGCGAGCGCCTTCGGTAATCGCTCCTGAGAATGGTATCTTGTGGAAACTTCGGACGAAACAATCCGTGAGCGCTTGTTTTTTCGCGTTAACTAACGGCGCTCAAATTATGCAAAAACCATCCGTGAACGCTAGGAAATCTAAGGGTAAACAATGCATCGGAACCGGTCTCGGAAGTGGCTACTTCCGTTATTGATCTCTTTTGCCGCGCTTCTCGCGGCCGCGACAACCCGCGCCCAGCAGGCCTGCTTCACGGCGGCGGACAGAGCCCGCGCCGAACAAACAGCGAAAGTCTGGCGCGCACCCGATCCGGGTTACGACCCGGCGCTCGGTTACAATCCCACGACCGGACCGCGTCGCGGAGCACCGCCCGTGGACGCAAACGGACGCGCCAAAGTATTCAACTGTGTCGCCAACAAAGACGAGAAACCCGGCGCCGGTACAACGCCGAAGTTCCATTGCTCGGTCGCGGGCGTCAAGGATGACGACGGGAACCTGATCCGTTACAAGATCAAACCGCATTTCAAAGGACAGACACCCGACAAACGGAACGGCGAGATCTACGGCGAGTTTCTTTCGTCACGTTTCTCGAAGGCGCTCGGCTTCTTTGCCGACGACGAGTGGGTCGCCGACGTCAACTGTCCCGACTGTGAGAAGAGCCTGACACGGAGTTTTCAAGGCGCGAGCTTCTCCGGTTCACAACCAGCCGCGGGCATCGAGCTGTCGCTGGCACGGGGCCTCGACGTCGACTGCAACAACAAAGACTCTGCTTCGCTGGCCGACACGCTCACGAAGCTGCTTCAAAGCGGCGCTCCACGCGCTGAGATCGACGCCTTCAAACTGTGGCTTGCGTTCATCGATCACGGCGACACTAAAACCGACAATCATAAGTTCGCCTGTTTGAAGTCGAAGAAGAACGGCGACAAGACACGGACGTGCGAAGAACCCGTGTTCTACGTCAGCGACATGGGATCGACATTTGGTTATTCGCGGTCGAGCGAAAACAAGGCGAAGCTCGACGTTTGGAAGAAAAAGGATCCGATTGAAGTGAATGGCGGAAGTTGTACGGCGACGGCGAAGAGCGTCGGCGACACCCACGTCAGCGAAGCGGGCCGCCGGCTGCTCGCGAACGGACTCCAACATTTACTCGACGCCGAAAAACGCAATCGAACGATCACCCGGGTGTTCGAAGCTTCAAGGAACGCTGAGCGCGATCAACCCGCGTCACAGTGGACCGCGGAATTCGAACGCAAAGCGCGTCTGATCATCGACGCGCGCTGCTCGAACTAGTCTTTACAAAACTTATGACCTCTCAGGGAAACGAACTGCCGCAAGCTGAATCACCGGCGCAAACAAAGTCGAAACCAAAACGTTTTTTAGCCTGGTCGGTCCTCAATCGCGACCTGTGCCAGTTGGAGTTTTTCCGGCGTGTGCTCGAAGAGGCGCTCGACAGCACGACGCCGGTGCTCGAGAAGTTGAAGTTTCTCTCCGTGTTTTCTTCGAATCTCGACGAGTTCTTCATGGTCCGTGTTTCCGGACTCAAGGAGATGCTCGGTATTGAAGAGATCGGACCGATACCGGGCGAGCTGACGCCCGACGAACAGCTTCGAGTCATTCGCAAACGAGTGCTCACGCTCGTCGACGAACACACGAATTGCTTGCGCGAAGAAGTGCTGCCGCAACTTCAGTCGCAGGGCGTCGTCATCGCGCGCTACTCGTCGCTTTCGCAGAACGAGAAGAATAGCCTGGCTGAGTACTTCATGAAGAACATCTTCCTCGTGCTCACGCCTCAGGCGGTCGATCCGGCGCGTCCGTTTCCTTACATCTCGAACCTGAGTCTGAATATCGGGCTGATGGTCCAGAGCAATCCCGAAGACACGCTTGCCGGAGCGCCGATGGGAAATGAAATCAGGTTTGTGCGAATCAAAGTTCCCCCGGTGGTGCCGCGGCTGATCCCGATCAGTGAGGGAAACCTGAAGTTTGCGCTGGTGGAAGAGGTGATCGAGGCGAACATCCATCGCCTGTTCCCGAACATGCACCTCAGCAAGGGACATCTCTTCCGCGTCACGCGCGACGCCGACGTCGAGATTCGTGACGACAAAGCGGCCGATTTGTTGAAGCTGATCAAAGAGTCGCTGCGCGAGCGGCGTTTTGGTTTGCCGGTGCGGTTGGAAGTTTCGTCGACGATGCCGAGCGAGATGGTCGACTATCTGATCAAGTCGCTCAAGATCGAGTCAGACGACGTCTACACAATCAACAGCCTGCTCGACGTGCCGGATTTGATGGAGCTCTACAGCCTCGACCTGCCCGAGCTTAAAGACAAACCACTGCGGGCCGTCGTGCCTGTTGCGCTGCGGAACAAAGAGTCGCTCTTCGATGCGATCAAGAAACAGGACGTGCTGCTGCACCATCCTTATTCTGCGTTTGGGACCGTCGTGGATTTCATTCAGGCGGCGGCGGCTGATCCGCAAGTCGTGGGAATCAAGATGTGTCTCTATCGCACGGGCAAGAACTCGCCGATTCCGCAGGCGTTGATAGCGGCGAGCGAACGTGGCAAGCAGGTCACGGCCGTCGTGGAGATCAAAGCGAGATTCGACGAAGAGAACAACATCGAGTGGGCCGCGCGTCTCGCTGAGTCAGGCGTGCACGTGGTGTATGGAGTTGTTGGTCTGAAGACGCACAGCAAAGTGGCACTGGTGGTGCGACGCGAAGAGGATGGTCTTAAAACCTACACCCACATCGCCACCGGAAATTACAACCCGACGACTTCCAAGATCTACACGGACATCGGATTGCTCACCAGCGATTCGATCATCGGCGACGATGCGAGTGACCTGTTCAACTTTCTCACCGGGTTTTCGATTCAGAAAGAGTACAGCCGTTTGATGGTCGCGCCGTTGAATCTGCGCAAGCGGATGATGGCCTTGATCAAGCGCGAAACAGCGCACGCGCAGGCCGGACGGCAGGCCCACATCACCGCCAAGATCAATCGACTGACCGACCTGCCGATCATCGAAGCGCTCTACGAAGCGTCGCAAGCCGAGGTGAAGATCGACCTGATCGTGCGCGGTGCTTGCATCATTCGTCCCGGTGAGCCGGGGCTTTCGCAAACGATTCACGTCAGAAGCATCGTCGGACGTTTCCTCGAACACAGTCGCATCTTCTACTTCGCGAATGGTGGCGAAGAGGAGGTTTATATCGGATCGGCCGATTGGATGACGCGGAATCTCGATCGACGTGTCGAGGTGGTTGCGCCCGTGCTCGATGAGAAGTTGAAGAAGTATCTGAAAGAGACGGTGCTTGCTGCGTACTTGCGCGACAACGTGAAAGCGCGCGTGATGCGATCCGACGGCATGTACGAAATGCCTCCGACAGCGCCGGGTGAAGAGCCGTTCAATAGCCAGCTGTTCTTTGAAGGCAAGCACAGCTCACCGCCCGTCGGCAGCGTTCATCCGTTAAAGCGAAACCGGTTATGGTCCAAACCATGACTCGGCTTGCTGGGTTTCAAAAAGAAGTTTTGTGCTTTTTTGTTTTTGTGCCTCTTGTGTTGCAAGCGTAGAAAGGTAAACGAGACATGAAGCGTGTGACTCTCGCGGTGTTGGGGATGTTTGTCCTCCTGCTGCTGGGGAGCGGATTACTGGCTTACTATTTTCACGTTCCTCCAGAACCTGTCGCGACGTCCAAGGCGGCGCCTGCGGAATCCGCGACTGCAAGCCCCACTCCGGCGCCGCGCGACGAAATCCCCCTGGTCGGCGAACTCTTCGGCAAAGACAACGCCGGCCTCGCGCCCTCGACAATCACGACCTGGGAATCATTGGCTGCGAGGATCGCCCTGCGCTTCTCACTCGCAGCC
>DATANW010000144.1:0-6825 GCA_036266055.1 Pyrinomonadaceae bacterium | reverse complement strand
ATGATGGTTGTTGGCGACAGTGCGGCACGCGCGTTTGGTATCTTCGCCGCCGCTTCACTCGTGCGTTTCCGCACGAACATTCGCGATCCGAAAGAAACGACGGTGTTGCTGATCTGTCTCGGCGTTGGTCTGGCGGCTGGCGTCGGGCGTTGGGACATGGCGGTAATTCTGACGCTGTTTGTGTTGCTCGCTTTGTCGCTGCTCGAGTACTTCGAACAGTTTCAGGTGTTCCGTTCGATGCAGATGTCAGTTGCCACGCGTGACGTGGATACTACAAACATCGCCCTCAAGAGACTCTTCATTAACCACGGATTTGATTTTGAACTGCTTGAGCTAAATCGGCCGGACGAAGATGAACCGATGGGCAAGATAGTCTATCTCGTAAATCTCGATCCGATCGTGCGGACGAGTAAGTTGAGTGAAGAGCTGATGTCCGCTGATGCTCAGAATATTGATGGCGTAGAATGGAAGCAGAAAGAGAGCACGACGTATATTTACAAGTAATCGCTCGATAGCAATGACTCGGAGGAATGGATGAGTGGCCGCACGATCGTAGTTGGAGACATTCATGGTTGTTACGACGAACTGATGGAGTTGATGCAGAAGGTCAACCTGGACGACGGCGACCGTGTTATTTCCGTGGGAGACTTGATCACGAAAGGGCCAAAGAACCGCGAAGTCCTCGAGAAATTCATGACCGATCCGCGCTTCACCACCGTCATCGGTAATCATGACTTGCAGTTGCGACGTAAGTGGAATGGCGAGGACGTGGAGTTGAAACCGGCGCAGCGGGAGGCGCATAAAGAGTTAAAAAGCGAGAAAGATCACTACGCGAGTTTTCTGAATCGGCTGCCGTTTACGATCGATCTGGGGACGCATTTGGTGGTCCATGCCGGGATACGTCCGAACGTCGAGCTTTATTCGCAGACGACTGGCGACCTGACGCGTCTGCGAACGCTGGGGCCGGATCGTGAGAGTGACGAGGGAACTCCGTGGTACCACGTGTACTACGGCGAGAAGACCGTGCTGTTCGGTCACTGGCCCGCACCCGAGCCGCGTCGCGGCAAGAAAGCGATCGGTTTGGATACTGGTTGCGTCTACGGCTATAACCTTACCGCTTACATCATCGAGACAGAACAGTTCGTGACGGTCCGCGCCAAACGAGCGTACGATCCAAGCTGAGCGCTGGGATCGCCTGGTCCGATCCGCGGCCCATTCGTTTTTGATCGCCCGTTCTAATGTCCGCCGCCGGCTAGTCGCTGTCGCTGACGAACGACGTGCAGTGGCTCGATGCAATGCTCACAATTGCCGAACCCCGCCGCCCTTGCATCAGCCTCAGACCTAAAAGGTTCAGCAGTCCCCGCGTTGATAATCTCGTCAATCCGGCATTCCACCATCTCCGGATCGAGATCGTGGACCACCCTCTGCGCCGGATTCGCATTTGCCAAATACTGCTCGCCATTCATGTTTCCAACAAATCTTCTCATACGAACACACGCGGGACGCGCGCCCCGCGCCCCGCGCCTCCTTCATCTATATATGACGGACCAAGGCGTTTCGTTACAGAGATCTAGTTTGGAATCGAAGGGCTATCTCGACATCGCGCAGCGCGGCTTGCGATCGTTCACCCAGTTCTGCTGAATGAGATAGTCGCGAGCGCCGAATCTTACGTTCGCGCGCGCTCCATTGGAAGTCAGATAAGTTTGGCCGAAGGTGTTCTTACACTTATCGGCGTTTTCCAGACCGTAACGATCATACCAGCCGTTGCCGCGCGGATTGGTCAAAGTGCCATTAAGCGCGTACGCGAGGTTTGAGGCGAGTACGTCGAAAGCAAAATTGTCGTTGGGCGTCGGTAGACGGGTTCCATTCGAAAAGAACTGCGGTCCCGCAACAGTAGGACAGCGATTAGGGTTGCCGAGAAAGATGTATTGCACCGTGTTTCCATTAACTATTCCTAGTCCATGGGTCTGTGGCAGTGCGGCTGTACAAAACCCTGTTTCGCTGGAGGCCACATCTCCCGAAGCCACGATTACATAGATCCCGTGCGGATCTTGCGGTAACCGAAAATTGTTTACCTGATCAGAAATGATGCCGGCAAAGTCTGATTTCTTCAGGTCGACACCGTGTGAGTAGGACGCATCCTCGACAGAACCGCCATAGATCAGATCGCCCGTGGGCGCCAAGCCCGAGGAATCCGGATAAGTTGAGTTGATCTGCAGGTACGGTCTACCACCGATCGAGATGAGCAGGTCTGCCATCAGTTCGGGTGTTTGTGTGTCGCCCATCAGACCACAATTATTGTTCCAGCAGCCGTACCAAATCGTGTAGATATTCTGAGTGCCAGGCAAAACCGGGCCATCGTGGTAGACCATCTTGCCTGTCGGTTTCGAGTTTTGAGCAGCTACTGCTGTTACCAGGCTGGTTGACATGATGCCTTCCATAGACGGCAAGTCGAGACCCGCTACCGCTGCGACAACAAGTAGAATAATTAACCTTACGGCTTTCATAAGTTTCATCCTTTCAGGTGATTTTCAGTGGAAAAAGTAGGGATCGAGAACGTTGACGTTTGTGATCCGGTCAACCGGCAGGTTGTTGCGCTTCGCGGTCCGTCTGATCGCCTCAGGTGAAGGCGCGTCGTAGAGACAAAAACTCCTCCGGCGGTCGGAACTGACGTACGAGTGAATCCACGTCACATCGTCTTCCGCATTGGTTACGACGATGCGCTTGCAAATCTCGGCGCCTTCGTCATCGGACGACAGCGTCAAACCATCCGGAAAAGTTCGTTCAACCAGATATCGCGGCATCGCAATTCCTCCCGAGTCCTTCGCCAACGTTCAAGCCGCGGGCAGAGTAGTGAAGCGGGCGTCATGCGCGCATCGGCGGTGTTCCCTATTTTGCGAAAGGGGATTCCCTATTTTGGTTTTATGAGATCGGAGTGGAGGGCGATTGAGACTGCCTCAGCGCGCGTCCGCGCGTCGAGCTTGGTGAGAATGGCAGAAACATGGTGGTCGACGGTTTTTGCGGAGATGAAAAGACGTTCGGCAATCTCGGCGTTGATGCATCCTTCACTCAACAACGAGAGCACTTCCATTTGCCGCACAGTCAATCCAGCGGGGTTGTCGATGGTGGTCTGTCGAGGGCCGCGAGGAATGCCGCGCACGCCGCTGGTCCGTAAGCTGCGTCGCAGCTTTTCCGCAGCCGGTTCGGCGCCGAGCCTCTCAAATATTGCCAATGCTTCCAGTTGCGCTGCTTCGTCTCCGTCTGAAAGCGCAACCGCTTCTTCATACGGGCAGCCGATTTCGCGCCAGCGATCGGCGGCAGCACGCCAGTCTCCGGCGATTTGCAGCGCATAAGGTTCCGCCATCTCGTGCTCTGACGTATGAGTGACGCCGCCTCGCCACAACCAGAAAGCAAATTCTCCGTGTAGCCACGGATCGGTGTCGTCGTTCGCCATCGCTAAGATCGATTCGGCTTCGGCAACCATTTGTTGCGTGTTGCCGGCCAACCAGGCCATCTCGACACGAGCGGCGGCAATCGGACCGAGGCGCTGAACCTCCTTCGTTTGCATCGCTAAGTCATAGGCTTCGGTGAGCGCCTTCGCCGCATCAGGATCGCCACGACGCGCTCGAATGTGGCCCAGAATGTTCAGTGCAGGAATTCGCGTAACGCTGTATCCGCGTGATTGTCCCAGCACGAACGCGGCATCGTCTGTCGCCATGTCCCAACGTCCCGTCTCGAAATGCACGCGAGCTCGCGTCGCTGTCATATAGCTCTTGCACGATTCAAGATCGTGCTCGGTGGCGTAGGCGATACCTTCGTCCAGGTAACGCAGAGCCCGTTCGTAATCGCGCTGCCAGAGCGCAATCGCAGAAAGGTTGGTGAAAGCACGTGAGGCGTGCTCTTCGAGATTATGAGCCAGCGACAGTTGCAGACTTTTCTCGACGTTGCCGCGACCTTGTTCGTCATGCGCAAGGAGTTGCGCGAAGCCAACATTATTGAGGGCGTGAACAAGAGTTTCGGTCGCGTCAAACTTCTGCGCCAACTCGATAGCGCGCGTGCCCCAGACGACTGCTTCATTCAACTGCCCCGCGAGCATGTGCAGTTGGGCGCGATTGCTGTAGGCCCAGGCCAGTTCAGGACTGACCGGGAGTGCTTCCAAAATCGCTATCGCTTCGCGTGCAAAAGCTTCAGCCTCGTCGTTGCGCCCGAGATACCACGCGAAGCGCGACATCCATCTCAGATTATCGCCCTGCCGTATCTTGTTACCGAGTTTTCTCCAGATCTCGAGGGCCTCCAGCCGAGCTGCACTTGCGTCTTTGAGTTGTCCTGTCACGTAACATTCGTATGAACGGTGCTCGAGTAAATCGGCCCGCTGTTCAGGCGGCAGGATGGAGGCATACTTCAAGGCCGTTTCGTAATGCGAAGCTGATTCGCGATGAGCGTTGAGCGCGGCTGCTTGGCGGGCCGCGATTGGAGCGTATTCGAGTACCGTCGAAGCATCGCCCGCTTTCGTCGCGTGATGAACGACGCGTGCGAGTTGATCTTCGGCGCCGCGGCCCAGCAAGGCGTGCAACACCTTCGCATGCATGCTCTGCGCACGCGGCGCCGGGAGCGAGTCTGCTACGGCCAGGCGCGCGAGCTCGTGGCGGAACCCGATCGATGAGTTGTCCAGCAGCAGGATTCCGGCGTCAGCACACTCTTCGAGGACTTCGGTAGTAGGATTGATGCTTTCTTTGAGTAACCACAGCTCGGCCTTCGCCGGCACCACCGAAATCAACTCCACCACCGCACGAGCAGGCGGTGTCAAACGTGCGAGCCGCGAGAGCACCGCATCGCTGACGCTCACCGGAACGCCTTCATCCTGACTCGCCAACGCCTCGGTGACGAAGAACGGATTGCCGCCGGTAACTGCATAAAGATCGTCCATCTGTTTGCCGGCGCGTTCCGCGAGTTGATCGACCGCGTCTTCAGAAAGCGGCGGGAGACGAAGACGTCGCACACACGAACGCGGTAAATCGCCGAGCACGAGCCGGAGTGGATGGTCAGCTCGCACTTCGTCATCGCGATAGGTCACAACCAGCAACGAGTTGAGTTTGGCGATGCGGCGGCCGAGAAACTTCAGTAAATCTAAGGTAGCCTCGTCGGCCCAGTGAACATCTTCGATCACGAGAAGGGTACAGGTCCGATTTTGCAGTTCCGCGAAAACGGCGGAAAAAATCGTGTCGCGAGGAGCACCAGCCGCGAGCAAGTCGTTGAGATCGCCACGAAGCTGCTGGGCAATGTCGTACAGCGGGCCGAGTGGCCGTGGCGTAAACAAGGCGTCGCATCCGCCCCATAAAACGCGAGCTTCGTCCTTGTGTTGTTCGGCGAATTGCTCGATGAGCGAAGTTTTACCGATGCCCGCTTCACCCGTAACGAGCGCGACACGCCCATGTCCGTCCGTCACTTCGGCGAGCGTGTTATGCAATTGCTCGAAAAACTCTGCGCGCTCGAGTAGTTCCATGGCAGGAAATGCGCGCAGTTTAACGCATGACCGCTTAGCTGCCAACAAACCTCACCTCCGCGACAACGTCATCCTGGCACTTGTCTTGCGATAGCACTCTCACCCTTGCGCAAGGTGTTCCAAACGAATGCATGCCTCGAGGGGAAAGCAAGATTGAGAAAACCACCTATGCGAAATCTATGAGCGCTCTTGTTCCCAAAGTCACACGCGAACTTACCAGGATGAGGCGAACGCTGCGGGAGACTTTCGGCCTCGACAAACTCCGTCCCGGCCAGGCAGAAGTCATTCGTTCTGTGCTCGAGGGCAACAACACGCTCGCTATCATGCCGACCGGAGCAGGGAAGTCGCTCTGCTATCAACTACCCTCATTGCATCTGCCGGGCACGACCGTCGTCGTATCGCCGCTCATCTCGCTGATGAAAGATCAGGTGGACAAGTTGGAACAGGCAGGCCTCGAAGCCGCGCAATTGAATAGCGCGCTTACCAGCGAGGAGCATGAGGAGAATCTCGAACAGATCAAGAGTGACAAGAGTGATTTTATCTTCGTTACGCCGGAACGTTTCACAAACCAGGAATTCCTCAGTGAGTTGCGCAACGGCGACGTCAACTTTGTAGTCATTGACGAAGCACATTGCATCTCGGAATGGGGGCACGATTTTCGTCCCGCATATTTATCGCTCGGCGCCGCCATTAAAACGCTCGGTTCGCCGCCCGTACTGGCTTTAACTGCCACCGCGACACCTGAAGTCACTACCGACATCGAAAAGCAACTGGATCTCGGAAAGCTGCAGGTAGTGAAAACGGGTATTTATCGACCTAACATTCAGTTCGAAGTGAAACGAGTTACAAACGAACGTGAGAAGCACGAACAGCTCATTCGCATACTGAACGAACACGAAGGCATCGGCATCATCTATGCTGCGACGGTTAAAACCGTTGACGAGTTGACGGACTGGTTAAAAGCCTTCGACTACAAAATCGAGAAGTACCATGGACGCATGAAAGCAAGTGAGCGCAAGCAGAATCAGGATGCCTTCATGAACGACGAACTCAGAGCAATCGTGGCGACGAATGCGTTTGGCATGGGCATCGACAAACCCGACATTCGTTTTGTGGTCCATTATCAAATGCCCGGCTCGCTCGAAGCGTACTACCAGGAGGCCGGACGATCCGGCCGTGATGGTGAACCGGCAACGTGCAGTCTGTTTTTTCAACTCGCGGATCGGCGCACTCACCAGTTCTTTCTCGGCGGCAAACATCCGAAGTTCGACGACGTTCTCGCCGTTTATCAAACATTACAAGAGCTGCACGCGTCTGAGACT
>DATANW010000143.1:0-4004 GCA_036266055.1 Pyrinomonadaceae bacterium | reverse complement strand
ACACCTTTACCACAACGTTGTCGTGGTCCTTGATGAAGCCGGTGACATAAACAACGGCCAGCCGAGTGCTTTGGCGCACTGGATAAACGGACTGGAGCTCAAACCTGGCAATCGCGTCTACCATCTCGGGTGTGGAGTTGGATACTACACTGCGATCATGGCGGAGGTGGTCGGCCCGGAAGGGTCGGTAGTAGCCACGGAGATCGATTCTGATCTGGCGAAGCGTGCTCGAAACAATCTTTCCACCTACCCTAATGTTGAAGTGCACGCTGTAGATGGAGGTGAGTTTGATCCGGGAAGGTGCGACGCGATACTTGTCAATGCCGGGGTAACTCATCCACATCCCTTTTGGCTGGACGGACTCAATGAAGGCGGACGGCTTGTATTTCCGATCACGTTTGCCACGAGCGAAACCTTGGGTGCGGGACTGATGACAAAGATCGTGCGCGACTCGGATCGTTTTTCAGCGCGGCCGGTTACTCCCGTTGGCATTTATTCATGTAAGAGCGTGCGTGATCCGGAGCTGGAGCCACTCGTGCGAAATGCTTTCGCTACTCAGGCGCTGCTGAAAATTCAGTCATTGCGTCGCGATGAACATGAGCCGGATGCGACCTGCCTTTTGCACGGAAAAGGTGTTTGTTTTAGTAGTGAGTGATTTACGCTTTCGCTGATTTTCGCAGCCACTGAGTAAGACTCGAAGCCCGGCCAACGGCTATGACCACCGAGAGTACAAGAAGAAAGACGTTGAATGGCAGCCGGACAGATTCATGATGAGTGGCATGAGTGTAAATCGCACCGAGCATCACTACGGCAAACACCGACGCTCCGCAGACGGCCAGACGCGGTATCAAGAGAAGGGCCGCTGACGCGACTTCTGCTAGCCCGACTACGATCCGAAACCAATCGGGGTAACCCCACCGGTGGAAATCCCGAACCCAAAAGACATTCCCCGCAAGTTTGAGCAAACCCGAACGAATACAGACGAGTACCAGCATTGCAGTCAGGATCCAAAGCACAATCTCTTTTGCGATACGCGTCTTGGTCATTCTCTATTGATAAGAGCCAGATCCGGCCCTCAGTATTACCGGCGATTTGAGCAGGAAGATTTCAGCCGGATCCTGGCTCTTAATAAGTGTAGGGTTCTCGGGAAGATTCTTGGGCTCTCTTTTTGTGAGACTTGGATGTTGAAGAACACCCGAGCATTAGTTCTTAAGGCCGTCAACCGTAACGCCACGCTCAACGAAAAGCATCGCGCCTTCTGTGAACTCGTGAATGCTTTTCAAGATATGGCGTATGCGTACGCGTATGTCCGCCTGGGAGATTTCTCGCTGGCAGAAGACGTTGCGCAAGAGGCTTTTCTTTCAGCCTGGCGCAATCTTGGTCAACTTCGCGAGCCCGACGCCTTTCCCGGTTGGCTCAAGCGAATTTTGCACACTGAGTGTAATCGTCTGACACGGAAGAAGCGGGTGCAGACGACACTGCTTGATGACGCGGCTCACGTTGCGAGTGCTTGTCAGCATCCTCAAACAACGATCGAGCGAAATGAGTTGAGGAAATCGATACTCAAGGACATCAAGAGCCTGCCAGTACACGAACAAACAGTATTCGTTTTGTTTTATATCCACGAGTGTTCTCAAGCTGATATCGGTAGCTTTCTGGGTGTTCCACTGACGACGGTGACCAAGCGTCTCTATTCCGCGAGAGTTCGGCTGAGAGGGATGGTTAAAAGCCTCACGGCGGATCTCACGGAACATCGCCCTTCGCGCAATCAGGATTTTGCGGAGCAAGTGAAAGTGGGGATTTTCGATGAGTACGCCGGGCAATACAGGTTCGCACTTCGTCCGGATTTGATCGTCACGATCAAAAGAGAGCGCGACCGTCTAATTAGTGAGGGAGGCGGGCAAACTCACGAACTCTTTGCGACCGATGTCTCTCGAAATCAGTTGCGTGCCAAAGAATTCGACGGCCTGGGGAGTTTCTATCGCGATGCGACCGGACGTATCTCGCACTTCATCTACTATGAATTTGGAACTGAAATGGGACGCGCCGAAAAGATAGCTTGAGGCGACAGTTAAAGGCCGTAGGCCGAACGAGGGGCACAGCCCCACGAAAGACAGACGTTTCGGCGCGGCATAGCCGCGCCGCACATCGGGCGGCGAAGCCGCTGACAACTTACTTTTTGTGCAAAGCCGTCACCCGTCGAAGCGGTGATTCACCCGGACAGCGTTTGACACCGTTGCCGCTTCTAAAGAACCGACACCATGCATCGGCAAAGCATTATTTTCGCCTCTTTGCTAATCGTCGTCATGCTTGTGATTGTGGCGGTTGGTTATGCAACGGGTTCGAGTCCGCTCGGCGTTTTGAGCAACGGCATCTCACGCCTGACAGCCGGAGAACAAATGATCCCTTCGCGAACTCTTACTCCCGAAACGAACGCCCCAAAGGCGCCCGAAATCTCGAACGGAGTATGGATCAATTCCGAACCGCTTACGCTGAAGAGCGTGCATGGACGCGTCGTCTTGATCGAGTTCTGGACCTTCGCCTGCTACAACTGCCGCAACACCTTGCCTTCACTCAAGAAGTGGGACGCCCAGTATCGCGACCAAGGGTTAACAATCATCGGCGTGCACACTCCCGAGTTAGACTTTGAACGAGATATAGACCAGTTGCGGCGTGAAGTCGCAAAGTTGGACGTCAAGTACCCGGTCGTCACTGACCAGGACTACTCGACCTGGAAGGCCTACGGCGTCGAGGCCTGGCCGACTCTGTTCTTGCTGGACAAACAAGGACGCGTCCGCTGGACGCACGTCGGCGAAGGCTACTATGACGAAACCGAAGAAGTGATCAAGAAACTACTAGCTGAAGCTGCAGAAGAATCACCAAGAGTGCCGCTCAAGCCTTAATGGCTCACGGTTCGACACGCTCATTCCTTCAATCCATCCACGGTCGCGCTTCCTTCCTCATCCTGGACCAGCGCGAAAAAGTTAGACTTAGGTCGCTTGTTGGAATACGATCACGCCCCGGAACGCTCTAAACACTCCAACCAACGGAAATGTCCAGATGAATAACAAGCATCGCCTTGTCTCGACGCTGATGACGTCAACACTCGTGGCCCTGATCATAGCTCTGACGAGCGCTGATGCAGGTTTTGCGCAACAGTTCAGCAGCGATCTTTTCCAGTCTCTCCATTGGCGCAGCATCGGTCCGTTTCGAGGCGGACGCGTACGGGCCGTTGCCGGCGTGCCGTCGCAGCCAAACGTGTTCTACATGGCCCAGGTAAACGGAGGAGTTTGGAAGACGGAAGATTATGGCCACACCTGGACGCCGATCTTTGACGACCAACCGACCGGTTCTGTCGGTTCCATCGCGGTCGCGCCCTCAGATCCAAACGTTGTTTATGTCGGCAGCGGCGAGGGATTGCAGCGTCCGGATCTTTCCGTGGGCGATGGTATCTACAAGTCGACGGATGCCGGAATGACCTGGACACATCTCGGCTTGCGCGACGGCCAGCAGATTCCTCAAGTCGCAGTCGACCCGCGTGATGCAAACCGCCTGCTGGTTGCAGTCGCCGGTCATCCTTATGGTCCAAATGAAGAGCGAGGGATTTTTCATTCAGCCGATGGCGGCAAGACGTTCGAGAAGGTGCTCTACAAAGACGAGAACGTCGGCGGCGCGGATGTGCTTTTCGACCCACAGAACCCGGATATCGCTTACGCGGCACTTTGGGAAGCGCGACAGGGCCCCTGGGAAAATGCTGCCTGGAATGGCGCCAGCGGTGGGATCTTCAAGTCGATCGATAACGGCAAAACGTGGCGTCAACTCGCCGGGGGACTACCTGAGGCGATCGTGCAGGCGAACCTCGCGATTGCGCCGAGCTTAACGAAGCGTCTGATTGCGTCGGTTGCAAGTCCGACCGGCGTCAACCTCTATCGCTCTGATGACGGCGGCGACAGTTGGACCATCATAACTAAGGACACGCGACCTGCCGGACGCATTGGTGGTGG
>DATANW010000142.1:0-4453 GCA_036266055.1 Pyrinomonadaceae bacterium | reverse complement strand
CGTCCGGTTTCACCGCAAGCAATGAGGCTTGCTGAAATCCCGTGCAGATAAAGACTAATCCCTGGCCAAATACGGGACGCGGCACATTTGAAAAACCTTCACCGTAGCGAACCTGCCAAATTTCCTTGCCGGTGCGAGGTTCATAAGCGATCGCACGAAACGCGCCCGGACTGATCAGCTGATCGCCATCCGGCAACGACACGACGAGCGGCGTCGTATACGCCTGATAACCCTCGCGCATCTTCTTCCAACGAACTTTTCCCGTCGCCTTGTCTAGCGCGACGACAAACTGCACGTCGTTGCCGTCGCAACTCATAATCAACAGGTCGTCGTAAATCACCGGCGAACCACCCGTGCCGTGCTGACCGTTGTCGTATTCGAGTCGCGTCTTCCAAACGATCTCGCCGGATTGAGTGATGCACGCCGTTCCAAACGCGCCGAAGTGAAGATAGATTCGATCGCCTTCAACCACAGGCGTCGGTGATGCGAAGCTATTCTTCGCGTTCGTCAGCTTTGACGACTTCAGCCGGAAGACTTCGACGTTTTGCAGAATCGCTCCCGTGTTGCGATCGACCGCAATGGCGCGCAACGACTTTCCTTCTTCCGTAGCCGTAGTAAGCCAGATGCGATCGCCCTGGACCACCGGCGAAGACCATCCGCGACCCGGAATCGCGACCTTCCAACGCACGTTCTTAGTCTCGCTCCATGTCAGCGGCAACCCGCGTTCCTCGGAGATACCCTGACCCGTCGGTCCGCGAAACTGCGGCCAGTCCAAAACCAGGACCACGGATAAGATCAAAAGCACACGGATCATTTCTTACATCAACAACGACTCGAGTTACATCAACAACGACTCGACGCGATGAGCGTGGACCATCCCTTCGCACGGCGACCACGCGAACACGGTGAAACGTCCATCCTGCGACGCCACCAACGCCAGCGAGTCGCGCTGATCCTGCACGAACTGCGCCGCCGACAAGTGGCGCGTACCACCATGTTCGGTTGAATGGACCACCACCGGAACGTTACCCACGATCGGCTCGGTAACTACCCACTTCTCAACCGGCGGCCTGCCGTCCGGACGTGCGATCTTCGCTCCGAACGCCACCACTTCGTAATGATCGTTGATCACCGTCGCGCCATCTACCGCCGTCAGTCCGCCAATCATGTCCACTGCACGCCGGATCTCACTCTCCCACTGGCGTCGATCATCGTAGTCGACCTTTTGCCGTAACAAGCGCGAGAGCGCTGAAAATTCCGGCGTCACCGAATAAAGAATCGGTTGCGAAATCGACTCCCGCCAGCGTTCGCTGCCGGTAGGTACGACGAGCAAGCTGCCGCCATGTCCCTGGGCGCGCATCGACGCCGAGAGTTGGACCAGAACGTTCAACGCATGATGTGGTCCATTGGTTGCCGCGGATGTAAACGCGAGCAACGCCTTGAGTAGCGCCGGACAGTCCGGCAGGCTCGTGCCCGATTCGTCGATGACCTTCACCTGCTCGCCTTTGAGCACGACGACGTTCGCGTACTTGCCGAAGCCGTCGAGCCGTCGATGCTTTACCACCAGCAGACCGGGTTCGACATCTTCGAGCACGAAACAATAAAACGGAATGGTCCGCGTCGCTCCCCAAACGCGCAACTCTTCTCCGAACGTCCAAACGCCGAGGTGAATCTCAGGCCGCTCGACGGCCGGGGCGAGCTTTGTCAGCACTCCCGCAGTCAGCGGCATCGAGTGTTCGAAGACCAGCGGTTGTCGAGCTTGTTCCGGCGGAAGATACGCGATCGAGATCTTTGGAAACCGACCTTCCTCCGGGCGAAAGCTGGCCCAAAAGGCCGCGTTGATGATGCTGGCGACGGCACGCGCATCGGGTCGTGGCGCCAGCTCGGTTTCGCCTTTCTTCAGCGCTTCTTCGAGATGGCGTTGAAAGTGCTCTTCGACGATTGGAGCCGCAATGTTGGCGGCCGGGTATGTTGGATTTTCTTGCATGGATCACTTGCCGGTGAACAGCGTCTTCTCGTCGACGAAGCAGAGACCGTTGCCCCACGGATCGTGCGCGTAGAAGGATCGTTCACGCCACGGACGCACGACGACGTCACCCGCAGACTCGCCATGAACATCTTCCGTGGAGAGACAGTTGAGTTCGCGCGCACGCGCGTGCACGGCGTCGACGTCGTCCACGGCGAAATAAACGTAGTCGGGAAGTGGTTCGGGTTTGGCCGCGATACTGTTTTCGCCAGTGACGTCGACGAGTGCCAGTATCACCGGACCGCAGTCGATATAGTGACGCGAGCCGCGCGGGATGCGGCGGCCACGATCGCCGAGTAACTTGCCGTAAAACTCTTCGGCGCGGTCAAGATTGTCGACCTGAAGAATGATTCGATAGAGTATTGGGGCCATAGGGCGCGTTCCTTTCGGCTAAGACAGATTAAATCACGATTCAGAGTTGGAAGAAATTGAGCGAGAAACGAGATCCATTTCCGTTTGTACTCGCAGAGTTGGAACCGATTCGTCCGACGATCAAACGGATGTTTGGCTTCACCTATGTCTATCAAGGCGAGATGCTCTTGTGTGCCTTGCGAGATAGTAAGTCGTGGTCGCGGATGAAACGAATTCTGGTAATTGGTTCAGGCGGGTCGGGGAAGTCAACATTCGCTACCATCAACCGCGACTCATGGATCATTGACGGCAACTGATCCGAGTGGGTGAGTAGAAATCTGTGTTTTCGATCCCTAGTTCACAAACCTCCGCAACTGCACGCTGATCGCAAATCCGATCGCGATAAACGTTGCAATCAGCGACGCCAGTCCGGCGCTCATCAGCGGCAACGGCACACCGATGACCGGCGAGATCCCGAGCGCCATGCCGATGTTGATGAAGATTTGAAACGTCAGTCCGCCGACGAACGCCATGATGAAGAGCATTCCGGTGCGGTCAGACGAACGCCGCGCTCCGGTGATGAGACGCGACAACAAAACCATGTACGCCACCAACACGAGCACGCACCCGATGAAGCCGGTGTTTTCTGCGGTGACTGCGTAGATGAAATCAGTATGCGGCTCAGGTAAAAACTTCAGTCCGCTCTGCGAATGCTCGATCGAGGAATGCGAGCCAAACAACCCACCCTCGCCGACGGTCAGAATCGATTGCCAGGTGTGATACCCGATCCGGCGCTTGTCGGCATTCTCCGGATCGAGAATGACGTTGATGCGTTCCTGCTGATAACCCTTCACCAGCCCGGTCTTAACTCCGAACCAGTACGAAGTCGGAATCATCACTATCGCAATCACAACGCTCGCCACGACCAGCCGTAATCTGATCGCCGAAAGAAACAGGACCACCGCGAGAATCGGGATGTACGTCAACACAGATCCGACGTCCGGTTCGAGCAGGATCAGACCGCAGGGCAACGCGAGGATCAACCCGCCCACGATAATCTCTTTTACACTCAGCACCTGGACCCGGTTCTTGCCGAAGTAACGCGCCAGCATCATCGCCGTCGTCACTTTCACAAACTCCGACGGCTGAAACTGCCCGATGCCCGGCACCTTGATCCACGCGCGCTGCCCGTTGATCTTCAACCCGACGCCGGGAACCAAAACGATAACCAGCAGGATTAATCCGAAGATGTAGAACGCGGGCGCAAGATGCAGCAGTTTCCGGTAGTCAGTGAAAGCGATGGCGAGCATCGCGACGAGACCGATCGCGAGCCCGATGAGTTGTTTGACCCAGTAAGCTTCGGTCGGCTGCGCGTTGCGGATCTGCATCGTGCCGAACAGCACGATGGCGATAGCGAGCAGCGCGAGAATCCAGTCGAAGTCGCGCCAACTACGTTTGTGGATAATTGCAACCATTAAAAAGCTTCGATTGCGATACCTACTGATTACTCACGACTGCCGGTTGCTGCGCGGCGACGGCAGTGGCTGGCTTGGTTTGTTTAGGAGTGTCTGTCTTCGCGATCTGGGGCTTGGGAAGCGTGCCGGGAGGCTCCTGATGTCGCGTCTTGCGATAGTACTCGTTGTAAACGCCGCGAACCGCGGGTGCGGCGTGGTGTCCACCAAAACCTGAGTTTTCGATCAATGCGACCATCGCGATTTCCGGTTTGAAAGCCGGCGCATAACTGACAAACCACGAGTGGTCCTTGTTCTTGCCTGTGTCCTTGCCAAGGGAAACAACTTGCGCCGTTCCCGTTTTACCGGCGATGTCGAAGCCGTCCATCTTGATGCTTCCCGCCGTGCCGCCGGCGTTCACGACGGACCACATTCCGTCCACCACTATGTCCTTAATGTCTTTGGGAATCGGAATGACCTTGGGATTCGGACGCGACGGATCCAGAGGCTGGAATCCCACCGGTCCCTTGTAATCGGCTGTGCCGGGAGTACCGATCGGTCGCACTTCCTTGAGCACGTGAGGAATATACATCCTGCCGGTTTCACTGACGGCCGAGATAGTTCG
>DATANW010000141.1:0-23763 GCA_036266055.1 Pyrinomonadaceae bacterium | reverse complement strand
CATGTTTTGCAACACCTCGAGGTAGAAGCTGCGTAAAGCGGTGGCGTCGGTCTCCGTATTTTTCATCACGCCGCCGGTTGCATTCGCAATTGCCTGGTTGATTCCGGCATCGACAATGCCTGAGCCGTTGCCGACGGTCAGGGTGTAGATTCGCAGTGCCTCAGTCGTCGGTGGTCCAAGGTTGCTGAGTGGAGTAGTTGTGCCGCCTGAGACGGTAGATACCACTCCACCCGCGACACTGGTCGTGGGCGGCGTGTTCTCCATGCCGTCGCTCATTAGCACGATGACTTTGCGCTGGCCACCACCAGTTAACGTAAATGCGCCATCTGCCACGCGCAGACCACTGCCGATCGAGGTCGCGGAATTGGGTGCTACAGAAGTGATGTTGTTTCGAATATCGTCGCGGATCGCGTCAGAAAAAGGCATTAGGCCGGTGACGGTACTGGCCGCTACAACGTCGTGAAGCCAAACTGCCGGCGACGTTGAGTCAAACAGCACCACACCGACTCGATCGGGAACCGCTGCAATAGACGGATGAGCGCTCATTGAAGTCTCATTACTTCGCAGCAAGCTCCACTCATCCATAAAATCCCGTACGGACTGATGCAGCCTCACCATTTTTGAAGTTGCGTCAGTTGAGGTGACACTGCTGCCCATGCTGCCTGACCTGTCAAGAACCAGGACGGCATCAATAGGCGGACGGCACCCCTGCAACGAAGAAGACGCTTCAACTCCTCCCACCAGCACCTTGGCAATCGGCTCACTCAAGGGAACAGTGCGTAAAGGACCGAGGCATCCGCCCACGCCGTTGTTCTTGTCCAGACTCTGAACGCAAACCCTATCGAACATTGCCCCGGTGGCCGACACGGTCCATGTTTCGGAAGCACCGGTTGGATTGGTTGTGAGACAGGTGGCGCCGAGGTTCGATAAGAGGTCCAGCACGATCGTGAACTTAGAACCGCCTTCGCAAAATACTTTGAACTTGTCTGTGCTGGCGAAGAAGACAGTTGAAGAGGAGGTGCAACCCGCCGCCAGTGACCCGGTAGACAACGTCTCAGTACCGTCATTGAGTGTGAAGGTAACCGGAGTGGCGGTTACAGTGACGGTAATCTTCAACGTGAATATCTCCATTTGTGGTGCCACGGACTTGTGCGGTATCTGGATGCTGAAGTTGGATATCGGCGGCGCCGCGGCAGCAGTGGAAGCTGTGAAAAGCCAACCACCGAAGATAAGCATAGCTATGGTGATCTTGCGCCACGGGTTGACGATCGCTTTGGTTGTTTGAGGTCGGAGCATGGGATTTCTCCTATCTTTGAAACTTAGCTCGTCTCGGCTTTCGCCGCATGCAGGACGAAGCTAGTGGGCAGTTTCCGGTTGAGGCTATGGAGCCATTACGAATACATCCTTGGTCGCGCGTGGAGCACCGGTGACAACGAGTTCCATCGTCGCCGAAACAGTCTGATTACTCGCGCCAGGAACATTTGTTGGAACGTTAAAGACGATCTCAGTGGCCGACCGGCTCACGATCGATGGTGTCAGCCGGATGTCGTCCCCCGTTGTCAGATCGTGAGCGATGAAAGTAAATACCGCGTCGGACGCGAAATTGACTCCTCTGAGTGCGGCCCTTCTTCCGATCTCGATCATGTTGTCGGGAGCACCCGCGTTATCCAGATTCTTAACGACGTCGATTCTCGGTTCGGGGACCGTCGACGGCACGAACGGTGTTAACCGATACGGCCTCCGGGCTGACCCTTTCGTCGTTGTTTGCACGCTGACCGTGACGTCCCTGAAGCCGCTGGACGCTACGACGATAGTTTTCGGTATATTAAAAATCAGTCGATCGGCACGGCTTCCGCCCAGCAAATCAGCGGTTGGAATTACCGTAGAGTCGATCATTACCGTGTTGGCGGCGAGGCTGCCATCGAAGTTCCCAAAGATGGTCAGCGGTCCCCCTACTGCCTGTTGCAGGGCTGGGTTGAAGCCGGTGATGACGTCCGGCGTAGTAGGGCCGCCACCTCCACCAATGCGCTCGTCTAATTCGGCCAGCTTGTCAATGATGCGATTCATGAGGTCGGAAGTGATCACTTCACCCGGTCTTACATGTGGGAACTCGCTTGCCATAAAGTCTCCTTTACCTTCTCGATCAAAGGTCTGTTTGCTCAAACTCGCTCTTCTAAAGTACCGGCGTCGCTTGGTCGATCCTGGAAATGACCGAAATCCCACCATGACACGTCGAAACGAGGAAGCGCTCGATGAGGCACGTGTGGACTGGCGAAGACCACATATGGAGGACTGCCGGGCTGGTTTTCGTTTTGCCGGACTTTATAGAGCCAAACCATCTCACGATTGGTTAAATCAATCGGTTGGTAGTTGACTGCCTCACAGAACAAGACCCGCAACACACCGCCATCCATGAATTCAGGTATTCGGTGTGCGATTCCGGCAAAGAATGTGTCAACGTCGAAGCCTTTCTGCCTGGAACTACGCACTGGAAGCATGCCGGCGGCCGGAAGGTAGCGAAAGTATTGGCTGGCGTTGATACGGTCGGGGAACGTTTCGCGGCTCCTAAGATCCTCGGCATGTTGCTGAAACTGCTTGATAACAGCTTCACCTTCAGTGGCACGCCGCTGATCGAGCAGCGTAGGTAACTGGTTCGAAGTTCCGGTGGGACTGACGCGCCGGCGCACGGACCACAAATCCGCGAAAGCCAGGCCGGATCCAGACCAGTAAAGAAGGGCGAGCGGCACCTGGCAATCAGTCACTTCGCCGCGGCTCCGCATAAAATCAACCGCTCCGTAACTGGACAAATCAGCCTTGCCACTCGTTTGTTTGAACGGTTCAATCGGTAGGTTCAGCAGTTCCTCAGTCCCGAAGCAGAGGTGTGCCAGGAGGTTTCTGAGTTTTGAGCGACTAGCGGCATCTTCCAGTCTCATCAAGTCGTTAATCTGGGTTCGTGTTGCGGAACTAACGGCAGTCATCCTGCCGAAATCCAGCTTGATCAGATCAAACTGCACGCCTTCGACTGCATACTTGCTGCCGCAGCCGGTCACCGCATTGTTTGGTTCGACACTGCGCATCGGCGCTCGTTCACGAAAAGTCGAAGCGGGTCCGACGACGAACAAATAAACGCCCCGGTCGAGGTTTGTGAACGTGGACGTCGGCAAACCACAGTCTCCGAACACTCCGGCCTCGGGAGGCGGCAGCTCGATTCTGCGAATCAGCGTCACCTCATCGTCGTTCGGCAGAGAAAGCACCTGTCCCTTCCGGTTGATGGCCAAACCTTTCTTGACGCCGACAACAGGCAGCGTGGTTCTATCGCCCGGCGATTGCAGGGTCACCTCGAATCCTTCAACGACTCCATCACCGATAGCGCGGCCAAGTTGCCATCGTTTCGAGCGCTCCGCTTGCTGGTCCGTCTGCAGATCCCTCGCAGTCAACAGCCGTCCATTGAAAAAGTTTGTATTGCGGATTCCATTGTCGGTAATCGGCTCGTTGAGTTGCTTACTCATGTAGCTACCTCGCTCAGTTGTCTGAATCGCTCGTTAGCGATGCGGGCGGCGTTTTGCCAGGTGTAGTTTTCGAGAATGAACTTCCCGGCCGCTACGCCTTTGACGCGCGCTTCATCACGATGCTCAAACACGTGCCGCATTGTTTTGCTCAGTGCTTCAACATCCGGTTCGAAAACGGACGCCTGTTCGATCATGTCGTTGGTCCAGGCGGTGACTGGCGCGGTTCGGGCGGGGATCCAATAGGTCGTGTCGTTTGAGCAGTAGTCGTCGCAGGGGCCGCCCTTCGGCACGATCGCCGGCAGCGCACAAGCCATCGCTTCTATGACAGGCAGTGCAAAACCTTCGCCCCGGAAAGGATGGACCAAACAATCGCACGCGGTGTACAGGCCTGCTACCTCGCTGTCGATCACGTCCTGCGTGAGATACACAATCTCCGGGGCCGCTGCGTCTTTTTGAAGTTCGCGAATGCGCTCGCGCGCGTTGTGCGGCCCATAAAAACTATCGGAGGCGACGTCTTTGATTACCAAACAAACATCGTCTGCACGTCGAAAGGCACGAGCGTACGCATCGAGCAGAATATCGATGCCTTTGCGCCATATCGTTCCACCCACAAAGATGAATTTGAAACTCTTGCTGGTATGCAGCCGTGTTGGTTTTGCCAGCGGGTTGAAATACCGGGGATTAACACCGTGCGGCACTACGTGGACCTTGTGCGGACTGATCCCGCTGTCGACGAAGGAGCGCCAAACGAACCATGACGGCACCCAAACTTCATCGGCGCGGTTCTCTAACAAATCAAACCATTCGCGTGGTATCGAATTGAATTCCCATGGTTTGTAAACGATCCACTTCCCTTCGCGCGGTGCTTCCGGTTCCGGCAGATAACTCATCGTGACGTGAACGTCAGCCGGGCCTGACAACGACGCATTGAATCTCGCCGTCAGCGCATCAAAGCGCTCCGGGTCCTCCTCGCGCCCAAAATCGAACGGCCCATGCGGAACGATGCTCAGCTCCACTGCTTCGGAAGGTCCATTGAATCCGAGCAACGCTTCGCACATGTGGCGATTGACGACGGCAAAACTTGCACGCATAAACTGTGGGCCCTCCCACGCTACCCGAAGGGGCTGCTTCGTTCCGTCGTCCTGCGGAATAACCTCTGTTCTCTTGATCAGGCTGGAACTGGTATCGATTGCCGCCGGCGCGGGAAGACTGCGCTCCTCTTCCAGCGCTGCGGTTAACGTGAGGAAGTTTTGCTGGTGCCATTCATCGTCCGGTTTGATCTCCAGCGCACGGCGAGTCCAATCAAGGGCCTTTCGTTTCTCGCCTACGTGAAAGAGCGCATTGGTGTAGAAGATGATCCAATGAAAGCTATAGTCCAGTGGATTCAGGATGTGCAGTGTTTCCGGCCGCGGCATGGCGCGTCCGAGTTCGGACCAATGGACCACGCGGTGCCAATCGTTTTTATAGTAATAAGTCTCAGCCAAACCGAAGTATGCGTTGGGCCAATGGGGACAGATCGTCAACGCTTGTAAGTCGGCATTGATCGCCTGGTCGTAACGAGCGAGACGACGATAGAGCTGCGACACGCGAGTCTGCGCCAGATAACGTTCGTCGTCCCAGGTCGAGCAATGAAGATAACGGCGATAGAACGTCAGCGCCTTTTGACAGTCACCGGCACTCGTATACTCGCTCGCGAGATAGAACAGCAGACGCGGCGACGGCGTTTCTTTCTTCTCCAGCACTGCCTCGTATTCTTTTTGAAGAATGTCGAGATTGCGCCGCAGCTTTTGCGGGGTAAGGCTGTTATCGCGATGATGCTCGACCGTTACAGCCGTGCTGCGCTGTACATTGACGGGGCGTTGTTCGACCAGCACTTCGTGAATACGCCCCTGCCAACGAAACGCGCCGTTGTTACGAACACACCGTTCGCGCCAAAATTCGCAAACAACATTGCCCCAGGAATCTCGATCGCATTCATATAGCCAATAGAACCCGTCGACGTCCGGCGGCGCATTCGCGAGCAGCGGCTTAATGTTTTCGGCGTCGCGCACGACGTCATCAGCGTCAAGCCAGAAAACCCAATCGCTCGTCGCGCGATCGAAAGCGAACTGGCGAGCAGCGGCAAAGTCCTGCTGCCACTCGAAATCGAAAACACATTCCGTATAGCGCCGGGCGATCGCTTTGGTCTCGTCAGTCGAGCCGGTATCGACGATTACGATTTCGTCGACGTGGCCCGCGATGCTGTTGAGACAACGCGCCAGCGAGCGTTCTTCGTTCTTGACGATGAGTGCTACCGAAACAGTCATGTTCTTCACCAATGACGCGGTTACTTCGAAACTCCAGTCCAGCGCACCAGGATCTTGGATATGTTGAACTCCGGAGGAAATGGGGCCAGACTGGTGGCAGCGATGAGAACGCGTTTTTCGGGTTCATTCGGATCGACGTAAATAGTCACAGCAAAATTTCGCCCCGACCTGAACGGATCATTTCCAACTTCAAGCGGAGGTGGGTTCACAATCACCGCCGAGAAGACCGCTCCTGGTCGCAACTGGTGCGGGACGCTCGCGAACCGCGTCTGCAGATTCGTATTGAACGGACCGAGCTGGACTTCTCCCCCGTCGAAGTTTCCCGGGCCGGTTGGTCCAGTCGGTCCAGTCGGTCCGGTTGCGCCGGTCGGTCCCGTCAAACCATTACGACCGATCCCAGTCGCACCGGTGGGCCCGGTTGGGCCAGTAGGTCCCGTGGGGCCTGTAGGTCCGGTGGGTCCCGTTGGTCCACTCAGGCCTGTCGGTCCCATCTCGCCTTGCTTCCCGGATCTAATGCAGAACAACTCCTGCTTGAGACGGTCGGACACCAACACCGGACGGTCACAGTTTTCGACGTCGACACTACTAATGATGAGGTGGCCATCCGCGTCGAGCTCGAAATGGACACACGAAAGGAGCACGCAGTCATCCGTACGATCTTCGGGCCACAAAGTGGGACATACTTCGGTGGTCCAAACAGCCAGCGCTTCGCGAATGGTGTCGCACGCCGTTATCTCCGACAGCATTATCTTGTCGACCGGCGGCGAGGAATTTGACGGCGAGCCCATAAACGGGGGCGAAGCGACGACGGCCAAGCCGCGCACCAGATCGATAAGCAGTTGACTGTCGTCTGGCGAGATCGTCCCGTCAGCAATCTCTACTCGCGACAGGATGTCGCCAAAAGCACGAAACTTTTGTTCAACCTCCGGCGCCGGTGGCGACCACGAAAACTCAGCCCGGGCAGTTTCCAATATTCGAGACGCCGCTCGCGTATCTTCATCGTCAGCGCAAGGCTGCCCCGCAATCGGTACGAGATCGGTTTCACATTCGTCGTAGCAGAGATTGACGTAGACCGTTTGCGCGCCGGTCAGAGACGGACTTGTCTGATTCCTCGCCAGCCACTCGCCAAGTCGCGCGCACAATTCCCGCTCAACCCAGATCCACTTGCCCTGCGGGCTGATCGCGTAGCCGGGCGAGATGCGAATTTCTACGTCGCTCGCTACGGCGTGAGTTGTTACGCTCAAGCCACAGACAGTCCCGGAGCCGTGCAGAAGCAGGTTGCTGTTGCGGCTCTTCCACTCGAAGTGTTCCTGCTCCTGGCGGAACTCAGCGACACCGAGCACCTGGCCATACCTATAGTCGACGCGCTTATTGGGTGTCAGCGGCGCGCTGTCAGTCGAGACGGTTGTGCATTCACGCATGTTGCTTTTCCTCTCTACAACGGTGGGGTGTGGCCCACGCGATCGCGGTCGGCAATCACTCGCTCCGCGACGTCCATCGGGTGAGACGGGTACAAATATCCTTCAGCCAGATAACTACGGCCCACCACCATCTTCTGAAAACGACTGTCTTCGCCGAGCACCGTATCGATGCCCAGCCGGGTTTCGCCCACGCGAAAGAAATCCCAGAAGCGACGCACATCGAAAGCCGAGTGCGCCGGCTTCTCGAGGTTTGTAATTCGTTCGACCATCGCCGCCTCTTCCGCCGACAATCCTTCCGGAACCAGCACCGAAAAGTTGTGAGCAAACGCGTCCGGTGCGGTGGTCGTTGACTCGTCGCTACCAGTTCGCGTCGGATCGCCGGCGACTAATCCTCGACCACCTCGCGTGCGATAACGCTCGACCAGCCGTACTTTGGCGACTCGTCGCGGTGCGAGCAGGTAGTCGTAAAGCAAGTCCTCAAACTGTTGGTCAGTCCATGAGGAAGTCGGGATAGGCAGTCCCACCTCTTTGAGTTGTTCGCGCAAAGAACGGTTAGCGTCGCGGTTGACCGCGATCGTCTTGAGGCGCTTAAGAGTTAGTTCGAGACGCGGATCGAGTAACAGGTGCAGAGCGAAGAGAATGCCCGAAGGTGTTCCGCGGCGCTCGTATAACTTCCTCGTAAAGCGGATCAGCAGGCGACGGCGATCCGCGATCTTTTCACCGCGGGCCTCGGTACATTCATCAAGGCCGCGTTGTCTTTGAATCTGTGCCCAAAGCGGATCGAGCATCACGCCCAACCAACTCGCCAGCCAATCCAGCGTCTCCGGCGTTGCGGTGCGCGCGTCGAAGAGCATGCTGACGTCGTTGATCTTGCCCTCGATGTCGGTGAAGAAACCCTCCTGGTTTGCGAGCATCCTTTCGAGGAACGAAGCCGATTCCGGATCGTCCAAATAAACGTCCGGCAGATAATTCTTTGGATACGAGAAGCGCGGAAAGTAAATGCGCAACGCACGGAGATGCGGCGTCGTGCGTCCATTTCCACTGACGACCAGTTTGAGTTGCAGATAGCGGCCGTGCGCTTGCTGGAAAAGGACTTCCCAGGTTCCGGTGCGATCAGGTACGACTTCCTTGTCTGAAAAGGGATTGTAAAAAGGCAGCTCCGCGCCCGCGCCGCGTAGATAAATGTCCGGTTCGCGCCGGAATGCAACGCTCTCGAGCAAGTCGGGATCGTTGTGCGCTCGCGTCCAAACTTGTACCGAGGTCTCAGGCGGAATGCAGCCGTCGATAAATATGCGATGCCATACGCAATCACGATCACGGCCGTCCAGCGACGGCGTGTAAAGTAAGCCCTCGCGGTCAAACTGCGGTTGTTCGACGACCTGCAACTGCACCCAGCTCACGCGAGCATCGCTGGTCGTCTCGCCGCCCACCACGTCGTAAAAAACATTACTCCGAAACGAGACCAACGCCCGGCTGCCGAAGTAATACATCGGCAAAAACTCTTTGCTCATCCTGAGCTGCGTGGGCCAGTTCTGGGGATCCAATTCAAAAACGATCGTTTGGTTTCCTTCGCTCTCAACTGCGTAAAGGCGGTTGTTAGCGAAAGCGATGTCATGGGCCACGACGTCCAGACGGCGATTGACTTTTTCTCCGCCATCGGTGACGACTTCAATCTCGTCGGTAAGTCGCAACGCCGGAGACTGCTGACTGCCAAAACGATAGCGAAGCAGACGGGAAACAGGATCCGGTGAGCTAGGATCGAGTCGATCCAGTATCAGAACGTTTCCATCCGGCAACGCTTCAATGCTCACGGGATCGTTGGCGTCGATTGCGAAACCCTTGGGAAACTCGCGCTTCGGAAGAATCAGCGACGGCTCATCGACAGGATGAAATTCGAACCTCTTTTCCGGTGTCACCAACTCCATGTGGGCAGCGTCACTGACCACACGGAAAGTGCGGTCCAGGCCCCAATAGCGCTTGTGCGTATGGTCGAGCAGCCAAACGCCGCCGCCGGGCGCCGCGGCAAAATCGAAAGGTTCAAATGCGGCCACGCCAGGAAACAGCAGCAGCTTGGGTTCGCCCACGGAGTGAAGATCAAAAACGAACAGGCCGCTTTGAGTGACGTTGCCGACCACGAGATAGTGATGTTCAGTCACGGCCAGGCCCGCGAGCTCCGCGATGACTGGTTGCTCATCGTGTACCGGAACAAACTGATCTCGCGGACAGCCAGCCGCGATTCCCTGTCGCCAGTAAACGCTCGAACGGCGCGCGCCAAAAGGCCGCCAGAAGATGCTGCGCCGATCGTTACTGATCCAGTACCAGTTACCGAACGCGTCGACTGCGGCGCCGCGACGCTCTGAAACAGACAGCGGGTGGTGTCCGCGACCGCTGGTGAAGAGTGGCAACTGCGAACTTAAACTCAGGCTTCCAACACTCTCGCTATACTCGAGCGGCTTGAGCTGACTGTCGTCGCGCAAGTAAACCAACTCGCCGTCTGCGAGTTCCACACGACAGGCTTCCCAATCGCGTTGGGCCTTAATCAGATGAAAGCGAGTTCCGTTTACGTCCACGTCTACTGAACTCCCCTGCTAACACTTCGACTTCGTTATCGGCACGGGCACGATGCGCGGTTCGGGCGGCTGCTCTGCCGGTGCAATGATGTCCGCCAGCGGTTCCGCTTCTCCTTCACGGACACTCAAACCGACCAACATCGGAAGCCTTAGACCGCTGAGACTGAACTCCTCGACGTCCAGCGTCGAACCGACCGCGAGTTCCATCGAAACTACAAACTCAACCCCGGCGACACGGGTAACTACGGCTTCGAGATCTTTCTTCAATAACCCCTTGTTGATGGGCCAACCCGTAGACTCTGGTCCACCCGGTGGCAAAGCCGAAAGATAATCATTCAGTCGTTTCGTGACGGCCTCCATCACCTTGTCGCGAAAATAGCCTGCGCGGATTTCGATCCCGACCGAGATGTAAACGGGCACATAAACCGGGCCGCGCACATAGATCTCGGTCGTAACAAGCCGGCGATCGTCGAGGTAATCGCAGACCTTCTTCAGGAAGATGCGATTTGGTGTGGGCCAAAGCGGACGCACTGAATCGAAGGTGGGAACAACCATCAGCGTCACAATGCCGGCGGCAGCGTTGTTCAACCTGTCCGGATGAAACAGCGGCAGCACTTCAACCCGGCCCACGTCAACGCCGGGTGTGCGACGTGTGATGTCTTCAAAATCCTTTTTGGTAACCAGTCGATCGCGGGTGCGGAAATAGAGGGGAATGTTCTTCTGGCCCTCGTCGACAGTTTCGCCGACGTCTCCGCCCCAGGTCGGGACCGGGTTCTCGATTTTGTAACCACCCTGAAGCTTTTCGTTCGGACTCGTCTTGATCAAACCGATGCCGACATTGCCTTGCGTGCCGCCGCCGGATTTGTAGCTCGCGCGGATGCGACGGCCCGGCTGTGGACGGGCGCCGTGGATTCCGTCACCAAAGCGAATCTGTCCTGACTCAGGATCGAGAGTGAAGACCTTGTCGTTTTCATCGGCGGTAAGCAGGTCATCCGTCTGTTGCCATAGTTGCCAATCGGAGGTGATGTCTTCAACTTCCAGTTGCAAAGAGGATGGAATCACGGGCGTGTTGACGAGGGTCACGGCCTGGTCCGACTCGGCAACATCCTGATCGAGTGTTCCCGGCGCGGTCCCAAGCAGTTCGTTAACGATGGGAATTGCCTGCGTGACGCGGGCTGCGTTAATGCCAACCCAACTCAACTGCGCATTGAGAGTTGCGGCTTGACCCCCGCCAGTCAGTAGAGCTGGTTGAGTGCCGCTTGCTCCGGCAGCGGGAGTTGAGCGCGATTCCGGCAGCGGCAGTCGCAAACGGAGCCAGGTCACGAGTCTTTCGCTTACCTTGTTGTCTTCGAGGCGGGGCGGATAGTCTCCAGTTCCCTCCAGCAACGGTTCGGTGAACGTCCAGGTTTGCAGTCCGCTCGTGTCAGGCAGTTCGACCTGTACGATCCCGGCCTCGCTTAACACGTCCGGCTGTTTGCTCAATTGCAACCGCTTGTATTGAGCGGTGCTGGTGCTTCCGTTTACATCGGCGCACTCGTAAATGAGATTTGGCACGGGTGCTCGAGTCGCTGTGCGTCGCTGCGGCATGAGTGGCGGAACATCGTTTGTCAGCGCGGGTACGATTCCAAGCGAGAGCGTCTTGTTAGCGATGACTTCACGCACGGTTTGCGGCGGCACATTCTTGGGCGCGAGCAGCGCTACGTAGAGCGCGTTGTCCATCATGTCGGCGCCGAGGAGGTTCACGGCGGGGCTAGGATTGCTCAGCGTCGGCAACTGCATTGGTACGGTTTCATAAAACGCGAGTTCGACGCTGCTGCCGTTCGTTCCTTCTTCCGCTGCTACGCTCTCATCGTCACCCGTCTCGGCTGCATTGATCGCCGCCAGGCGAATAGCTTCGTACTTCGTTTGAAACTCCGCGTAGCGCGGATCGGTCGGGGCAATCCGGCTCTTGTAATAAACCTGTGCTTCGAGTGGCAGAACATTGACTGCGTCACGCGTAAGAAAATTGACGTTTCCCGCGGCGACGATCACGCCTGCATCGAGCGGCAGATCCTGGACTGGACCACGTTCATTGATGATCGTGATGATTCCGTCTGCTGCGGCTGCCGGTTGTAACGGAATACCGAGCAGCTGAAGAAACTTCAGACGATTGAGTTCCGGAAATCGATTCAGCCGGTAGAGAAAGCTTTCAGTAAGAAATGCAAACAGCTCGACAATCGTGATTCCCGGATCGCTTTCGACGCCGTGATTGGTCCACTCCGGTGTATAGGCAGGTATCCGCGCCTGGGCCTCGAGCATGAGTTGCTCGAAGTTGCGATCGTCAAGTACAGGAAGCTGTAAGGGCATTTCGACTTATCCTTCCAACTGTAACGTCACACCAACACGGCCCATCATCTGGGTGGCGACGAGGCGAAAGAAGATGTTGATACCTATGAGGCGCGGATTTGTGGGATCTGCTTCAACGGCTACGTCGTCAACTTTCACGCGCGGTTCCCAAAGTGCGATCGCTCGTAGGACACGTTCACGAATCAACTGTCGCGTCGTAACGGTATTGGGCTCGAACAGAAACTTGCGCAGCCCGCAGCCAAAGTCTTCGCGCATCACTCGTTCGCCCGGCTCGGTTAACAGGATTATGCGAATCGACTCCCTCACGTTGTCCTCGCCTTCCGACCACGCGAGCCGTCCGTCCGCTCCGACTCGTGGCGGAAAACTCAATCCCTGTCCGAATAAGTTTTGTCTACGCATGTCTCTCTACACTTCGTTCAGCACGCTACGCTCTTGCTTTGAGATTGAGCGGGAAACAGATCTTCAAGAGCGGCAACCACCAGAAAATGATGTTGAGCAAAATGGCGATGATCATCAGCAGGATGAAAGCGATGAGCGTGATGATGGGAATCGAGAACGAGCAAATGTGGCCCAGATCAAAACCTCCATCGCCTCCCGGCGGATCGCCCTTCAACATGCCCTTGTTGATGCCCTTTAATTTGTTGCGCAGATCGGACGACATCATGAAAGCGACGTTCTTGGGAAACTTGCGCAACCCGCCGATACTGACGTCCACCGGCAAGGCAATGCGAATCGGCCGTCCCGGCGCGTCCGGATCGAAGAACGGTGCGAGCTCGAAGGGTTCGGTCGGCTGGCTCACGTAACGGTGCGGCGGATCGCATTGCGCCCGTTCATACACGTGACGCAGCACGTAAAGATCTCCTGCCTTCTGTCCGAGTTTTGGCACCTTCACCAGCGCCGGTTTAGTTTCCGGTCGCGATTGCAACGCGGCACTGACGTTTGCCTTGAATGTGGTGGGGTTAATGAAAACGTTTCTAAGGTTGTAATTAGGATCGAATCCCAACGCGATTGGTTCGAGATCACCCGGTTCATTCAGGTTGGTCTCTTTGCTGGCAATGAAGGTCAGCGCCGTCGCGAGTTTGAGCGTGCCACGGAGTGGTTGAGCCTGGAGCGCCGCCAACAGATTACTTTCAGCAGTGTTGAGATTTGGGTTAGGTCCGCCGCGTAAGGCGGTAGCGAGGTTTGGTAGATACTTGTCAAAGTAATTCAACAGATCGAGCAGCAGGTAAATCGAGGTGCGCTGTTCAAGTTTGACGTCCGGCGTAATGAGACCGGCGCCGAACAGCAGGTTCTGAGGCTGAGCCGGATCATTCGGATCGTTGAGCGGCTCGATAAAGATTGCGTCCAGTTCGTCCAGACGCGGATCGCTGGTTTGCACCGGCGAGTCGGCGGGGGCGGCGTTGTATGTTTGCTGGCTGGAAACTGGAACATAGCCATAGAACAGATTTCGATTCTGGCCGGTTGCTGCCGGAAAGAGAGGCAAACGGTCTTCGTTATCGAGGATTGCCCGGCCATTCACAGCACGCCAGCCGTTATTCGTGTCGCCGGCAACCCAAGCGTACTCGGCGCCGTTCACCTTTTTCCGCAGGACGAAAAAGGTATTCTCACCGTCGCCTTTCAGCACTTCACGATCGGGAAAACCGGGCACGCGGCAACAAAGTGACGCGCAAGTTAAATAGAAATTTCCGTGCGCTGGTTGAAAGAACTTTAGCGGCTTCCCGGTCTTCAAAGGACGCGCGATTGCCTGCTGCAAGCCGGTTGGCCTGTTGCTGTTGGCGAGGGCCAGGAAGTCTTTCACGAAATCATCCGATCGAAATTCGAGCAACGCCGGACGGAAGAAGTCGGGTCGCAGCATGCTCTGCGTATCTGCTTGCCAGAGCAATGAAGGCTTAATCCATTCGAATGTTTCGGCCATAACTTCTCCGCTGCTACCAAACGTTGCCGGCGCCGGGCGTGTACGAAGCACTCACGACGCTGTTGGTGATCAGCGTGTCGCACTGGACCACGCCACTGAACTTCGACATTCCCGCATTGACGGTTACCATTCCCGCCGAGACCTCGACTGTGCCGGCATTGACGGTCAACTTTGCGGCTGCGGTAATCGTTACGCCGCTCGCCTCGAGTTTTGCGGAGTTGCCGTTGCTGTCGACGATCTCCACTGAGCCTGGTCCATCCTTCAAGGTCATCTTCTGACCGGCAGGCGTCTCGACGATGAAGGTTTCCTGACCGTCGTTATCGTCCATGGTCAGCTTCACGCCGTTGCGTGATCGAATTACCTTCTTGAAATTGTTTCCCGCTCCGTCCATTGTTTCCGGTGGCGCATCACTGCCATTCCACAATGCGCCCACGACGTACGGACGCCGCGCATCTCCGCCTTCGAACAGCACCATCACCTCGTCATTTACATCCGGGATAAACCACGAGCCGCGATTGTTTCCGGCCATCAGTACCGCCAGGCGCGCCCACACTTCATAACCACCGCCGTCGTTGTCTGGTGACCAGGGCAACTTGATCTTGATGCGACCCTGGTTATCCGGGTCCTTGATATCGGTGACAGTCGCCGGGTACGCGCCATATAGCCGTTTGCGCTCCACCGCCAAATCAAGTTCGTCGACCACTTCAAACACGCTGTCAACCTCCAATACCGGGACGGGATGTTTCGAAAGTCGTTCTGTAACCGCTACGCTGATCAAAAGCGTGGCGGACCATCGTCACGTAATACTTGCCGTCGAACATTGGTCCAAGACCGGTGATGTTCAGCGTCGTGCCCACACGAATTCGCGGATCGCCATTCGCCACTCCTTTGGCCTTCACGAAGCGCCGGGCTCGTTCGCGATAACGCGCCTTGGCCATCGCTTGCGCCTCCTGTTGCGACAGCGGCACTGCCGAGACAATCCGCTCCTTGCGCTGCGCCAGGGCCTGACCAAGAATCGAGCTGCCGCCGCGGTCGCCGTTGAGCTCACCCGAAACGACACTGTCGTTGGCAACCTCATCAAACTTGGCCTTGCTGCTTACGTCCCAACCGCTCACCGCTACCGAAGTGCGTTGATGGGCCAGGTCAGCCAGCACCTGAAACTCCAGCAGGTTTCGACCTTCACGGCTGTAGCTCAAATTAACAGTGCCGTTATTTCGACTGGTGTGCGCCTGCACGTGCAGAGTGCGATCGTCCAACCACAGTTCCGCATCAATCGCGGCCGCGCGTTCGCGCAAAAACGCCAGGTCGCTCTGGTTGAGCTGAGTCAACACTCGATAGGTTGGTCCATTGGCGTCGACCTGTGGAGTGAGACCGTGTTGGGAAGCGATTGTCGAGATCACGTCTGAATCACTCATGTTCTCGAAGGAGCGCGTGCGCCGCTCCATACGCAGGTCTTGAAAACGATCTTCGGCAAGCACCGTCAATTCCGGATCTCGCTGCGACGGATAATGGGCCTCGACACCAGCGATGCGGCCTTTGAAGATTTCCGCTGCTGAATCTGCCGGTCCCATTTTCACTGTCAGCTCCTTTCCGAAGTCGATTGCCTGGCGATCGAAGAAGAGAAAATCGACCGAGTTGTTTTTTGGCCCCCAGTTGCCGAAGTGCGCTTCACAACGCGCTAGTCCCAGCGTGGTTTCCTCGACGAAGAGCGTGAGGAGCGCGTCGTTAAGCGCAGGATTGTCCTGTCCGTCCAACTTGAGAATCGGACGTGAAGGGTAGAATGGCGCTTGCTGACCTTCATTCGGCATATTCCTGATCGTTTAATCCGCTCTCACACGCCGGAGGCGCTCGTTATCAAGCTGCATCACCGCGACGATTTCATCCGGACGCAACGGCGGCGCCTGCTCGGCGTGCGACTCGCGCGCAGTTGATCCCGCCGACGAAGGTTCTGATCGTTCGACTACCAGCTCAAATTCATTGATGACGATTGGCATTGCTGTTTTTCATCTCCTTATCCTGGGAGCCGCTGGCGCGCGCGTGTTGATTAGCTGTCCGGGAGGAAGGCGAAGCGGATCGTCAATCTTGTTGGCGGCGGCTACGGCTTTCCAATCACTACTCTTGCCGTTACGCGCCGCGACCTTCTGAACGTTGTCGTTAGCGCCGGCTGCTTCGAGCGGTGTGGTTGCTCCGGTTCCCTGGCCCGCTCCCGATCCACCGCCGGTGCTTCCTCCGCCACCCGCCGGAATGAACTCGATAGCGGGCTGGGCCACGCTCAGTGAAATGTTGGCGCGCAGAGGAACGCCTTCCTCGGAAAAGTATTCGAGAGTTTCATCCATCGATTTCACGACCCCGCGAAAGATGAAGCTGCCCCATTCAAAGCCCATTCCCGGCTGTACCGGCCGGTTGTTACGGTCGCGCGGCGCCTGGATGAAGTAAGCAATGTCCTTCGTGTTTTTACGCACGTCGGTGCCGGTCGCAGTGGTGTCGAATACCAACTCAACTGCCAGCTTCGACGTGCCACTGCCGGTTGTTTGACCGGGAGATGATTGCCCGCGGCTGTTGTCTTCGTTGGCGAAGTTGAGCTTCAACGACTCCGGGTTGAATTGGACCGGCACTTCTTTCCCGCCCGGGACGTTTTCCGATTGCGGCGGGTCGCCCCTCCATCTCACCTCGACAAGTTTCGCTTTGGCTAACACGCATTCACCTCGCCGGAATCACGCCGGTTTAATCGTGAAAGAGCTGTAAGCAATCTGCATTTCTTCAATCGCCACTGCTCCGTCTTTCGCGTTGAAGGACGGCGCTTTGATCTTGATTGGCAGGCAGTCGGCAAACTCGAACTTTACGCGCGGCGTGTTTGAAGCATCGCTCATGACGAGCGCGCCGCGGGCCGTCGTCCCACGACCATTGGCTTCACCGCCTGCTGCTGCTTTGAACCATTTCCAGAGATCAAAATTCGGTGTCATGCCCCGCTTGAGAGTTAGCTGTCCGTAAGTCACTGGGCCAACCAGGTGGATTTGACTCAGGTTGTTCCCGCCTTCCTTGATCGTTTTCACTTCGTTACTCATTTCCAGTCCATCCACTTCGGAAAACTTTCCGCCACAGAGCGGACTGCTGAGACCAAACCGCTGTGAATCCGGCACCGTCAGTTGCATCTCGAAACGAAAAGTGATGAGTGGATCTTCTTCTTCAGGCACTGTTGCTTCTCCTTGCGGCGTTCGCGCTTAACCTTCCGCTGCTTGCAGTAGATCTTCACCGACGCGCGTTAGTAGTACCGTGATGAACTCCGCCGGCTGTGACGGCGCTACCTGGATCTGTGCGATGAAGCGGCCCGCATCGACGCTCTCGGGTGTGTTGACGCTCTTGTCCGTCACCACCCGGTACGACTGCTCGGGCGTAGCGCCTGCGAAAGCGCCGCGGTCAAACATGAATTTCAGAGCTTCTTCCAACATCAACCTGACGGCTTCGCGAAATCGCTGGTGATTACTTTCAAAAACGAAATCCATCCCCCGCTCGACCGCGACTTTGCGCAACAGAATCATCAGCCGCCGCACGGAGATCTGAAGCAGTATTGCTTCATCGCTCAGCGTGTGCGCGCTCATGACGCGAAAGTCGCGAGGTTCAGCGCGAACCAGGTTGAATTGCAGGTCGAAGAGTTCCGCCCAATCGTCTTTATCGAACGCGGGTGTTAGTCCCAACACGTTTTGTAGCGGGACATTGGCGGGAGCAAGCCACACGTGACTCGCACGTTCGCGCGCGGCAATCATTCCGCACGCCGCACCGTCACATGAAACCCATCGCAGACCGTTCGCCGCGTTGACATCGCGCTGAAGCAACCAGGGATGAAAGACAGCCGCATAACTCAAGTCGCTGATCTCACGCGACTCACTGCTGAAAGAACTACGACGAGTTGACAGCCCTAATCGCCGGCGAAATGTCTCCTGCCACTCGATGCATTGCCGCTTTTCGAAATGAAGCGGCAACGTGAGGATGCAAAGCACGTCGCGTCGCGCCTGACAAAACGTCAGCATCGCGTGCTGAATTTCGAGTAGCGTATCGAGGCGGTAGTCTTGAAGGTCGTTTACGATCGGCAGCGTGGGCTCGGTCGGTTTCGGCGGCTCGACAACAAGCACGGGCGGTACTGCAGGCGGCTCGCAATCGTGAAATTCTGCCTGGTCGGATAACAGTGGCGGCGAAGAGATTGGCGGTGAAGTAATGGGCGGAGAAAGCACCGGCGCCTGAGTTTCTTGCGGTTGCCAGCCACGATGAACCGCCTCGGGTGTAGCAATCAATGCCACCTCATCGATGAACATCAAGCTGTGGATCCCGCGGAGACGTTTGTCCTGGACGTAATATCGATCGAACGCTTCTTTTATGAGAGCGTCGCCGCTCAGCGATTGCTGATCCACGCGAGGCACTAAAAACGGATCGACAAAGATGTCAGACGTGAAACTATCCAGATCATCGCTCCCGACATCGTCCCGCGCCGGTCCAACTACGTCGTCTTCAGTCAAGATCGACTGCATCCCGAGCGGCAGGTAGATGGTGTCTGACGCTTCGACGGGCGCCAAGACTCCGGCCAGCGCGATCACATCGACATCGCCGTCGCGCGCTTCCTCGATACGGTCGCCCGTTTTCAACAACTGAAAGAATCTTGCACCTCGGGCGGCTTGATTGCCGTCCGGGTCCGCCGTCGACGAATGCGCCAGCGAACTTGATTCGAATAACGCTACTTCGCCCCAGAATCGAGTCGGTTGAGCACCGGCCAGCTCAGCAAGCCGCGCGAGACGCGGGTTGTCTCCCGCCCAGCGATTTGGACCAGCATTGAAGGACAATTCGAAGAGCGTCGGGAGTCGCCGTTTTCCCTGGCGCAGCAGCAAGTCAAAACGCAGGCGCTCTACACGTCTCAACGAGGCCGGTGACGAAGGAGCAAGGGCCGCCGAATCCAACCGAAGCAGCCGCGTGTTGCTCGTAACGACACGCGCCGCCGGAGACGAACTGTTGGTCGACGTGCCGCTGACGGCGAAGAGACATTCAGAGCCGTCGCTCAGCGCCAGGTTAAGTATGTCTCCGGCACTGATCGCTCCGGCATCCGTGCCGAACATCACAAACTCGGTTTCGCGTTCGCCGGCGATAGCCGCCTCTGCTGGACCAACAGCGAGACTTCCGTTGATGTCCAGCGAAGTCACGTCTGTCGCAGTCACTCGTTGCACCTGCGTAACGAGCGGCGGCGGACTCAGCAACTCAGGCCGAACAGCTTCCCAGGTGAAGTTGGCCAGAAGCCTTACCGCCTCGGCCGGCGAAGCATCGACCGATGTCTCGACAGAGCTGACCGGAAAAAGCCATTGGCTCTCGTCGTCGAACGTCAGCCGCAACACATCACCGGTTTGAATTGCTTCGGGTGCGCTGCCGGTGGACCATGAAAGCTCTCGACTCGAGGTGACGCTGAAAGCGGAGACGGGAAGAGGCGTCGTTCGAAGTCGAGTGCCGATCCGTATTTGTTGGGACCACGCGCCCGCGGAAGAAGCGCTAACTGAAACGAGTCTCGACTGACTAGCGCCACCGGAATTGAGAGCAACTATGCCCGGCATGCGAAAGCGCGTGGCGCTCGCCTGCTTGCCGCAGACGCGCACCACGTAACAACGTCTCCCGCCGTTTGCGAAGAAATTGGCGACAGCCCCCGGCAACGCGCCGTTGATCGTCGCGCCGCCGGCCTCTCGGGCAACGACAAACTCGCCGCCGAACACTGCTCGATACGTCTCGAGATCCCTGATGGGCACGGGCGTGTCCAACGGACCGCGTTCGGCGAAGCCAACGAAGGCGGCCACGTCGAGCGGAGGCAAGCCGGCGCCGGCAACGTGAGGCGGCGGCAGAAAATAGACTCCGGGTAAACGAATGTTCGAGGCGGAGACCATGAGATCAGCTCACATCCAACTTCTCGCAGGCCAGGACCAGCTCTTCCATCGCGACGTCCGTGCCTTTCCCGCTAAGATTCGGGGCCGTGTACTTAATGGGTGTCGCTGCGGAAAGAGTCCACGTCATCACCGGTCCCTGGCGTGCTTCGTCGAATAACTCGATAGTTACCGTGGCGCGAACATTTTGCTCGCCATCGCGCACGGCTTTGATCCATTTGAAGAAGGCGTCCGAGCCCATCACACCGCGCTTGCACGTGACGTCGCCCGATTTATTTAGCATGGGCATCTTTGTGACGACGTTCTCCGCTGCATTCCCGTTGCGATACTCGGCCATGGTGATCTCGGTGCTTAGGCCACTGATCTCTTGGAAACCGCCCTGCACCGTGCCGGCGTCACCGAATCGATCCGCCGTGACGCGGAAATTAAATATAGGGTATGGATCTTCTCGTTGGATTGGCATCGTTGTTTCCTTTCTTTACTGAAACGGTCAGCCGCCGAATTACGACTTGCGGTCCGCCGTCCATTGGCCGATACGGAAAATGACAAACTCTGCGGGCTTGACCACGGCAACACCGATGAGACAGATCAGTCGTCCGTTATCGAGATCGTTCTGCGTCATCGTCGAGCGATCGCAGCGGACAAAGAAAGCTTCCTCGGGCTTCAATCCCAACAGGGCGCCGCTCTTCCATTCGTTGAAAAGAAAATCTTCGACGGTCCGGCGAATGTTGGCCCAAAGCGGATCGCCATTGTTTTCAAACACGGCCCACTGCGTTCCTTTGTCGATCGAGTGTTCAAGGTAGGCGAAGTAGCGACTCACGCTGACGTACTTCCACTCCGGATCGGAGCTGATGGTTCGCGCGCCCCAAAGGCGGAAACCGCGTCCTTCAAAGAAGCGGAAGCAATTGATCCCTTCAGGATTCAGGATGTCCTGCTGGGCTTTGTTGAGGCGTACCGCGAGATCAAGAGCGCCTCGGACTACCTCGTTTGCCGGCGCCTTGAATACTCCGCGCTCCTTGTCCGTGCGCGCGTAAATGCCAGCCACAAAACCGCTCGGCGGAAGCTGAATCTCGCGGCGGCCATTCCGGTCGTTCGGATCGATCTTCGTGATCCACGGGTGGTAGATCGCGCCGTATTTAGTGTCGAACTGACCACGGAAGTTTCGCACGTCTGAAATGGCGGAGTCGTCGAGCGCGTCGAGTACGCCGAAGCGATAATGCATCCTTTCGCAGTGGGAAGTAAGAGCACCCGCGATCTCGCTGCTGCGGCTATTATTCCCGGCTTCATCTAATTGTTCGGCATGATGTGAGTAGCCGGGCGCGGCGACGATCGAGATCTCGTCCACGTCGGCAAAAGTCTGGAGTCCCGTTTTTTCTAAGCCCGTATCGCGGCCTCTGTAGGTATTGGGAGTAGGCAGCCTTCCGTCACTTCCACCCGTTAAGGTGTAGGTCACTTCCAATTCGGAAGCCCGTGGACGAGGGACGTCAGGACTGCCTGCGGTCAGTTCAGTGTCGGGCGCAACGCTGCGATCGACGACGCCGGTCATCGCTGAACCAAATAGCCACGTTGCGAACGCGGAACCGCTCGTCGGAAAGTCCTCAAACGCGAACGGCACATGCAGGAAGCGATTGCGCGAATCAGGATCGCGGGTGAAGTAGTTGGCGAGCGAATTGCGGTTCAAGGGATGAAGCGAGAAAGTTCCGATCAGCTCCTCGCTGGAGAAAGTACCCGGACGTAAGACACTGACCGTGACTGTAACGAGGTGAACGCTATAAGCGGTCACCGGACCAAAGCGCGATAGCCCAAACTCGCTGACCGACGCATTACTAAAGGTCAGATCACTTCCGTCCCGTCCGACGTCGTAAAAACCTTCGGCGACTGGTGGACTCGATGGAGTCCCGCCAAGCTGATGAACGTAGATCAAATCAAATTCACCGACGCCGCTGAGACGCGGATCTCCGTCGGGATTGGCGCTCAGGATATTGGCGGATGTTTTCACCCCGAAGGTTATGCGCATATTTCCGGCGCGCCCCGGAAAGCGCGCGATGATGCGCCCCGGAGAGCCGATGCCGAAACTGGCGTGGCCTGTGTCTTTCGGAATCGGATCGGCATCGCTATCCTGCGCGTAGACGCGGGTCACGTAGAGCATGCTTCCGCCGTTGTCGAAGAACGCGGCCACCGCATGGGCCAGGTAATTGATGGTCGGCTCGGTGTCGTCAGTAGTGGTGTCGTCCAGTTCGAATTCCAAACCCTCAGAATCACCGTAGATGCGCTCGAAGTCTAAGACATTGGTTATGAGTTCAGGCGTGCGAGCGGTTGGACCATACCGGGTTGGTCCAACAAAGCCCGCCACGCTCGTGCTGAGTCCCTCGATCGATTTCGCGCGAAAGCTGACCTCTTCTACGTAAACACCCGGCGCAAGATACTCTGGCATTGGAAACCTCTCTTTCAGTGTGAAGGTGGTGACAAAGGCTATGGCTCAATCCAAAGATTGAAGTCTCCTTCGGTGCGAACCACCAGGTCTTTTCCAAACTCGATGGTGAGTTCCAGGATGGCTGCGGCTGGATCCGCGGTAGTCGCATAAACTCGCGCGGCAGCCTGCAAGAGCAGCGATTGCAAATCGGGATAGCAAAGCAGGCCGCTGCTCGACTGAGGTACATCCGTTATTCCTGTTTGTTGTCCCACGATGATCTCGACGCGCCCGTTGGGTCGTCGGCAAATAAATTTCTGTCTCGCAGGTTCGAAAAAAAACGACAAGGTAAGTGGCCAACGCAGTTCCGCCACAGTTCGTTTACCGGCCACGTTTGGAGACGACGGCGCTATGCCTGACGGCGGCAGTAACGGATTTGGCGGTGGCAGAAATAGAGCAAACTGTCCGCGAGCATCAGCCAGGGCGAAATATTCAGTCGCGTTCGGCGTGTTGTAGCGTGCCTTGATCTGCGCGAAGCCGGCCGCTTCAAGTGAACCATCGGGGCGCGCAGGCAAGCTCTTGTTCTTCAGGCCACCGCGGATCGCGATGAACCCGGGCACGGCAACTCGACTGGGAGCGGAAAAGAGCGGCGTCGTCACAATCTCGCGCCGCGGCAACGTAAGCACCATGCCGCATGAGAGATAGTGGCCCCGGGTGTCGTCGACCTGAATCGCAAACTCTTTTCCGAACGGCGGGCTGGTGAGTGGTGGGCTCGTTAGTGGAAAGCTCACATCGCCGTACTCGAAATCTCGCATGCCGGGGAGTCCCTGGAAGGCATGCACGCCGGAAAGAGTCGGAGTGGCCATAACTGTTTTCGCTGCGCCGTTCTTCAGCGTCGCGCCGATACGCAGTCCCGTTGTGACGGGTGATTGGGTCGTCATGTCCACGCAACGCAGGCCCAGGGGCGGCGTGCGAATAACTGTTTCAAGTGGCTGGTAAGTAGTCATTTCAACTACGCAGTGCGCCGTACTCGAGGCGTCGCTGTTTCACCAGCGAAGCGGATGTGAGCTCGAGTGACGACTCAATCCGGACGATGCGCGCGACATACGGGACCGAAAGGTGATACTCCGCCGGCAAATCGTCCCAGATGCGCATCAGCTCTTCGTTGGTCAACTGTCCCGCAACGATCTCGACGTTTTCATCGTCACGAAAGACGCCGCCTCTCACTCCGTTAAGTAATGACGCCGGCATCACCGGTCTGTCTTCGATCATGCGCATGGCCCAGCCCAGAATCGCGTGTTGCAATGAGGCCTTCTGGGCCCAAACGGTCAGAAAGAAATGAAGGTCAAGCGACAATGCAGGCGGCCTCGTCTTTCC
>DATANW010000140.1:0-1506 GCA_036266055.1 Pyrinomonadaceae bacterium | reverse complement strand
CTGCTGCGCTGGGCGAGATCGCTCCGTCGACCTGATCGTCACGACGGCAGGCGAGACTCGACTCACCAGATCAGCATAAGAATTCTGCAAACCCGCCGCGATCGCCTGTCCGGAGGCAACCGGTTGGGCTGGCTGTGCGGGCGCGAAACCCATCGTCTGGCTCTGCCCGCTGCAAGCGGTAAACGAAAACACGATCAGAACCAGGCTCAACATAATGTTTACGCGCGAGTTTGGTCCCCGAAAACTTCCCATGCTATTCATCTGTTCTCTCTTTCTCGAAAATAAGTTCCACAATAATCACGCGGCCACACAATCAGGCCGCTCCGACTCACCGCCGGCGAAAACTTCCTAACCTTTCGAAGAGTTTTTAAAGCCGTGGGTGAGACCCGCAAATACGTTGCTTGGATTCAGGACAGGTCTAATCGGTTTACTGATGTGGTATACTCCGCCGGTCAAAATCCAGCAAATCCTTTGATCTTTGTTCATACGCGAATGCCGACCAAATCTTAGATTTACAGCCAAACGCCGTACGTCCCCCTGTTTGTCCAGCCCAAACACGGCACCAGCTTCGAGGGATAGTTCCGAATGCATGGGGTAGAGAACTCAAACGGACACGAGGACAATTCCGTTCTGATCGTCAACGACGATCCGGACCAACTTAAATTGATGGGCAGTTTGCTCGCGAAGGCGGGCTATTCGGTAACGACCGCCGCCGACGGCGTCGACGGACTGACCCGAGCCAGGCGCGAGCGACCGGACGTGGTGATCAGCGACGTCTCGATGCCCCGGATGGACGGCCTCGAATTCTGCCGCGCAATGCGCGCCGACACGGAGTTGAAGACCGTCCCGATTCTCCTCGTCACCGCGCTACAAAAAGACACCGAGAGCGCGGTCGCCGGTCTGCGAGCCGGCGCCGACGATTACCTCGAAATACCGTTTGACTCAGCGCGCCTGATCGCGAAAGTCTCTCGACTGCTCGAACGCTCGCGCCTCGAGGCCAGCTATCGCGACGTCTTCGAGCACGCCAGCGACATGATCTTCACGCAGGATCTCGCCGGTCGACTCACGAGCATCAACCTCGCCGGACAAAAATTTCTGGGTCGAAAACAGGAAGAGCTGATCGGCAACTCGTTTTTCGCGGTGTTCGGCATCATTCCCGAAAGTAACGGTTTCGCCGCCAGTACGAAGATGCTCGGCCGGCCGCAGGAGGCCGTCGAGTTTCGCCACCAGTTCGTTGCCCATTCTGCCGCCGGCGAGGACCGCTGGCTCGACCTAATCGTGTCGCCGATTAGAGATCGGATCGACGAAACTGTCGGGTTTCGCGGTCTCGCGCGGGACATCACCGAGCGAAAACAGTTTGAAGAAGCACTGCGCGATTCCGAAGAACGTTACCGGCTGCTCTTCGAATCAACGCCACAGCCGATCTGGGTCTACAACGAAGACACGCTCTCGTTTCTTGCAGTCAACGAAGCCGCCACCCGGATTTATGGCTACAGTCGCGACGAG
>DATANW010000139.1:0-16096 GCA_036266055.1 Pyrinomonadaceae bacterium | reverse complement strand
GGGTGCCTATGAACGACGTTCAACCGATTCTCGATCGAGTGCTCGCGGGCGAGCGCATGTCCGTTGAAGAATGCACGACGCTGCTCGAGTCTCACGACGTCGCCCGCATGGGCGCCGCCGCCGACGAGATTCGCGCGCGCCGCCACCCGGATAACGTGGTCACGTACATCATCGATCGAAACATCAACTACACGAACGTCTGCAACGTAGTCTGCACCTTCTGCGCCTTCTATCGGCGGCCCGGCGCGCCCGACACCTACGTCCGCACGTTCGACGAAATCTGCCAGAAGATCGACGAAACGATCGCTCTGGGCGGCACCGGCGTGCTGATGCAGGGCGGACTGCATCCCGACTTCGGCATCGAATGGTACGAAGATCTGCTGCGCAACCTGCGCGCAAAGTATCCCGGCTTTCAGTTGCACTGCTTTTCACCGCCGGAGATTCACAACCTCCACCTCATCTCGAAACTCGATTACGAAACGATCATGGCGCGTTTGAAAGCGGCGGGACTTTACAGTCTTCCCGGTGGCGGGGCGGAGATTCTCGACGACGAAGTGCGCAAGCGCGTCTCGACCAAATGCACGACCGACGAATGGCTCGACGTCATGCGCGCGGTCCATAAGGTCGGTCTGCGATCGACGGCGACGATGATGTTCGGCATCGGCGATCGCATCGAGCATCGCGTCAGGCATTTGCAGCGTATTCGGGATCTACAGGACGAGACCGGCGGTTTCACTGCGTTCATCCCGTGGACGTTCCAACGCGAGAACACCGCACTCGGTCGCCGGATCAAAGACGAACCGACGGGTGTCGATTACCTGAAAATGCTCGCCGTGTCTCGCCTGTTCCTCGACAACATCGAAAACTTTCAGTCGTCGTGGTTGACGCAAGGGTTGCGTCTCGGACAAGTCGCATTGCGCTTCGGCGCGAACGACATGGGTTCGATAATGATCGAGGAGAATGTGGTGTCGGCCGCCGGCGCTCACAACCGCGCGGACGAAGAGATGCTGCAATTCCTGATTCGTGAGGCCGGCTTCATTCCGCAGCAGCGCGATATTTTGTACCAGCACGTTCATCGTGCCGATCTGTGTACCGTAGCGCCTTAAACCACTCGCAGGCCAACGCATTGAACTGCTCCGGATGCTCCTGTTCCGGCATCACCCGGCAGAAATCAAAAACCTCAAGCCTCGCGCGCGGATTCAAATCAATCAACGATATCGCTTTGGAAACAGGCGTGCTGACGTCCTGTTTACCCCACACCAGGACCATCGGTTGGACCAACCGAGCAAACGCGGCGCTCATGTCACAATTCAAATAGCCTGACATAAACGCGGCGATCGCATGTTGCGCTCCGGGCTGATGGCTCGTCGCATAAAGATGCGCCACGAGTCGATCGGTGACGCGACGATAGTCGTAGAAGAGCGTGTGGCCAGCGTAGTCGCGAATGCTTCGTTCACTCGCCATCACGTTGTAGAACGACGTGCCCAGCACGGGCGATTGCAGTAAACCGTAGAACGCCGCTCCGGTCATGCCCGGTCGAGTGTTCATCGTGTCGTAGCCGGCGGGCGCGTTGAGAATCATCGCGTTGATCAGTTCCGGATGTTCGTCCGCGACGCGTACGGCGTAAGAAGCACCGAGCGAACTCGCGATCACGTTCGCGCGTCCACCCGCTACCTCGCGAATAAAATCGGAGATCAGTTCGACGTAAAGATCCGCTGAATACGGCGCCGCCGGTGGTTTGTCGGAGAAACCAAAGCCGAGGAGATCAAACGCGAGAACGCGAAAGTCCTTCGCCAGTTCGTCGAAGTTCTTGCGCCACATGAAACTCGAGACGCCCGCGCCGATGCCGTGGATGAAGATGATCGGAAGATCGGTATTGGCGAGGCCCGCGGACGGGCCGCCGGCCTCCTTGTAGAAGATTTGACCGTACTTCCAGGCGAACAGTTTTGCTTCGCCGCCGAGCGCGCTGTCGTCAGGTTCGAGTGCGCGACGCTGGATCGAGGCGTTGACGGCTGCCAGAGCGGCAACGCCTGCGCCACCGGCCAGAAGCGTCTTCCACCAATTACCTAACTTGCCCATGTTTTATATGACGGCAAAGTCAAACTGTTCCTGGTGTATCGTCTCGTCGCTGGTGATGTCGATTGGACCAAGATAGTCCTCGATTTCTACCATCACGTCGCGCTCGCTCGACCGTAGCACTTTCGCCACTTCAGGATTGATCCGCAGCGTGACTTGCTTGTTTTCGCCGTCGCCGTTCATGCCCTTCGCGAGCCGTCGCGCCTCTTCAAGCAACTCGTAGCAGATCGTCTGCGGCGATTTGATCAAACCCGCGCCCTGGCAATACTGGCATGGCGAGCACAGCGTTCGCTCCAGCGACTGCTTCACGCGTTTGCGCGTCATGATCACGAGGCCGAAATCGTTGAACGAAAGCACCTTCGTCGGCGACTTGTCGTTGCGCAGCGCTTCCTGCAACGCCTGCATCACCTTCTGACGGTTGCGACGCTCTTCCATGTCGATCAAGTCGAGCACGATGATGCCGCCGAGATCGCGCAGTCGAATCTGGCGCACGATCTCGTCGACGGCTTCAAGATTGGTGCGCGTGATCGTGTCTTCCAAACGACCGCTGCCACGGCCCACAAACTTGCCGGTATTGACGTCGATCGCCACGAGCGCTTCGGTTTGGTTGATCACGAGATAGCCGCCCGACTTCAGCCACACGCGCGGCTTGATCGCTTTGTCGATCTCCGCTTGAACTGCGTATGCCTCGAGGATCGGCTGGTCTTTGGTGTAGAGCTTGACGCGTCGCACCAGGCGCGGCTGAATGCGGTTCACAAACTCGACGATCGCCTGATACTCCTCTTCGGAATCGACGCGTATCGACTCAAAATCCTCTGACAACTGATCGCGCAGCAACCGCTGCACCAGATCGAGATCGCGATGGACCAGCGCCGGCGCTTTCGCCTTCTCCGCCGAACTTCTGATGTCGAGCCACGTGCGAACCAGATACCTGACGTCTTCACGCAACTCTTTCTCGCTGATCCCTACACCCGCAGTGCGCACGATGAAACCACCGGAGGGGATGTCCTCTTCGGCGCGGATCGTTTGAATCAACTTTCGCAGGCGATGACGTTCGCTGTCTGACTCGATCTTTCGCGATACACCGACGTGCTCGACGGTCGGCATGTAGACCAGAAACCGTCCCGGCAGCGCGATGTGCGAAGTGATGCGCGCGCCTTTCTTCGCGATTGGCTCCTTCGCAATCTGGACCAGGATTTCCTGACCTTCGCTCAAGAGGTCTGTGATCGCGGGTTGATAACGCTCACGCCGCGATTGCCCGCGGTGTCCACGTTGATCTCGTCTTTGGTCGCGGTGTTCGCGTTGCTTTCGTTCCGGCGGGGGAGCGATGACCTCCTCCTGCGTTTCGATCACTGGCGTTTGCTCGACCTCGTCGTCCTGACCGTCAGCCGCTGAAATATCCGCCTCCGCTGGCGCTCCCGAGGGTTTGTTCTTGCTCGGGCGGCGGCGTCGTCGACCACCACGGCGCGTCGCGAACTCGCCTCGCGATGAACTTTCGTTCAGGCTCGCGGCAGAGTCAGCGTAAAGTTCGGGTTGACCGTCTTCGCCTTCAGCTGCGGCTGCGCGCTTCTTTGAAGGCTTCTTGCTCGCTGCTTTCTTCTTTGCAGCAGTCTTCGTCGCAGTGGCCGGCTTGGCGCGTTTCTTGGTCGGCGGCTTTCGTCCTTTCTTACCGGCTTGCGCCTGCGCTTCGACTACGGCCCGCCCTTCTTCTTCTTCATCGCTGATCCGCTGGAAGCCACCGCTGCTAAACGGTTCGTTTGAAACGTCGTCGACGAAACTCGAGACGTGCGCCTCGCGTGGACGTTGTCCTTCGCGAACGACCGGCTCACTGTCGCTTTCACCATCGTCGATCCGTTCGAATGATTCGTCGCCGAAGCCGCTCGAAAGCAACGAACCGACTTCCGCTGAGCTGAAATCGTCCTCGATGTTGAACTCGACGGCGTGAATCTGATCAAAGATGCGTTCCTGCAGTCGCGCGTCTTTGAACATCTCGCCGTTGACGGCGGCGGTCTCTTCTTCATCGACGATGCGTTCGATCGATGGATCGGCAGCGACGAAAGGCGTGTCCGGGACCTCGAACTGCGGCGAGGACGGCGGCGCTGAAGATGGGGCTTCATCCGTCCGTTCCCAACGGCTTCGACGACGCCCACGACGGCTGCGGCGGCGTCCGCCGTCTGTCGCTTCGGCCGCTTCTTCCGGCGGTGCTGCCGGTTCGACTTCCTGCTCTTCGATCCGCTCCTGGGCTAGTTCGATCCGCTGCTCGCGCTCGGCGCGATTGATTGCGACCTCTTCAGCCGCTGCATGCTCGGGCTCCTGTGCGCCCTTCTTCGACTTGTCGATGACGATGCGTTCAAACTCTTCTTCTTCGTCGAAGAAGTCGGAGACGTAAAGGAACGCATCGCGTTCGAGACCGATGTCGACGAAAGCCGACTGCATGCCGGGCAGGACGCGCATGACGCGCCCTTTGTAAATGTTGCCGACGATTCCCTGATGTTGTTCTCCACGTTCGATGTAGAACTCCGCGACCTTGTCGTCCTCAATGATCGCTATCTTCTTCTCGCGTCCGTTGACGCTAACGATTAGTTGTTTTGCCATTACCAGCCTTTTCTAGAAATTGTTGACGGGCAGAGCTTGTCTTCAAGCCGAAGCGCGTGCACGCGCGGGCGAGGCGGCTCTGCGCAGAAATTGGCGACACGCGTAACTGAGTCGCCACGAAAATGATGAACCGAAGTGTGGCCGGGGAAGGAAAGTTCACGACCGGCCGATTGTGGGTAGTTGTGGAACTGCGCGCCGACCGGCGCACAATTCTCGTCGTGGGCGGATCAAATGCCTCCGCAGCACGACGGCGAATTCTTTCTCTCAACAGAAAACCTGACTAGCCGCAGGGCGCGCGGGCCGGAGATGGATCACAAGGGAGCACTTGCAGCGTATGAGCAGTGGACTGGAGTCGACTGGCCTGCTGCTGTCTGCTCTGAACCTGGTTAGATCTCGCGGAGCCGCTCTGGATTTGAGGTCCTTTACGCGCCTAGTTGAGCTTGGCCAATGGCCAGGTCAGCGGCTGCAACCGAAGTTAATCTAAACCGTCTTACAGACGATCATAAAACCGGGCCTCGCCAGTTAAGTGCAAACAAGCACTCCAGTTTCCCTGCACTCTTCGAGTCTTTTTGTGACCTTAAGCGCCTGAAAAAGCGGGGCGGGGCTGGGGGGGAGTATAGCAGACGACGCAGATACGCGAAACATCTGTGAAGATTTGCTGCCTGACACTCAGGTTTGGCTGCGGTACGGTTTGTATTTCGGCAGCGACTCGACCAGATAGTCAAAACCGAGCCAGAAGCTCCAACTGTGATGATAAAAGCCGACCGGGAAGATCAGCGCGACGATGAACAGGAACACCAGCACGGTCTCGTAGTCAGCACCGACCACGAGCAACATGAAGAAGCAGAAGACAAGGATCACCAGTTCAGTTATGACGACATTCGCCAGAATCGCGCCCACGAAGAAGCCGTCTTCGCGCTTGTAGAGCGCCAGGCATTCGGGGCAGTGGTGGCGGATGTGGAACGGCCGCTCGACGATCGAGGCTTGGCCGCAGGCAGGGCAACGCAGCTTGAGGCAGCGTTTCAATACCCGAATTCCTTGTTCTTTATCGAAGTTCACAGTAGTCCCTGTATTCTAAAGCCCATCCGTCCCAATCCCCAAGGCGAATCAACAGAGAACACGGATTTTCAACAATGTCGGTCGCAACGCGACAACCATGGCCTTGACAGACACAAATGGGTTTAGTAGATCAATGCGCGAGTCCTCGACTACTCAAACTAACCAGAATTTAAGGATAGCGAACCATGTCCTGGCAGAGAATCGTGCTACCTTTCACCACTGAGACCAACCCCGATATCGTTGAACTCGGGAAACGGGCCTGGGAGGTTTACCGAACCGAACAACAGCCCGAAGGCTTTGCGATGTTTCACGCCACGGCAGGCCCCGGAAAGGGCGATCACGACGATCGTTGGATCGTTTATTTCTCGCCCGTCGCCGCCGAAAAGTGCAGTGAAGCTGTTTCAGACTACACCCTCGAACCATGCGAGGTGCCACACCACAACGAATCAAATATCGCTTTCGTTTTCGGCGATCCGAAAGTGATGGGCGCTCTTCGTCGATAGCCGAATTGTCTTGCTCCACTTGCTGACCCCTCGCCAAATGCGTTATGCGGGAGGTCAATGGAAAGATAGATAATAAATCTCTTTTCCCGCTGACCTCGCAATAGCGTTATGCGGGAGGTCAATGGAAAGATAAATCTAGTTAATCTCTGCCCACATCTCATTCGAGGTGGCAAAATGCTCCCCTTTCTCGGCGCCATCGGCTTTGGCCTGGTATTCGGATGGTTGCTCGGTCTCTATGACATCAAGCCCGAACGGCTGCCGGCCGCGTTAACTTCCCTGTCCGGTGCGTCCGTCGCGGGCGTCGCAGTAACGGCGTGGCTCGGCGGCCTCTCTAAGACAGCGCCGTTTTCCGTCGCCGCACTTGTTGGTCTGTACGTGCATTCCCAGTGGCGTAGTGAACTTCGTAAACGCTATCCAAAATCAACCAACCCCTAAAAATAAGGAGAAACTCATGCTGCAAGAAGCCGCTCAATCGCCAGAACTCGCCTCGACAATTCAGAAGATTGGCGCCGGAGCTTTCGGAGCAGTAGTCGGCTGGTATGTTTACTACATCAATCGGTACCGCAAAGACGATGTGCAGTTGAGTGATATCGTGACTCTAATCGGCGCGATCGGCGGCGCGGCGGTGCTCGCGCTCTTTCCCAACAAGACGGATCTGTTTGGCGCGTATGGCATCGGTCTCGCCGCCGGGTTTTTCATGTACTTCTTTATTTTGATCGTCCTCGTAAACAAGGCGCCGGGGTTCAATTCCTCCTGGTTCATCGACGGGCGAGGGCCAAAGCTCGAAGCGACTCAGGAGCTCATCCAGGGCGGTAAGGGCATGGGTGCGGCCCCGCAGATCGAAGACTAAGCCGTCGACTGCGTTTTCACTTCATGAGGTTTAAGAGATGCCGCAAGATCCTTTTGAGCGGGTGCAAGTTTTTCTGTCTGAAAGCAAGGTGAACCCGCTCGCCCTGCTTTTGGACCTGACCACGCTGCTGCCGGAGGAACTGCTGCAACGAGCGCTCTGGCTTGCGACGTATGCGAGTGAAGAGGCGCTACGCGCGTTTCTGATTCAAGCACTCGCAAAACGGCTCACCTCGAAGGCCCAACGGATTGAACTCACAAACAACTATCCCATTCCCGGGGGCACACAGATCAAGGAAGTATCGACTCCGGAAGGCAAGGAAGCGAAGCGTTTGATCGGCAAGTTGTCCGAGCAGCAGCGTTATAAAGCCTTCAATCAAATCCTCGATAATGCCGAAATGCAAGCGCGCGCGGGTATGAAGGCGAGTGCCCGTCCGGTTGAAGAAAAAAATACCGAGCCTTCGCCAGTACCAGACGAACTCTTTGGTGATATGCCACGAGGCGGTGGCGACGTGTCGAGCAAAAGCACGATCGGCAGCAAGGATGTTAAGTCGGTCGAGGATGAAGGTGGTTTCGAATCCTTCGAGCCGCCGGTCAGCACGGGTGGTGGCGGCGCCGCCGCTTCTGACGCTGGTTACGATCCGGGCGGCGGCGAACCACAAGCCGCGCCCGCATACGATGACGACGATGGCTTCGAGTCAGTGACTGTGCCGGTGACGTCTTCTGAACCTCCACCCGCGCCCCCGCCATCCGGCGAAACATCCGAGCGCCCCGACCTGGTAAACCTCGGCTTCTCACAACAACAACCCGCCGACACGAGATTAAAAAAGGACGAACCCCTGCAAACCGGCCACTCCTATTACTTCTGGATCCGGATCGGCAAAGACGTCGACGAAGCCGCCATCGGCACACCATCGGAAATCGATCTCACGGAGATCAAAAAACTTTTCGAAGAACCCGTCCTGACCGTCGCTATCTTCAATTTTGAAAAAGAACTCGAGATCTCCCCGGGCCGCGACATCGGCGAGCTGAAGATCCGGAAGGACGGCAAGGTAAAAGTACTGCGCCAGCCGCTCGATACAAACTTAATCTCGTTATCGGCCGCCGCACCCGCCGGCTATCTCGACGATTACCTGTTGTTTCCGATCAGCGTTCCGATCAAAGAAGCGACTTACCGGCTGCGCTGCAACATCTACTGCGCGCAGGTGCTGGTCCAATCGTACGTCGTCTCAGCAAACGTCAGAAGCACGTCTGACCCCGTTCCCGAAGCATGCTCGCAACGACTCGACTACTTCCTGTCTCAATCGCTGCGCGCCGACCATCTCGCGAGCATTACGAAAGAGCCGCACCTGCTCAGCCTGATGGTGAACGATAACGGTGACGGTTCGAGCACCTTTCGCTTTTTCGGGTCTGACGGAACGGAGCGTTACAAAGACGACGCCCCGATCGATGGTCCACAACTCTCCGGGTTTCTTCAACAGGCCCGCGCCGCCTTGCGAAAAGTCTCGTGGGGAGACGAAGAAGAGTGGGACGAAAAGAAAGGAGCGGCTTACCGGTATAAGAAGGGTGAAAAGTTCGACGAAAAGAAGCTGGCGAAAGATCTCGCGTATCTCGCTCGTGCCGGATCGCGTATCTACACCGGTTTTCAAATTCACCTGCACAAGAAGCGCTCGGAGCTAGAAGCGCTCCTCGCAAACTCCGGATTGATTCAGATCGCGCTCAAGCTCTCACCTCGCGCCGTGCTTCCCGCCGCGGTCGTTTACGACTACGGTTGGAACCCGAATCAGTTCAACTTCCCGACCACCGAGTTTCAGCTTTGCCCGACTTTCTCCAAAGCGCTGAACGAAGCACAACAGCCCGATGGACCAACGTTGGAAGACGCAGCCTGTTTTAACGGCGGTTGCGAACTGAAACAGATGATTGCGGACATCCAAAAGCCCGGGTCAGGGAAGACGATGTCGTCGCTTGGTCCAATCATCTGTCCGAGCGGGTTCTGGGGTTATCGACATTTGCTCGGTCTGCCGCTCACACTCGACGGCTCGAACAACGAGATTCCGCCGGTGATCGAGTTCAAAGACTCGCTTCAGATGTTCAGTTGCGTTTCGACCGATCCCGGCTTCGTCGAACGCGATCCTCATCTCGCGAACCTCAAAGCGCTGCAGGGGCTGAAGCTTGAACGCGACAACGGTTATGACCCGTTCATCCTGCGTTTGAAATCGTCCGTACCGCAACTGATTTACTTTTACTGCCACGGCGGTGTGAAAGCCGGATCGTTTAATCCGTATCTCCAGATCGGCGACAAGGACGAGCTCGATCCGAACAACTGGGGGTTCGAGGGCATTGAATGGACCGGACCCAATCCGCTTGTCTTCATCAACGGCTGTCACACGGTGTCGCTGAATCCGGAAGTCACGCTCGACTTTGTCAGCTCGTTTGTGCAGACGAGTGGCGCGGCCGGAGTGATCGGCACTGAGATCACGATCTTCGAGCCGCTGGCCGTGAGGTTTGCCGAGGAATGTTTCAAGCGTTTCATCGGCGCCGCGCCGCACAAGGAGAAGATGCCGATCGGAAAGGCGGTGCGCGGCGCCCGTCTCGCCCTTCTGCGCGACGGCAACCCGCTCGGTCTGGTTTACATTCCCTACGCAGTGGCGAGCCTGCGCTTGCAGGAAGCGCACTGACGAGACCAGATCAGCGTCGGACTGACGTGTTTACTTCACGTATCGATCGAACCACGCGAGGGTGCGCTCGAGCGCGTCGATGCGATGCTTTGGTTCGCGAAAGCCGTGGCCCTCGCGCGGGTAGCGAACGAAGAGGGTGTCGACGCCGCGGCGTTTCAGGGCCATGTACATCTCTTCCGCCTGGGTGATGTGCACGTCGTTGTCCAGCTCGCCGTGAATGAACATCGTCGGCGTTTGGACTTGGCGCACGTAACGCAGCGGCGAGTATTGCCACAGCACATCGAAGTTGTCCCACGGAAACCCACCAAACTCCGCATGAATTAGATCCTGATACAGCGACGTCGAGTAAAAGCTGATCAGGTTGCTGACACTCGCCACCGCGACGCCCGCGCGAAAACGCGGCGTCTGCGTCACGATCCAATTCGTCATGAAGCCCCCGTAACTGCCACCGGTAACACCCATGCGACCACCGTCGATCCACGAATTCCGCTTCAGCGCTTCGTCAACACCGGCCATCAGATCGCGATAATCACCGCCGCCCCACTCGCTCAACGTCCCATCAGAAAACTGCTGCCCGTAACCACTCGACCCGCGCGGGTTCAAATACAACACGCCGTAACCACGCGCGACGTAAACCTGAAACGCCGGATTGAACGACCAGCCAACCATCCCGTGTGGTCCACCATGGACGCTGAGTATCAACGGGCACTTCCGATCGCTCGTGCAGCCGGGCGGCCGCATCAACCAACCCTGAATCTCCGTGCCGTCGAAGCTGCGGAATACGAACTCGTCGGGAACGACGAGCCGCACCGATCGAATCAACGAGTCGTTATGCGCGCTCACCCGACGCATGGGGAACATACCGGTTCCCGGACCAGCCCAGATTTCCGCCGGCCGCAACGGGGTGCCGAAGGTCACGACAAACGGAAACGCGACCTCGCCTCCGAAACTCTGCGTTCGATTACTGACACTGAAACTGCTGATCTGAAATGGAACGTAGGCCAGCAGCGGCGCACCGCTAACATTAGCCAGGTTCACATCGAGATCAGAAAATGCGCCGACGATCTCGCCTTGCGAGCTGTAAATCCCAAAGCGACGGATCTTGCCGCCGTCCGCTCCAATGCGAAACAGCGTCGTGTAACCCTGGTCGTTCGCGAGATACATGATCCAGCGGCCATCGGCAGACCAATGTGGATCGCGAACACGACGGTCCTGATCGATTGTTAGCTCCTTCCCATTGCCGCCGGTAGCGGGAACGACCCAGAGATGCGCGTCTTCGGCGACGCTGTCGATGGTCGTAATGTCGCGCTTCGTCGCGGTATAAGCGATGGACTTGCCGTCGGGCGACCATACCGGATCGTATTCGCAACCTTTCGTCTGGGTGATCTGTCGCGTTTGCCCGCCGAGATCGACGGCGAAGATGTCGGAGTTGTTGAGCGCATCCGGATCGGTTTCGTGGTTCGAGAGAAACAGGATCTCGTCGTTCCGCGGACTGTAGCTGACGGCGTGATCGTAAAACATGCCGGAAGTGAGTTGCAGCGGCGCCGGGCGATCCACTTCGACGACCCAGACATGCGTGCGGCGATTGTCGGAAAACGACGTGCGCGACTTGTACTGGAGACGATCGATCACGCGCGGATCGTCGCCGCGTCTTCCTCGGTCGGGCGGATCGACAGTCTCCGCGCGGGCGGAGATGTAGGCGATGCGTTTTGAATCGGGTGACCACGAGAATGGTTCGCCGGCGTAAGTAATGAAGAAATTGGTCGACGTGATGGGTGCGATGAACCGCGGGTCAGGCTTGTCCAGCTTGACCACCCATAGACCGTCCTGTTCGTCCTGTTGCGAGAGGAACGCGATCGAGTTGCCGTCGGGAGACCAACGCGGATTCGACGCAGAAATGCCGGACGGCAGCAGCGTTCGTGGTGCGACTCGCATCTCCGGCCATTCGAGATAAGGCTCTGTTCGACGTGAAGGCGTGTGCGGAGTCGGTTGCGCCGTCGGTTGAATGGGCGCGAACTCTGACGAGAGACGTGCGATCCAGAGCGTGCTAACCGTCTTGTCATCGACCACGGTCGAAACGCTATAAACGACGTACTGACCATTCGGTGAGATCTGCGCATCGGTGACGTTAGCGACGCGCACAATATCCGCCGGCCTCATCACTCCTCGCGGCTGCGCACTTCCCGGAACAGCTGAGACAAGGAACAGTAAAAGTGTCCCGCAAAGGCGCAAAGACGCAAAGAAATACGTTAGGTTGAAAATACCTTCAGAAAACAATGATGCTAGACAATGACCGTTTTCTTTGCGCCTTTGCGCCTTTGCGGGGCCATGACCTTCGCCCCTTTGCGGTTTTGCGGGATCATCATCTCTGCCCCTTTGCGTCTTTGCGGGAGCATCATTCCGCCAGTCTATTAACAACCCTCTGTATTCCATACTTCATTAACTCCACGTTGAAGTTGATCAGTAGACCCAACCGTTTGTCCATCAATTTCAGATAGGTTTGCAACTGCTTTCGATGGACTGGAGCGAGTGCTTCAACGGATTTGATTTCGACGACAACTTTGTTACCAATCAAAAGATCAACTCGAAACCCAAAGTTGAACTTAATTCCTTCGTAACACAATGGAAAGGCACGCTGCTCAACTACGATTAAGCCCCTTTTCCTGAGTTCGAAAGCAAGGGTTGCCTGGTAAACAGATTCCAGCAGGCCCGGGCCAAGTGTCTTATGAATCTTAAGCGCGGCGTCGACAACAACAACTGCAATGTCATTCTCGGTCAAGTGAGGATCTCCTTGTGAGGTCAGGAATGGTCAAACAAATATGAACTACGGGGACGGTTTTGGTGAAGGAGACGCTGCTGCTTTAGGATCTTCGATTTTCAAACTGGAGCGAAATAAGTCCCAGGCCGGTGTGAACTGCTTGATCTCCCGGTCGGGGCCGAACAGTGTCAGGACCACGACTCGTTGATTTAACAAGATCCAGTAGATCTTCGCGGCGCCGGGATCACCGCCGAGCGACGCTGCGATCTTTATGCCATCGGCCGGTAGTCCGGCGATCTCGGTTGTGTCAGCCGTCTCGCTCGGCGTCGCGCCCATCTGTCGAAACTGGTTCGAGATCCCTTTCACATACGGTTCGATGAACGCCTTCTTCGCCTCGGCGAATTTCTCTTGTGTGACGCGGCCTTTATGCGCAAACACTCGCATCTGGAGATCGCTGTTGCTGCGGGAGAGCGTGTATTGCTGAGCGTCGTCATCGCTGATGTCGCTCATGGTCCAGCCGTTCGGATAATCAAACACGAGCCCGCCCTTGGTGAAGTGTTGCGCGGCGGATGGCGTTGGCGTCGGCGTCGGCGTTTGCGCGGAGGCGGTGGCGAATACACAACTAAGAAGGACGCTTAGCGATAACTTAAAAATGACTCTCATGTTTATGCTCCGACTAAAGTAGAACTAAACCTGGCGCGACGCTCAGCGCGCTCGTAACTGGTCGTTCAGCAACTGCCACACTTGCCGCACCTGTTTCTCGGTGGTGCGAATGTTTCCGACCGAGAGCCGCAGCGTGAACTTATCGTGCAAACGCGTGTGCGAAAGAAGCGCGCGGCCAGTCGCGTTGACACCATGCATGATCGACTCGTTCAGCGCGTCCAACTCCGCGGCAGCGAAACCTGCCGGACGGGCGCGAAAACAAATCAACCCCAACGGCACCGGCGCCAGCAACTCCCAATCGCTCGATTCATCGACCCATGAGGCAAACACTCGAGCCAAACGGCTGTGCTCGCGAATACGCGCGGCCAAACCGTCCTGCCCGAAATAGCGAATCACCATCCACAGCTTGAGCGCCCGGAAACGACGCCCAAGTTGAATACCGTAATCGGATCCGTTTCGCACCTTCTCCTGTTCCGGCGTGCGCAAATACTCAGGCACCAGCGAAAACGCACGTTCGAGAAGATCCATGTGACGGCAGTACAAGACGGAAAGATCAAACGGCGTGAACAGCCACTTGTGCGGATTCACAACCAGCGAGTCTGCCCGCTGACAGCCGTCGAGAATGTGTCGAAGCTCCGGCACCACCGCCGCCGAACCTGCGTACGCAGCATCGACATGTAACCACATGGCGTGCTCTTCGCAGATCGGAACTATCTCCGCAACGGGATCGATACTCGAGGTCGACGTAGTTCCCACGGTCGCGACGATGCAGAACGGCAGATAACCGTCACGCTTATCTTCGGCAATCGCCTGCGCGAGCGCTTTGGCGTCCATGCGAAAGTCTTTGTCGGTCGGAATCTTCCGCAAGCCGCGTTGGCCCAGGCCCAACGTGATCACCGCCTTTTCGATCGACGAGTGCGCCTGCTCGGAGACGTAAACGCGCAACAGCGGCAAGTCGGTCCGTCCGCTCATGCCTTCTTCGCGAATGCGTTGTTCGGCGCCTTCGCGGGCCGCCGCGATCGCGTGCATGCTCGAGACCGACGCCGTGTCGTAGATTATCCCGATCATGCCGGGATCGAGTCCCATCATCTGCCGGAGCCAGTCGAGTGTGACTTCCTCGAGTTCGGTCGAGGCGGGCGAGGTGCGCCAGAGCATCGCTTTGTTATCAAAGGCGGCGGCGAGCATTTCGCCGAAGATTCCCGGCGCAGAAGTCGAGGTCGCGAAGTAGGCGAAGAACGATGGGTGGCTCCAGTGCGTCAAAGCCGGAACGATAAGTCGATCGATGTCGGCGAGTATGCGATCCATCGGTTCGCCTTGTTTCGGCGGCGCTTGCGGAAGTTGCGCTTTCAGATCGCCGGGCTGGATGGCGGCGAGCACCGGCAAGTCCTCGACCCGTTCGAAATAGTCGGCAATCCAGTCGACAAACTCGTGCCCGAAGCGACGAAAGTCTTCCTTGTTCATATCGCCGAAGTCGGGTGCGAAGCCTGTTTTGGCAGGTGTTGAGTGGCTCACGGCGCCCTATCTTACAGTCATAACCTGATGATGTGCACGGCTTTGAGCGCCTGATCCAAGGCAGCTTGAACTCCAAGCGCTGAACCAAGTCTCCCGCAAAGGCGCAAAGACGCAAAGTTACCTCAATGCTCTTCTTTTTCCTTTGCGCCTTCGCGCCTTTGCGGGAGATCATGCTGGCCAGATTTCAAGTCGCAGCACTACTTACGGTGTCTGCGCACTCGACAGTTCGGGTGAAATAGCTATAATTCGTCGCTGAACCAAAGTCACAGATTGACCAGAGCCCGCTCGTCAAATCCAAATCGCCGTTTGTGAGGACCAAATGAAACGCACGATACTCGCGCTTTTGTTGATTACTACTCTATTCGCCAGTTTTGCCTGTGAACGTCGCAATGGCAGCGGCACCAACGTCTCAGACGGTGGCGGAGAAATCGTTGTCGGCTACTACGGCGACCTGACTGGACGCACCGCCAGCTTCGGCCAGTCGACAAGGAATGGCGTCGAGATGGCGGTCGACGAGATCAACAAGGCCGGCGGCATCATGGGCCGCAAGGTTCGCGTGATCGTCGAAGACGATCAGGGTGAGCCGAACAAAGCGGCGACAGTCGTCAGCAAACTGGTGAACCAGGACAAGGTCCACGCGGTGCTCGGCGAGGTCGCTTCGTCAAATAGTCTGGCGGCCGCGCCGAAAGCGCAGGAAGCGAAGGTGCCGATGATTTCGCCGTCGTCCACGAATCCAAACGTGACGCAGGTTGGCGATTTCATCTTCCGCGTTTGTTTCATTGATCCGTTCCAGGGCGACGTGATGGCCAAGTTCGCTGCCAAGAATCTGAAAGCGACCAAGGCCGCAATTCTCTACGACTTCAACTCCGACTACAGCCGCGGACTCCGGGAGTTTTTCACACGCAGCTTTAAAGCAAGCGGTGGCCAGATCGTAGCGGAACAGTCGTACACGCAAGGCGACCGCGATTTCAGCGGACAGCTAACACAGATTCGTGCCGCCAATCCTGATGTGATTTACGTCCCCGGCTACTACGGCGAAGTCGGCGTCATCGCGAATCAAACGAAACAGCTCGGAATCAAAGCGCCATTGCTCGGCGGCGATGGTTGGGACTCGCCGCAATTGTGGCAACTCGGCGGCGCATCTTTGAACGGCGACTACATTTCGAACCACTACTCGGTCGATGATCCAATGCCGGCGGTGCAAAAGTTCGTCGCAGACTACAAAGAACGCTTTAAGCTCTCGCCGGACGCGCTCGCCGCACTCGGTTACGATTCGATGAGAGTTCTCGCCGATGCCATCACTCGCGCGGGCACCACTGACGGTACGAAGTTGCGTGATGCGATTGCGGCCACCAAGAACTTCCCCGGCATTACGGGCACGATCACTATCGACAAGGATCGCAACT
>DATANW010000138.1:0-13449 GCA_036266055.1 Pyrinomonadaceae bacterium | reverse complement strand
ATTTATGTATTGACTCGTGAGGTGAATCTTTGGTCCCGCCAGTTCGCCGTTATCAACGGATTTCTTTACCGCCAGATCCTTGGCGAGATTCAGTGCGCCGGCCGTTCTGATTGTGGTGACACCTGCCGCCAGATAGAGCGGCGGAAAACTCTCAGGCGCGTTGACGTAACGCTCGCCACGACCGGCTGCATAAAACAGATGGTCGTGCATGCCGACAAGACCGGGTATTGCGGTGTGACCACTGAGATCGAGCGAAGTAGCTGAGGGCGGAACGGAGACCTCCGAGGTTGGGCCAATGGAAGTGATACGTCCGGACTCGATGACGATCGTCTGGTCTTCCCTGGCCGGACTGCCGGTGCCATCAATTACGCGAACATGGGTGAGCGCAACGATGGGTGCATTGACTGAAATGAACTCCGCAGTGCTCCGTTGTTTACAGGAGATCAGAAGAAGGATGACGAGCAATAGAGCGAACCGACTGTGCCGGAAGATTCTCATTCAGCGTTACTCCGGTCTTTCGGGCGGCGGCGCAACGGCGACGAAGTCGTCGGCGAAGCGTTGCGAATACGACGTGAGGAGTTCGTCGACGCGGGCCAGTTCGGAGGAGCGGACGATGAGACCCGCGTGATGACGCTTCTTGACGCGATAGATGATCTCGCCGTCGACGTAGGATGAGGTGTCGGGTGTTTCCTGTTTGGCGAGTGAAAGGATAATTCCGGCGTAGTCTTTGCGCGACGCGCGGATTTTGGTGGTGCCGCGACCGTCGCCGATCTCGAGCCTGGCCCATTCACGCCAGAGGTTCACGCCCGTCGCCGCATCGAGCACTTCGGCGATGTACGCACCACCGACACGAGCAGCGATCTCGAGAAAGTAGAACTTCCCATCGTCATCGCTCTTGATGAACTCGGCATGCGTCGCGCCACGTTCGAGCCGAAGTGCCTTCACGAGTTTCTTATTTGTGTCAAACAAAGCCCGCTCATCGACCGATCCCCGCTCCAGCGTACGGGAAATGTAAGCGCCACCCTGGTGGGCCACCTGCATCGGTGGGCGCCCGTACTGGTTCGCGCCCGCAAACACGACCTTCCCATCATTAACTACAGAATCAACGTGAAACACCTCGCCCGCCACGAACCGCGCCAACAAATAGTAAGACGCACGCTCGCGCAGGTTCTCGCGCTCGTTCATCTCGTCCATCGTGCGCATCACTTCACCCGCATCGGCAACTCTGCGAATCCCAATCGCCGACACGTCTGAGCGCGGCTTGATGATCCACGGCGCGGGCACACGCTCCATGAACTCATTAACCTCGTCGCGATTCACCAACGGCACAAACTCCGGCACGTTGATCCCCGCCTTCGTTGCGTGCACCGCCATCGAAAGCTTGTCGCGAAACACCTTCGCCCGCGAGCTACTCAACCCCGGCAAACAAAGATGCTCGCGCATCAGCGCCGCCGTCACTACATCGAACTCTTCCAGCGCAACGACGCGATCGATCCTCCGGTTGCGAGCCAGGAACGCGAGCAGGTCGATAAACAACGCCGGTCCGGCATCGTTTGGAACCGCAATCAGATCATCGAGACTCTCGCGCGGCCAGTCCTCGCGCAGCATCTTCTCCTTCGTGACCAGCACTACATGACACCCGTGGGCCTTACATTCGCGAATGAAATCAGCGCCTTTGAAGTAGGTCGCCAGGCAGACGATGTTGAGGGGTCGAGTCATGCAAATATGTATTTCATACTGGTTCACAGATTACAAGGAACTGTGTAATCTGTGCGAATGATAATCAAAGGCCCGTACCCGGATGTCGACATCCCCGAGACCGCCCTGACGCCTCTCGTCATGCGCAGAGCCAATGAACTGCCCAACAAGCCTGCGCTCATCGACGGTCCAACCGGCCGAACAATCACCTATTCACAACTCGCAGACTCAATCGCCATCGCCGCCCACAATCTGCAGCAACGCGGCTTCAAAAAAGGAGAGGTCTTCGGAATCCTGAGTCCGAACTGTCCGGACTACGCGATCGCGTTTCATGCCGTCGCAACGCTCGGCGGCATCGTCACGCCGATCAATCCCCTCTACACAAAACGCGAGATCGAGCATCAACTCAAAGACTGCGGCGCCCGCTTTCTCGTCACGATACCGATGTTTATGGACAAGGCGCTACAAGCCGCCAACGAAGCGGACATCGAAGAAGTTTTCGTGTTCGGCGAAGCCGTGGGTGCAACGCCGTTTTCGGAACTGCTCGTCGACAACGGACGCGCCGAACAAGTCGCCATCGATCCACGCGAAGATCTGGTGACGCTGCCGTATTCAAGCGGAACGACGGGACTGCCGAAGGGGGTGATGCTCACGCACCACAACCTCGTCGCAAACATCCGGCAAATGGAGGGTCTGTGTTATTTCTTCGAGACTGACACGCTGATCTGCGTCCTACCGCTGTTTCACATTTACGGACTCGTCGTCGTGCTGAACATGGGACTCTACACCGGCTCCACGATCGTGACCATGCCGCGTTTCGAGTTGGAGACGTTTTTGAAAACGGCGCAGGACTACGAAGTCAGTCTCGCGCACCTCGTGCCGCCGATCGTGCTCGCACTCAGTAAACATCCGGTCGTCGATAACTATCATCTGCCGAAGTTGCGCACGATCTTCTCTGGCGCCGCGCCGCTGGGTGAAGAGTTGACGCGCGCCTGCATGGAACGTCTCGGTTGCAGCGTGCGCCAGGGTTACGGCATGACTGAAACGAGCCCGGTGACGCATTCGTCACCGGCGCCGCCGCACGTGATCAAGTTCGGTTCGGTGGGGGTACCCGCGCCCAACACTGAATGCAAGATCGTGGATCTCGAAACCGGCGAGGCGCTGGGCTACGGACAACGGGGCGAGGTTTGCGTGCGTGGTCCTCAGATCATGAAAGGATATCTCAACAAGCCGGAAGCGACCGCGTCGACGATCGATTTCGACGGGTGGTTGCACACGGGGGACATCGGTTACGCCGACGAGGACGGACACTTCTTCATCGTCGATCGAGCGAAGGAGTTGATCAAGTACAAAGGACTGCAAGTGGCGCCGGCTGAGTTGGAAGCAGTGTTGGTGACGCATCCGTGCGTTGCGGATGCGGCCGTGATTCCGTGTCCGGACGAGGAAGCCGGTGAAGTGCCGAAGGCGATCGTCGTTTTGCGGCAGGCTTCAGAGCCGGAAGCGATCATGGAATTCGTCGCCGAACGGGTCGCGCCACACAAACGGATCCGATATCTGGAATTTGTCGATACGATACCCAAATCCCCTTCCGGTAAGATTCTGCGCCGCGTGCTGGTTGAAAGTGATAGAGCGAAGAGCGCAGCATCTTAACAAAAGCGCGCAGCGTCTTAACAAAAGCGCGCAGCCTCTTGACACTCGCTAGGGCTGCGACTAGATTCCAAACACGGATCAGTTCTCCACGTGGTCAAACGCTAAAACCTGAGGAGGTAAATGACATGCATTTTCGTCGTCTACATTGGGCGCTGCCGATCGTCCTGCTCACAGCGTTTGCGGTCTCCGGCCAGGTGCAAAAAACGGCCGGCGACTGGAACGACTGGCAGACCATTAGTCCCGAAGGCGAAGAATTCACTGTCTCGATGCCCAAAAACCCGACCACAGAGACAACCAAGTTCGCGTATCACAAGATGGAGCTCAACGCGCGATCGTACCTCGCGTCAAAAGCAAACGGACCGGTGTTCGCAATACTTTCGCTCAGCGGCATCAAGGCGACGCCGGGAGCAGACTTTCAGCGATTCAATTCTTACGTTGACGCATTCAAAGACTACTTCCCGCCGAAGGTGCGCACAAAAGACACCGCGTTGACGAAACTCGTTTTGGTGAGCAGCCGCCCGTTCCACGGGCATACCGGCCGCCAATACAAGGTCTCGATCGGCGAGCTGAACGGCGTCATGCACGCCTTCGCAACACGAAAGCGCTTCTACGTGATCGTTTCGTTGAATACGAAAGACGAAGATCTGCAGGACCAGTTTCTGAGTTCGTTTGTGCTGCCCGAACGACAAGCCGAACCACCAAAGACCGCGGCCAATGGCGAGTCGACAGAGAATGCCGGACAGGGTCAATCAGCAGAGAATGAAAAGCCGTTGGAGCCGAACGCTCAAAATGGGGCCGAAGGCAACACCGAAGGCGAGAAACCAAACAACGCCACCAACGCTAACAACAAGACCGATCCAAAGAAGCCCATCAACGGCGGCATGCTGAACGGCAAAGCCATCTATCTGCCGCAGCCTGAAGTGTCGGGCGAGGCGACGGGTGTCGTGTTGGTCCAGGTTCTGATTGACGAACAAGGATCGGTAATCGAAGCGAAAGCCGTTTCCGGTCCCAGGAACTTGCAAGACGCCGCCGTCAGCGCGGCGCGACTCGCGCGGTTTACGCCGACGATGCTGATGGGTGAACCGGTCAAAGTAAGCGGCACACTCAGTTACAATTTTGGCAAGTCAAATTAGCTAAGTTACTTCATACACAAACCAGCACCGATGACACAGACCAGCACTGATATGGCTATCTCGTGTCCTGCCTGGTCCATCTCCGGTTACCTGGAAGTGCGCGACGGCCACTTGAACATCAATGGCGCCGACGCATTGGACCTCGTTGGACAATACGATTCCCCCCTCTTTGTTTTCTCCGAATCACGTATTCGCGACAACATCGCGCGTCTGCAACATGCCGCGAGCGTCGTCGATCGTCCGATCAAGTTTTGCTACGCGTCGAAAGCCAACTCGAACATGACGATACTCAAGACGGTGCTCGAGTCGGGCATCGACGTCGAGGTCAACAGCGGCGGCGAGTTGTTCAAGGCGTTACGCGTCGGCTTTCACCCGGATCAGATCATCTTCAACGGCACGAGCAAGTCAGACAACGAGCTCGAGGATGCGGTGCGGGCGGGGATCTACGCGATCAATGTCGATTCTATTTACGAGATCGATCTCGTTGACGCAGCGGTGAAACGGTTGCGAGCGCAAGGCGAAGACGTTTCCGCGGCGCGCATCACGCTGCGACTCGTGCCGGAGATCGGGACCCGATCGCATCTTGGTTTGCAGACGGCGTTGCTGACTTCGAAGTTTGGTATTTCGTCGACCGAAGTACTGGAAGCGTTTCGTCGCGGACTCGAAAAGCGCGACACGATTCACGTCTGCGGGATTCACATTCATGTTGGTTCGCAGACGCCGGACGTCGAACCGTTTGCCGAAGCGTTTCGCAGCATGTGGGAACACGTCGTGACGATTCACAACGAGACGGGACACACGCTCGAACACATCAATCTCGGCGGCGGCATTCCCGTGAATTACCTGCGCGATCGCACGCAAGCGGATCAGCTTCCGGAACACGAACGCGACATGCTGGGCGCGGAGCTCGAGCCTGCTGCGGTGTTGCAGGAAGCATTGCGGGTGGCGCGTGAATCGGCGCGCTCGGCGAATGCGGAACATCTGCTCGATAAAGTCACGATCGTGCTCGAACCGGGTCGCAGCGTCATCGCCGATGCTGGTTTGGTGTTGACGACCGTGCGCAACATCAAGAGCCGTCCGGAAACGGGCGACATTTGGTTGTTGACCGATGCCGGTTACAACATCATGCTCTCGATGAACAATTACAAGTGGTACTACCACCTGATCTCGGCGTCGCGTGCCGGCGAGCCGTATGCGCGCGATTACAAGGTGGCTGGTCCATTGTGTGATTCGGGCGACGTGTATTTCGACATCGAGCGCGAAGGGCGATTGCCGGATTATCGCCGGCTGCCTGACGACGTCGCGCCTGGTGAGGTGCTTGCGTTATTGAATTGCGGCGCGTACTCGTTGGCCCAGATGTTTCACTACAACGGCCGTCCTCTTCCCGCGGCTGTGTTGATTCGGCAAAACGGCAAAGCCGAACTGATTCGACGACGCGACAACTACGAAGATCTGATCGCAAACGACGTCGGGTACTAGGGGGGCATAGCCCCCGGTTCTTTGAGCACCTGGACGGCGGGGCAAGCCCCGCCTCACATCAGGCGGCGAAGCCGCGGCGTTTAAAACCAGGCGATCTCGATAAGACCAAGCAACCTGGACAATACCAAGCGATTTCGATAAACCGGACGATCTCGAAAGACAGGCCATCTCGATAAGACCAGGCAACCTCGAAAAAAACTGTGCAAACTGAACACACCCAACTCGTGCGCGGTCTCGGACTGATCGCGGCGATCTCCGTCAACGTCGCGAACATCATCGGCACCGGCGTTTTTCTAAAGGCGCGTGTTGTGACGTGTAACGTCGGCACTCCCGGCAAAGCGTTGGCGATCTGGGTCTTCGCGGGGTTGCTGTCGCTCGCCGGTGCACTGACGTACGCGGAGTTGCTCGCGATGATGCCGCGCGCCGCCGGTGAGTACGGGATTATTCGTGATGCGTATGGCCGGCCGTTGGGTTTTGTTTACGGCTGGACGCAGTTTTTTCTCGCGCGCACCGCGTCAGCAGCAGCGCTCGCGATGGGCTTCGCCATCTTTCTCAACGACTTGATCGGCGGCGGACTCAAGGTTGCTGTCTTCGAAGTGGCCCTGCCGTGGGGCAGCGTGCTCACGTTCGAGCGACTGCAACTCGTCGCCGTCGGCGCGATCATAATCACGACGATCATCAACTGCGCGGCGGTGAGCGTCAGCGGCAATGTCGCGTCCGTGTTGACGGGATTGAAGATCTTGCTTCTGCTCGGCGTCGGTTTCGGCGCGTTCTTCTATTCGGGCGGCGACTGGTCGCACTTGTCGCTCGTCAATTCGGGCGGCACTTGCGAAAACGTTGCCGTGACCACTGGCGGGGTGGCTGGTTTCGCCGCCGGAATGATCGGCGCGCTGTGGGCCTACGACGGTTGGAACAACATCACGTTCATGGCCGGCGAGGTGAAGAACCCCGGACGCAATCTCCCGCTCGCGTTGATCGGCGGAATGTTGTTGGTGATGGCGTTGTACTTGTTCGTAAACTCGAGTTATTACCACGTGCTGACGCCGACGCAGATCGCAAGCGTATCTGAATCGTCATCGGTCGCGGCCGAGGTCGTGCGACGATTGTTGGGGTCTCTCGCAGTAACGCTGATGGCGGCAGCCATGATGACGTCGTCGTTTGGCGCGTTGCACGCGTCGATACTCGCGACCGCTCGCCTGCCTTACGCACTCGCGCGCGACGGTCTGTTCTTCAAGAGTCTCGCGCACGTTTCACCGCGCACGCACGTGCCGGTCAGATCGCTGATCGTCCTCGCGTTCTGGGCGAGCGTGCTGGCGCTATCGGGTTCCTTCGATACGCTGACGGACTACGCGATCTTCGCGCTCACGTTGTTCTACGCACTCGTCGCGGCGTCGGTCTTCATCTTTCGCAAACGTCAACCCGACGCTGAACGCACGTATCGCGTTTGGGGTTATCCATTCGTGCCGATCATTTTCCTGATCGTCTCGACCTGGCTCATCGTGCAGACGATCTCGAGTCATCCGCGAAAAGCCGGAATCGGTTTGACCTTAATCCTGCTCGGCCTGCCGGTCTACTGGCTGTTGGAGAGACGCCAGGCGAGAGTTAAATAGAGACAAATTTTACGAAGTCTCACTTGAGTTCGACCTGGATCAGTGGTGGGCGTTTTCCTTCGCTGGTCGCTAACAATGCCTTACCGTCTGCGCGATAAGTGATCGACTCACCTTGTTCGCGCTGTCCTAAGTTGAAGCCCGTGATCTTCTGCTTCCAAACATCGTTGAAGTTCTTGCTCGATCGGGGCAGGACCACTTCGTAACCCTGCAAATAATCGCAAAGCGCAACGCGATGGCCATCGGGAGAGATGCTGCCGCCCGTAAGCGCTCCGCCAAGCAGACTCGGCACTTTGATCTCGGCGATGCGTTTGAGCGTGGTTACCTGGCCGCTCACGAGCGGCGCTGCGGCCTCGTAGACCACTGCATTCGCAAGCATCGCTTTCGTGATGATGTACAGGTTGCCCGTCACCGGATGGACCAACAACGTTTCCGCGTCGAACTTGCCGCCCGGGTAGCGCAGGCGAATCGCGTCCGCTGCCGCGGTGGTCTTGGGCCTGGCCTTGGTTGAGGTCTTGTCCGCCGGAGTCAGCTTCGGTTCGGCGACGCGATACACGACGATCTCCGTTCGCACTTTATCGTTGTCGCCGATGTCGCCCAGGTAAAGATACGACTGGCCCCGTTCTGGTCCCGGTCCGATGGCCATGTCCTCCCAATCCCGCGCTTGAGCGCCGGCTACACGGAACACGCCCCGCGACTCGCCTGTAGCGTCGAAGGCGTAGACTAATGGTCCATCACCGGAATCGTTGTGCGTCCAGTAGATCCCCGGATTGGTTCGCGAAGCAGCGATACCGCTGCTCTCGTCGATGGCAGGATTCTTTAGATTGGCGATCCTGGTTGGTGTTCCGTAGACCTGGAACACGAATACAAAGATCAAGGCAAGGATACCCACGGATCCGATCAACCTCTCTGCGCCAGCGCGCTTCGGGCCACTTCCTTATCGTCGAAGTGAAACACCTCGCGACCGATGATCTGATAATCCTCGTGGCCCTTGCCGGCGATCAGCACGAGATCGCCGCTGCGGGCTTCGGAAATCGCCTGGTTGATGGCTTCCGTGCGATCGGCAATCTTGCGATACGGTTTGCCGGTCTTCTGAATTCCCTCCTCCGCGTCGCAAAGGATCTGTTCGGGATCTTCAGTGCGCGGATTGTCGGACGTAAGAATCACGACGTCGCTCAAACTGCCCGCGGCCTCGCCCATCGGCGCACGCTTCGAACGATCGCGATCGCCGCCGCAACCAAAAACCGTGATGATCTTTCCCTGAACCACCTGCCGCGCCGTGCGCAACACGTTCAAAAGCGCGTCGTCGCTGTGCGCGTAGTCGACCACGACCGAAAAGTCGCCATCGTGGGCCACGCGTTCGAAACGTCCGGGAGCGCCGGTGCAGCTTTCGAGTCCAGTCGTGATCACGTCGAGCGAGTAGCCCAACGCGAGTCCACTCGCGACGGCGGCGAGTGTGTTGTAGATGTGCGGTGGGCCGACGAGGGGTGAATGAAAGTCGCGTTCACCCGCCGGAGTTTTCAGTCGAAAACGCATGCCGCTCAACGAAAACTCAGCCTCGTGCGCTGAAACGTCGGCAGCGGCGTTCACCGCATAGCGAATGACTTTCAGTCCATCGCGGTCGAGTGAAGTTGCCAGTTCGACGCCGTATGGATCGTCGATATTGATCACCGAGTTGCGCGGTCGAGCACCGAGGCGTCCGTCGAACAGTCGCTGCTTGGCGTACCAGTAGTTTTCCATCGTCTTGTGATAATCGAGATGGTCGCGCGTGAGGTTGGTGAAAACCGCAACGGCATACTCGAGCTCATCACAACGATGAAAGTCCATCGCCTGCGACGAACACTCCATCACCGCAGTGCGACAGCCGATTGTCACAGCCTGCCGGAGCAGTCGCTGCATGTCGGGCGCTTCCGGCGTCGTGCGATCTGCTTTTAATCGTTCCTTGCCGAGCCGGTATTCAACCGTGCCCGTCATCGCCACGAGTTCGCCTGCGGCTTCGGGAATCGAAGCGATCAAGTACGCGGTGGTTGTTTTGCCGTTCGTGCCGGTAATGCCGGCGAGTTGGAGTTCGCGCGATGGATGATGCTGGACTTCCGCGGCGACGAGTGCCATGGCGCGACGGATGTTGTCGACTTGCAGCCACACGCCTTGCGCAGGGAAGTCGTCGGGTGCGGCGCGCTCGGAAATCACGCCGGCCGCACCCTGGGCCATCACCTGCGGGACGAACTTGTGCGCATCGAACACGGCACCGGATACAGCCGCGAACAACGCGCCCGCACCCGCCCGACGCGAGTCATGACTCACATCGGTGACAACGATCGCCTCGTCGCCCGTTAATTTCGCCTGCGTTAAAGTGGCGAGTTGTTTGGTGGTAACCGGTCTTTGATCCACGGATTTACTTTACCACCACCGCCGGAATATTTTGATCGCGCACGAGTTGATTGAACGCGGCGACGTCCGTTTTCATCACCTGCGCGAGCTTTTGTAACTGCGCGTCGATCTGCGTCACGACCTCGTCGTAAACCGCGTACGACTGCGCCGTCGGCGCTGAGTCCGCGGTACCGACAACGCCTCCGAGCGCCGCCAGCTTGTTGTTGAGCCGGATCGGATAGTTCAACGGATCCTGGTTGCTCTGGTTCTTCGTCTGATACAGCGTCTCTTCGATCGCGGTCAGGTTCTTGTTCAACGCCGTGCCCGCATCGGTCACCGTCTTGAACTGCGGCTGTCCCGCAACGCGCTTCAACAAGTCTTCCACTTGCCGGCGCACGTCGCGAATCTGAACGATTGCGTTGTGCGTCTCGGTCAACTTGTCGCGAATCTTCAAACCGAGTTCGGCTTGCTTCGCGTAGTCGGCGGCAGTTGTGTTCAAACGCGGATCGGGTTTGATCTCGAAACTCTGCGTCAACGTTTGACCATCGACCTTCATCCGCACCTGGTAATTCCCGGGCGGGAGTTTTGGTCCACGCATCTCGCCGGCCCACAGGATCAGGTTCGGAAACCGCGTCGCATCGGCGTAACGAGTGTCCCAAACGAAACGATTGAGTCCGACGTTCGTCGGCGGCGGTTGTGTTGGCGGCGGACCAAACCCGCCTTCGCCGCCACCCGCCGGAGCTGCCGGTTGCGCCGCGGAGGCTGCTCCTTCTTTCGGCAAGCGAGCGGTGAACTTCTGAATCGACTTACCCGCCGTATCGAGAAACTCGAATTCGAGATCCGTCGTGGGCTTGGCCTTCAACGAATAGTAAACAACGACACCATTCGCCGGGTTTCTTCCGATCGTCGCCGTTGGCGGCAGCGGCGCGCCACCACCTCCCAACGTCCGATAGCTCTCTTTCGGTTTGAAGAGTTGCGTTTTCTTCACCGAATCAAAGCCGCCCGCGTCGACGATCTGATGTAACAGCGGCAGATCGTCGAGGATCCAAAACGCTCTTCCCTGCGTCGCCACCACCAACTCCTGCTCGCGTTTATGTATCGCGAGATCCGTGATCGGCACTACCGGCAAGTTGAGTTGGAACGACTGCCAGCGTTCGCCGTTGTCAAACGACACGTACATGCCGGTTTCCGTTCCCGCGTAAAGCAGCCCGCGCTTGTTCGGATCTTCGCGAATGACGCGCGTGAAAGCGGTGTCGGGAATACCGTTGGTGATCTTCTTCCACGTCTTGCCGTAATCGCTGGTGCGATAGAGATACGGTTTGTTGTCGTCCCACTTGTACATCGTCGCGGCGACGTATGCTGTTGCGGGATCGTGTGGCGAGGCTTCAATCGAGTTGATCTGAATCCACTCGGGCATGATGCTCGCCGGCGGAGTCACGTTCGACCAGTTCTTGCCGGCGTCGCGCGTCACGTGGACCATACCGTCGTCGCTGCCCGCCCAGATCGTGCCGGCCTGCACCGGCGACTCCATCAGCGCGAAGATCGTCGCGTAGTATTCGACGCTCGTGTTGTCTTTCGTAATCGGACCGCCTGATGCGGCCTGTTTCGACTTGTCGTTGCGCGTCAGATCGGGACTAATCGCCTGCCAACTCGAACCCTCGTCCGTGGTCTTGAAAATGACGTTCGCAGCCGCGTACAGCGTGTTCGGATCGTGCGGTGAAAAGACGATCGGGAAGTTCCATTGGAAGCGGTACTTCAAAACGTCGGCGCCGGAACCCATCGGGTTGTTTGGATATGGATTGACGTCGCGCTCCTGACGAGTGCGATGATCGTAGCGGGTTAACAGTCCGCCGTATGAACCGGCGAAGACGATGTTGGAATCTTTCGGCGACGGCGCGATCCAGCCCGATTCACCACCACCGACGTCCCACCAGTCACTCGTATCGATGCCGCCGCCCATCGTGCGGCTCGCGATGCGCACGGTCGAGTTGTCCTGCTGCGCGCCATAGATGTTGTAAGGAAAGTCGTTGTCGAGCGCGACGCGGTAAAACTGTGCGGTTGGCTGGTCCTGTTCGGTCCAACTCCGGCCGCCGTTGAAAGAAACGTTGGCGCCGCCGTCGTTACTTTGAATCATGCGGTTCGGATCTTCCGGGGAGATCCAGAGATCGTGATTGTCGCCGTGCGGAACGCCGATCGCCGTGTAGGTGCGTCCACCGTCGTTCGAGCGGAAGAACTGAACGTTCAGGATGTAAACCGTGTCGGCATTTTTCGTGTCGGCGTAGATGCGCGTGTAGTACCAGGCACGCTGCCGCAGCCGTCGTTCTTCGTTGACTCTGGTCCAGGTGCGGCCGGCATTGTCTGAACGAAACACGCCGCCATCTTCTGCCTCGACGATGGCCCACACGCGATCGGGATTCGCTGGTGAAACAGTGATGCCGATCTTGCCAACGGTCCCGCGCGGCATACCCGGATTGCGCGTCAACTCCGTCCACGTGTCGCCGCCGTCAACCGACTTGAAGATGCCGCCGCCCGGGCCACCACTCTCGAGTGTCCACGGTTTTCGATAAACCTCCCAGAAACCAGCGTAGAGCACGTTCGGATTCGACGGGTCGAGAATCAGATCGATCGCGCCCGCCTTGTTGCCGCGACTGAAAACCTTTTCCCATGTCTTGCCGCCGTCTTTGGAACGAAACACACCGCGCTGATCGTTTGGCCCCCAAACATGCCCCAACGCCGCGACGTAGACGATGTCGGGGTTCTTTGGATTGATGCGAATGCGCGGGATCTGTCGTGTATCTTCAAGACCGACGCGTTTCCACGTCTTGCCGGCATCGGTTGATTTGTAAACTCCGTCGCCGTGCGAAACGTTGCCGCGAATCGGCGACTCGCCCATGCCAACGTAGATCACATTCGGATCGGAATCGGCGACGGCGATCGCACCGACGGAACCAGTGCCAAACACTGAACCGTCGCTGATGTTTTCCCAGTTGATGCCACCGTCTGTAGTTTTCCAAACGCCGCCGCCGGTCGAGCCGTAGTAGTAGACGAACGGCTGCGACGGCACTCCGGTAACCGCGGTACAACGTCCGCCGCGATACGGTCCAATGCTGCGATACTGGAACGTCCGCAGTAGATCACCTTCGGACGGCGTTTGGGTCTGTGCGTGAATCTGTGAATGAGTCTGTGAATGAAGGCATATCGCGACCAGAGCGACCAGACAGACAATCACACTCTTACGAGACGCGCACAACGTCTTGAACATTTGGGTAGGCTCCTTTACTTTTGGCACTGAGTTGGATGATGGCTTGCGAGTGCGAATATAGAAAATGCGAATCGGAACCGTCAAACAAATTTGGCGCTATGCGGTGAAATCGATGGCCGGCGAACAAATCCGGTCGTGCAACGTCGGCCTGCTCGGGATTCCGGCGGACCGTGGTTGGGTGATACGCGACGCAGCGACTAACCGGATCACCACCGGCTCGAAACTGCCGCTGTTGATGCAGTGTGAGGCG
>DATANW010000137.1:0-17021 GCA_036266055.1 Pyrinomonadaceae bacterium | reverse complement strand
GAAGTGTTGCCGTCGTTGTTTGCCTGATTGCCTGCGGTGTAGAACGTAACTGGACCAACGTCCTCTGCGGGCGCGGTCCAGTTGAACGTCCAGCTCGCACCATTCGACTGGCCGACGAAAGTGCCGCTGGCCGTATGTTCGATGTACTGACGCGCGCTACCCGGTCCCTGATTGTTCAAGACCTGCGTTAGACCGCTCGTGTTCTGGAGTTCGCCCGCTTTTTGATCCGACGTGTCGAGCACGGTCAGTTGAAATCCCCAGCGCTGTCGCGTGGGATCGGGATTCGAGTGCGTGACGGTGATGGGATAAGTCTGGCCGGGAACATAGGTTTGCGGCGCGGCGATCGAGATCGTGCCGGTGCCGGCATCAGGCGGGACGTGACACTCGGCGCAAGCTTCAGGTTCTTCGCCGGGCGCGCCGGTGTAGCCCGCTGGTGGACCAGCGGAGAACGCGTGCACCAGTTGCGTGGTGCGATTAGTGGAAAGGAAAAGGCCGAGGCAGGCAGCCAGCAACGCCGGCAAAATAATTAGCCTGACCTTGGCCCATCCGTGTAAGTCCGTAATCAATCGTGATTATGGCGCACCGAACCGCGAGCGATACTCGGGTGATTTGATAAACGCCAGCACCATTTGCGCGTCAACCCAGTTGCCGAACTGGTTCAGCTTGCCGAGCCAGAAGTTGTAACCACCATCGTCCGGATCGCGATGGAGGTAACCGAAGTATTCCATCTGCACGAAAGCGGCATTGAACAGGTTGTCGTAAAACGCCTTGCCGTAGGTCGTGTTGAAGATCAGCGCTCCGTCGGTGATCGTCGTCGTACCGTCGACGACTTTGAACAACACGCTGGCACGCGTCTCACTGCTGTTGTTCAGTCCGTCGATCAACGCCTGTTTGTCATTTGACGAAACGGGGACGCCCGTGGTCTGAAATAGTTTGTCGACGTATTGCGTGTTGTTCAGGCCGCCGTAGATCGACTGGAACTCAGCGCGCGTGACGAACTCATTCACAAACGCCTGCTTGTTCGCATTGATCACGTTCGGCGCCAGCGCGTTGTTCACAACGATGCCATTTGAAACCGTCGCGCGGTCGCGAGTGAACTCGCTTTGCGTGGTTGTATCCCCACCGAAGTGCGGCATGCGACCCAGCGCGCCGCGATAGACTCGCAGCACAAAGTAACTGGTGTTCGCATGTTCGGGCGACAGGAAGAACGCGGCGCTCGTGTTCGCACGCTTGCGCTCGATGCACTGCGGTTCAGTTTCATTGGCGAACCGGTTGGCCGCGACGCTGCACATCGTGATCTCGGCCGTCCAGTGGTCCCAGCCGGGAATGTCCGGTTCACGTCCGAGGAAGTCTTTGTACTGCCAGCGCACAAACTCGTGCGCGTCGTCGATGGGGTTGGCCGCCGGCGGAGTGAGCGACACGGTGAAATTCAACGTTTTCACGGTGGTGCCGGAGTTCTTGAAAGTAAAGGTGTAGTTGCCGGCCGCGATTGCACCAAGATCGTAGATCTGCGCGGTGCTGGTCAGCACTTGCGCGGACGGGCCATTGAATTGCTCAACCAGCGCGTCGACGCTGAAATTGTTTCCCGCCTGCACGGGAGTGCCCCAATTGCCAACGCGATAACCCGCGTTCGGAAAGTTCAACTTCACGTAGATCGAAGTGCGCCCGTCGATGGTCCAACTGTTCAACTCAACCTGATTCGCGCTGAGCACCGTCGGTGAAAACGAAGCGCCGCAGCCGTTTATGGCCCAGTTCAGCGTGACGGCTCCGATGTCGCCATTCGAACCGTTGTTGTTGTAACCGTCGACGGCGATGCGGTAGGTCGTGCCGGCAGTTGCGGTAAAACTGACGGTGCTGCTTACCGTCACACCGGGATCGACGTCGTCGTTTTTGCCGATCGCGGTAAGCGAGTTGACAGCGTTTCCGGTGTAAACGGCGAGCACTGTGTCGAAGGTGCTGCCTGCGGTTGTGACTTGCGCCGGACCGGTCGAGGGCGCTTGCCACGAATACCAGACCGAACGATTACCGCCGTTGTTGTCAGGCGAGTGGTTCGGTTCGCCGGTTTCATGCGTCGCGCCGAGGTTGGTGCCGTTCGTAGTTCCGGCGCAACCGGCGACCGTTTGCGCTGCGGAGAAATTGTCGTTCGCAGGCGGTGGAGGGGGTGCCGCCGCAATCGAGTTGTAGCCGAAGATGTCGAGGGCCTTCGTATCGTTCTCTGTGATCAGCCGTCGGATGCCGCTGGGAATTCGCGGATCCATGATGCCGATGTAACCCGAAAACACGCCGCCGTTTTTACTCGCCTGTCGCCAGTGACTCGACTGGTTTCCGTCGGCGTTGTTGTCCATTGAGCCGTTGGGTCCGCCGTCGGAGAGTCCGAGCTCCGGAACCGTTTGCCCTGGTAGTTGAAATGTTTGACCGGGGACAAAATAGAATTGCGAGTTTGGAGCCGGCCCGCCGATCGTCATGATGCGCTGCGCGGTGGTGAAACTGGAGTCGGTGGTTCCGGAGCGGAAACGATAGAGATCCCACATCGCGGGCGTCGCAGATCCGCTGCCGGAGCGCGACGTGAATCCGAGCGCGTGTCCGATCTCGTGCGTGGCGACGGCTTCGAAATCTGTTTGGCCGCTGGAGATGCCGTCGCTCGGGTCAAAGTCGTAAGTGAAGGCGTTATTGAAACCAATGCGCGCCGCGCCGTCGGTTGGTTGAGCAACGGGATTAAGCAGACCGATAGCGCGGCCGATCGAGCTCGAGACGGTGATCGTCGTAGAAACAGCGGAACCGGAAGTGATCTCGACTGGAACGGAGTTGGTCGGCAACGCCTGATAAACCGCCTGTTTGGCAGGCGTGTTTGCGCCGTTTATCAGATTATTTCGGACGGTCGAATAACCAATGCCGCTGATACTGGGCGAGCTGGTCGAACCGAGCGTGCCGCTGCCCCAGGCCTGACCGAAGTTGTCCGGACCGTAATCGGCATCGAGATAGATTGTGACCGGCGAATGGATCACCGCTTCCCACGAAGCAGCGGCGCGCAGGAATGCGGCCTTAGCCGCTGGCGCGTCGCCCGTGGCCGAGTCGAGGTTTGCCGTCGCGCGCAGGATGATGGTCAGGTGATCTTCAGCGTTTTCAGTTGGCGAAAGGGCGAGCGCGTTTGTCTCAGTGTGATTGATCTGTCGGACGTTTTTGGGGTTGATCTGCTCGAGTTGCTGACGCTCGGCCAAGGTCGCTTCGCGGCAGATGGTATCGCCGTCGGCGGCCTGGTAAACCATGAAGTGGTCGTACTCAATGCCGGGGTTCGGGGGCGCTGTTTGAGCTTGAACTGAGACGGTCAGGCCCAATGACGTTAAGAAGATAGCCAGGACCAGGGTTAGGGCGAGCGCGCTTCTATAATGCAATTTTCGTTTCCTCTTACTAAAAGTGGGTCAGGAATGAGTGGTCCGCGGGGCTAGCTAAAACCACCAGCATCATAACGTCTGTGCCGACAACACGTCTAGATTGACCGTGCTATCGGTGCACATTCCCCGGTGAATGGTTGCCCGTGTTTTTGGGGCTTTCTTAGGGCGCGCCAAACCGGGATCGATACTCCGGCGATTTGATAAAGGCCAGCACCATCTGCGCGTCGACCCAGTTGCCGAACTGGTTCAACTTCCCTAGCCAGAAATTGTAGCCGCCATCGTCCGGATCGCGCAGCAGGTAACCAAAATATTCCATCTGCACGAACGCGGCGTTGAACAGGTTGTCGTAAAACGCTTTGCCGTAATTTGTGTTGAAGACAAGATGGCCGTCGGTGATCGTCGTCGTGCCGTCGACGACTTTGAACAAAACGCTCGCGCGCGTCTCGCCACCACCGTTCAACCCGTCGATCAACGCCTGCCGCTCACCGGCCGTAGGCGTCACGCCAGTCGTTTGGAACAGCTTGTCGACGTACTGAGTATTGTTCAGCGGGTCGTACAGCTGCCGAAACTCGAAACGCGTAACGAACTCGTTCACATACGCCTGCTTGTTGGCGTTAATGATATTCGGATCGAGCGAATCGTTAACGACGATGCCCGCTCCAACCGTTGCTGCATCGCGCGTGAACTCATTTCCGACACCCACCGCGCCGCCGAAGTGCGGCATGCGACCAAGCGATCCGCGATAGACGCGCAACACAAAGTAACCAGTGTTCGAAAACTCCGGCGACAGGAAGAACGCGGCGCTCGTATTCGCACGCTTGCGCTCGATGCACTGCGGTTCAGTTTCACCCGGGAACCGGTTTGCCGCGGCGGTGCACATCGTTATCTCACCGGTCCAGTGGTCCCAACCCGGACCATCCGGTTCACGCCGCAGAAAGTCTTTGTACTGCCAGCGCACAAACTCACGCGCGTCGTCGATCACATTGGCTGGCGGCGGCGTCGCGCTGACGGTGAAGTTAAGCACCTTCGCCGTCGTTCCTGAGGTCTTGAAGGTGAACGAGTAATTGCCCGGCGGCAACAGTCCAAGATCCCAGATCTGTGCGGTGTTACTGATGGCCGGAACATTCGCGCTGTTCGAATGCTCGACGGCTGTATTAACCGTGAACGCATTGCCCGCTTGCGACGGGTTGCCCCAGTCGACAACGTGGTAACCCGTTTCCGGGAAGTTAAGCTTCACGTAGACCGAGGTGCGCCCGTCGATGGTCCAGTTCTTCAGCTCGACTTGCGGTCCACTCAAGGTCGCCGCACTCACTGGCCCGCGCCGAATGTAAGTAACCTCGCGAGCACTGGTCAGACTCAAGTCGGTGTCTTTAGACGTGTGAGACGTGACCACGTAAGGGTCGCTGCCTTGGCCGCCGAGACCAACCGTCGGACGCAGGTTCGCATTGGAATTTCCGTAACGCGACTTGATCGTTCCGTTAGCGTTCAATTCGATTTCGAAGTCGACCGGAGTCGCGCCTGGTTTTGACAAACCCTGACAATTCACACCGTCGAAATTGCACGGCACACCTTGCCAGCGAAAGATGATTTGCGTCGCGCTCGGATGAACTACATAGATTCCCGCGTCCGCTCGTTGTGGCGATCTCGTGAGATCGAGATCGTCCCAAAGGCCGGCAATCATTTTGTAGCCGCCCATTTGCGTCGGAAATCCCGGCGAATCATCCGCGGTATTTAGATTTCCCGGCGGCAGGTCACGCGTTGGCGGATCGGAAAAGAAGATGTTTCCGTTCGATGACAAAACCAACTCCGTGAAGTTGTTGCCGAAGAACGGGAATGAGAACGGCAGCGCAAAGTCTACGTAAACGTCATCGCCGTTTACGTCGATCACATCACCGCCCGTGGAAATCGGCGCCGGGTTACCGACCACGACTTCGTAAGGATCGCTTGCAAGTGCGGAGACGGCCACTGCCACTTCGGCGTCGCTCTGGTTACCTCTGTTGTCGTACGCACGGACACGGATCTTGCCGACCGTGTGACGATAAGGAATTGAGACTTCCGTCGTCTGCGGCGTTCCTGGCGCCGCCGGCAACACGCCCCTCAAAACAATCTCTTCATTAGTGACAGCGTCAATAAAGGCGACCTCGTAAAGCCTGGCGTTGCCGCCACCCGCGCCGTCATCACCGGCCGCGGTCCAACCGATGCCGAGCGTACGTCCGTTCATCGTGTTGACGCGCAGTTGGGTCACGGCGCCGGGCGCCGTCACATCGTTGTCCTGCAACGCAGCGAAGCTGTTGCCGACATTCAGGCGACGGCTCGTCAACACTTTGTCGGTAAGTGTGGGTTGAACGTCGCCGTTGAGTATCAGCAGGTTCTTCACCTGTTGCACCGTGAGATTTGGGTTCTGCGCCCAAAGCAGTGCGGCCGAACCGGCGACGAACGGCGTCGCCATCGATGTACCTGCCAGGTAACTGTACGTGTCCGCAGTTGGCGGCGGAGTGGTCGACGGAAACGCCGGGGTGCACGGCTTTGGAAACGGACCGGGATTCGTACACGGCGGTGTCGTGCTCAGAACGCCTTGAATGTCGAGGAACGTTTCGAATTCCGCGCCAGGTGCAGCGATGTCAACGCTCGTCGCGCCGAAATGCGAGAACGACGAAAGATGATCGTCGGCGTTCGTCGACGCCACGGCAATCACGTTTGGTACGTTGTAGCTCGACGGAAAATGCGGGACGAGATCGTTATCGGGTTCGATCGTTCCGTTGTCGATGTTGCCGGCGGCGGCGACAAACAGAATGCCGGCGTTGTTCAGTTCGGTGAGCGTGTTCAAAAACCCTGACGCAAATCTGATCTCGCCGAAACTCGCATTGATCACGCGAACATTGGCGCCCTGCGTTCCACCGGAATTGATCCAGAGATCGCGCATCTTCTTCGCGTAAGTACAAGCGTCGATCGCGTCACTCGTGTCGCCGAAGCCATTCACCCCGAGAAATTTCAGCGACATCAGTTTCACGTTCCAGTTCACGCCGGCGATGCCGATGCCGTTGTTGCCCTTCGCGCCGATGATCCCGGCGACATGCGTCGCATGCAGTTCTCGATCGTCGCCGCTGTAGATGTTGTTTCCGTTCGCCGGGGTGACAGTGAAATCCGCGCCATTGACGTCGTTGATTACCTGAGAGACTAAATTGGGCGCGGGATTGACCCACATGTTTGCTTGCAGGTCCGCGTGGTTGGCTTTGATACCCTGGTCCAGAACAGCGACGACCACGTTCGCACTGCCCTGCGTAAACTCCCACGCTGCGGGCGCGCCAATCTTCGCCAGCGCGAACTGTCGATTGGCGGCGTAGTGCTCGTCGTTCGGCGGCGCTGTGGCCGCGCGCATGATGTAATTCGGTTCGGCGTACAACACCTCGGGATTTGTGCGTAACTCAGCAATCGTCTTGAGCGTGTCTTCCGGAGCAACGTGGACCAGGCGCAACCCCGCCACGAGATCCGCGCCCTGACGGCGTTCGACTTCGAGCGGCAGTAGTTCGCCGGAACGAGCAGCCAGGACGTTGCGGCCGGTGTGATTCCGCGCGATCGATTCACTGCGGTAACGCACCAGCACCTCGCCCGGTACGAACTGCGGCTCCTGCCGTTTGCCTTGTCGCCATTGTTGTTGATTAGGCTGATAGCGAGCTGTCGATTTCGTCGGAAATTGCGACAGAGCGAGCAGGATCAGACTGAGACAGAAGCAAAACGTGAGCAGCACACGGAGGCGCGCACGGTTTTTCGCAACCCGAGAGTTAGCCATAAATCCAACTTTCATAGAGTGCAGGGCTTACAGGGAGTGACCGTCGTCCACTCAACACGTGGGAACAGAACGACGGTCAAGAATATATAACAATTTTGGCTTCGTTTACAGTGGTTTGGTCGTTGAGGGCATAGCCCAAAGACTGCAAGGCTGCTACGGCGAGGCGAAGCCGTCGCCTCACATCAGGCGGCAACCCGCAAGACTAGCGGGCGCGCTGGCCGATCTGCTCGGTGCCGAAGGCCCCGATGCCGTTCAAACGGAAGCTGAAGACCACGCGGTTTTCCTTGCGAAGTCCGACGTTGAATGAGGAGAACTGCCCCGTCACCGCGCAGCAGTCCCAGCTATAACCCAGCGTGACGGTCGAGCTGATGAGCGAGCTGTTGCCCCTGCCGGGACGCTTCTGGAAGTCGAAAAAGAACGACGTACCGCCAAACAAACCGCGCTCCTGATCGCCGAGAAACACCGACGGGCTCCACTGCGAGCCGCGCAACGTCCCCGCCTCGAAACCGCGGTTGTCGGCAAAACTCGCGAGACTCGGATCGAGTTCGATCGCGCGCGTGTAATAGAAACTCTGAAAGATCTGCACCAGCGATCGCGACAATCCAAAGGTCGTCGACACCGATCGCACACCGCCTCCATGCGTATCGAGATCCGTTCGGAAGTCGACAAACAGATCGCGCCGCGGTCGATAACGCGCATCGACGTTCACCGGAGAGAAACGTCGCGGCACGCCGCCGTAAACAAACCCGGACAGCGTATTGATCGGATAGAACTGGTTACGCCGGTTAAGACGCAACGCACCACCGAAAAACGGATCGAAGAAGTATTTCCCGCGCAACGTGATCGTCAGTGCTTCGTACGGCTGACTCGACAACGACGGCCGGTCTTCACGTCGCGACGCTTCCACCGCCGCATCGCTGACGTTTTCAGTCGAGCGACGCGTGAAGAAGCGGTTCGCGATACCAAACTCGATCTCATTCGTGTCGGCGATCGCGTCGGTATAGTCGAAAAGAATAATTCGATTGAAGTTGTTGATGCCGGCGAGTCGACGATAGACCACGTACGGCTCGATCACGTGACGGAAGAAGAAGCCGCCCTTGCGATGAAAATCTTTGGCGAGCGCCGGCGGCCGCACGTCGAGCTCAAACTCGCCATAGCTGCGCGTAATGTTGCGACTCAACACGTCGCGCGTCGTCGGATCCAACGAGTTTGAGTAGAAAGTCACACGGCCGCTGCCGGAAGCAGTGACGGACCAACCAGCGAAGCTCAACGGCAGTTCAAACCGCGGATTGAAGTCGAGCCGCTGCACGATCGACGGCGTGATGATCGGATCGCCGAGCACTTCATTAACAAACTGGATCGGATCTTCAACCGTCTCTTTTCGGCTGACGCCTTCCGCCGCGCCGGTGAACGAGTAGTAGACCGGAAGCTTTTTCAGAAAACTGAGAATGGTGGGGCGCTTGTCGATGCTGATGCTCGGCAACTGGCGAATGCGAACGCGCGCGTTCGTCAGCGAAGTGACCTGCGTGCGCGCCAGGAAATTGAAACTGTATTCGTCGTGGTCCTTGTTTACGAAAACCTGCGACGTCTCTTCCGGCGAGATTGCCTGTTGAATGTTGTCGGAAAAGACCTGCCGAAACGCGAGGTTCGAGGTGATGTTCACGTCCGCCGCCGCGGTGAATCCGTTCTTGAAGTAGTGAACGCCGTCAACGTAAAAACTCGATCCGCCCTGATCGGGGTTGGCCGCGGAGGCTTCTGGTCCGAAGATGCGATCCTTCACCGTGTAGAACCCGGCGTTGAGATACGAACGCGAGTTCGCGCGCGTGCGCAGGTCGCCGCCGAAACCCAGTCCGCGTTGCGTGTAGATGTCGCTGCGGAACGTGAAGTCGGCGGAGCGTCCCAGTGTTTGGTAGTAGGCGGTTGATAAACGCGCACCCTTCGCACCCGAGCCGCCGAACGTCGGCGTCAGAAAACCGGAAGCGCGATCGCGAGGCTTGATCGAAACGGATGCGTAAGGCAGGTAAAACACGGGCACGTTCTTGAGCCGCAGTTTCGGCGAGTACACGCGCACACGATCACCCGTCTTGATCGTTGCCTTGCTCGCGTGAAAGCTCCACTTGGGAACGTCTTCATCGCACGCCGTGATCTGCACGTTGATGGCGACAATTGTGTCGAGACTGATCTTCTCGACGCGATCGGCGGTGAAGTAAACACGCGTGCCGTCCTGCGTTTGGTTGGTGTAGCCGGTTGAGTCGACGAAGTAGCCCGTCTTGGTGCGATAGTTCCACTCGGCTCGCGAGCCGGTGATGCGTTGCTGGTCGGCCTGATCGAAAACTACGCTGCCTTCCGCGACGAGCCTGTTCTCTGCTTCGTAAACGGTGATCTTGTCGGCCTGAACACGGTACGTGCCGATGCGGGCGTCGACGTTTCCTTCATATATAAAGACGCGTGCGTTTTCGGGTCCTGACGCCGACTGTTTACTCGATTCGACTTTTAGCTCATCGGTCGCGACACCCTGCACGCCGCCTCGTTGCTGCGGACGCCGCTGAACAGGTTGATCCGTATTCAACGGATTGACGTTCGGCGTGTCAGTAATCGGATTCGAGACTTTTCGATCGACGGGATTCGTCTGCTGTGCAAATACAAACTGGCAAGCCAGAAGGAGGATTAGGATTACCAGGGGCACACGAGTCATAGGGCGTCGGGGGATGCTAACACGAAGCGCACATCCGTGTAAGCCGTGTTTGTTTCTGATGTTATTATCCGGCGCGTGTCTTTTAAGTTGATGATTGTTGCCGGCGAGCCATCAGGTGACGCACACGCAGCAGCACTGATAAACGCCCTCAGAAAAAAATCCTCACACATTGAATACTTCGGCGCGACCGGACCACTCATGCGCGCCGCCGGTGTTGAAACGGTCGTCAATTCCGACGAGCTCGCGATCATGGGAATTCTGGAAGTCGCGCACGCGCTGCCGAAGTTCATCACGGCATTTCGCACTTTGAAAGCCGCGGCGCTTGAACGACAGCCCGATGCAGTCGTGCTGGTCGACTGGCCCGAGTTCAACTTACGACTCGCGAGTGCCATTCACCGCCGCGGAATCAAGGTGATCTACTACATCAGTCCGCAACTGTGGGCCTGGCGCGCGCGCCGGATCAATCGCATCAACCGCGACGTCGATCTGTTGTTGTCGATTCTTCCGTTCGAAACTGAATGGTACAAGGCGCGCGGCGTGGAACACGTCGAGTTTGTCGGACATCCGTTGGCCGGCCAGGTTAGACCACGCATCGGACGCGACGAATTCTGTAATCAACACGGTTTAGATCCGCAAAAGCCGATAGTTTCGTTTCTACCGGGAAGCCGTCGCAAGGAGTTGGAACGAATTCTTCCGCCGATGGCTAACGCGATCCGCAAGTTGAGAGAGACGCGTCCCGAAATCCAACCCGTCATCGTCGTCGCGCCGAGTCGGACGATCGCAGAAACAAAAGAGATACTAGCCTCGCTAAACTCAATCACGATGGTCCATGGGCAAACGCGCGAAGCGCTCGCCGCTTCAGACGCCGCCGCCATCGCGAGCGGAACGGCCACCCTCGAAGGCGCGCTGCTCGAAACGCCGATGGTGGTGGTCTACAAAGAGTCCGCAGTTAACTGGCACACGCTGGGCCGGCTCATCACGGTTCCGCACTACGGTCTAGTCAATCTCGTCGCGGGCAGCGAGATCGCGACCGAGTTGATGCAAACCGATCTCACCGCTGACAAACTGGTCCAGGAATTAATCAAACTTCTTGAGCCAAAACGGAACGAAACTGCTCGTGTCGAAATGAGGCGCGTTCGCGAGCGATTAGGTGAAGGCGGAGCGTCTGAACGCGCCGCCCATCTTATTGTGAAGTTTTTGGCAGCGCGGATTTGATGGATTTTAATTCCGCGACCTCCTGCCGAAGTTGCTTGATCTCATCACGCATCTCCGCCAGTTTATTCAGGTGCGCATTCATGCGTTTGTATTGGTCGAGCCGTTGCACCGGTATGCCCCACCACACACCCGGTCGCACGATCTTCCCCGGCAGAATCCCTGCTTTCGATCCGATGATCGCGCCCTTCTGCACGCGCGTGTGATCGCCGAACCCGACCTGTCCGCCGATCACGCAGTCGTCTTCAATCACCACGCTGCCACTGATGCCGGTCTGCGCGGCGATCACGACTCGTTCGCCGATGTCGCAGTTGTGACCAACGTGGACCATGTTGTCGAGCTTCGTGCCGCGTCCGATGCGAGTACGGCCGAGTGCGGCGCGATCGACGCAGGTGTACGCGCCCATTTCGACGTCGTCTTCGATCACGACCGTTCCGATCTGCGGAAACTTCTGATAGCCAAGCTCGTGTCGCACGTAACCGAATCCGTCTGCGCCGATGCAAACGCCCGCGTGAAGTATGACGCCGTTTCCGATCGTTACACCGTCGTATAAAACGACACCGGGATGAAGCACGCAGTTCTCGCCGACGGTCACATGCTCGCCAATCGTTACCTGCGGACCGATGTAGGCAGACGACGCGACGTTAGCCGTTGAAGCAACGACGGCAGTCGGATGAATCGAAGGCTCCCGCTTCACCCGGTGAAGCGCAGCACCAATCAACGCAAACGCGAGTTTCGGATTCGCAACTTCGATCAGTGTGCGATCGGGAAACTTCTCACTCTGCGAAACGATCAAACACGACGCCTTACTCGCAAGGGCGGCCGGAAAAACCTTTTCATTATCGACGTACGCAATCTCACCCTCACCAGCGTGATCCAGATCGGCAATCCCTTTTATCTGTGTTTCTGCGTGACCCACAACGCGGCCACCAACGTTCTTAGCAAGGTCCTCTACTCTCATCTTGTGAACCCACGTTTAGAAGCACGGATAAAAGCAATGAGATGCGAAACATTCTCATCGTCTATCTGCTCGAGTTTTTTCAAGGCTTCCTCGATCGGAATGCCGGATCGAAAAAGCATTCGGTACGCATCCTTCAACGCCCGCCTCGCGCTTTCTGAAAACCCCGCTCGCCGCAAACCGACACTATTCAAGCCACGCAAGCGCGGCGGATTTCCGTCCGTCGTAAAAAACGGCAACACATCCTGCACGATCTTCGACTTCCCGCCAACCATCGCATGCCGACCAAACCGCACAAACTGGTGCGCGCCGACGTTGTTCGAAATAAAAACGTGGTCATCGACAACGATATGTCCCGCCAGCGCGACTTCATTGGCGAAGATGTTGTCGTTGCCGATCACGCAGTTGTGCGCCACGTGACAGCCGACCATGAAAAAGTTGCGCGAGCCGATCCGCGTCGTTTCACCTTCGCCGCTCGCTCGATGCAGCGTGCAAAACTCGCGAATCAGGTTATCGTCCCCGATTTCGAGATAACTCTGCTCGCTGTGAAATTTCACGTCCTGCGGCTCGCCCCCGACGACGGCATGCTCGAAAATCCTGTTTCTGGCTCCGATCTTCGTAAATCGCTTGATCACGGCAAACGCGCCGATCTCGCAATCCGGGCCGATTTCCACGTTATCTTCGATGATTGCTGTCGGATGGATAGGCATTTACAGGGTTTCGAGCATAATCGTGTCTTGTGGATCCTGCAAATCCTGTTTATCATGCCACCGTTGTTGTGGGTTTTGATGAGTAGGAGACGGTAAACCTTTGTTTAGTGACCAGTTTCGCCGTGGCGAGTCGGACAAAAATAAACTGTCGGGTGTAAAAGGCTCGAAGCTTATTTCCGGCCTTTCAGATGTCGCCTGGAAGGCGTTTCAGTCAGTCAACCAGCGGCTGCCCGAGGGCGAATCCATTCGTCCCAACTGGGCACCCGGTCCCCTTCTCAAATCCTACGAACGCAGCGCTCCGCCACTCGGTTTCCCGCGCGAGACCGACAGTCTGTGTCCCGCCTGTGTAAAAGAAGTTCGCAACGCCGTCATCAGCGGAGAGGTCGCACTCGAGACCCTGATGCACCAGCATCCCGGCGAGATCAAAGCACAGATCGTCGAAGACAACGGACAGGTCGTGATGCGCAAAAACTGTCCGAAGCACGGCGAGTTCGAAGACGTGATGTCGACCGATCCGGCGTTTCTCGAACGCATCGAGTCGCTCTTCTTTGGCCGCGATTTCCGCGCCGCCGAAGATAAAGACGTCCACCGCCACGGAACATCGAACATCAAGTTTGGACGCGGCGCGGTGTTGACTGTCGACCTGACCAACCGCTGCAACATGATGTGCAATCCGTGCTTCATGGACGCGAACCAGGTTGGCTACGTTCACGAGCCGACGTTTGAAGACACGAAAGCGATCCTGGATCGCGCCGTCTCCTTCAAACCACGTCGCCAGGTCATCATTCTCTTCTCCGGCGGTGAGCCGACGCTCTCGCCTTACTACCTCGAAGCTGTCGCTTATGCGAAGAAGATCGGTTTCTATCGCATTCTCGCCGCGACCAACGGCATTCGCTTCGCCGAAGACATCGAGTTCTGCAAGGCAGCGAAGGCCGCCGGACAGCATGGGGTTTATCTTCAGTTTGACGGCGTCAGCGAAGAGAAGAACAAGCATCGCGGCGTTGGCAATTTGTTTGACGTGAAGCTGCGGGCGATCGAGAACCTCGCGAGCGTTGGTATCAAAGTCACGCTTGTCGTCACGATCGTCAACAACCTCAACAACGACGGCATCGGACAGATCGTCGAATTTGCCGCGCAGAACATCGACAAGGTGCAAACGATCGCGTTTCAGCCGGTTTCGTTCACCGGACGCGACGAAGACATTTCCGACGAGATGCGCAAGAAGTGGCGCTACACACTCGCCGGCATGACGCACGATCTGAAGACGCAGTTGAACGGCAACATTCAACCGTTACGAGATTGGTTCCCGCTGTCGTCCTACTCCGCGTTTACGAGCGTGATGGACATGTTGCAGGGCGCCGATGCGCCGTGGGGCTGGTCGTCGTGTAATTGCCATCCAAACTGCGGCATCTTCACGTTGCTCGTGGTGAATCGTCAGACGGGCGAGTTCAAATCGCTGTTTGAGTTCTTCAACTACGAACAGTTCATGAAAGACGTCGCGGTAATCACTGACACCGCGCGCGGCCGCAAGCTCTCTTACGCGCAACTCGGCATGGCCATCATGCGCAACTTCGACGCCGAGCGCGCGCCTGAAGGATTTCCGATTTCGCAGATCGTCAATCTCTTCAAGCCTTCTTCGACCAATTCGAACTCCGACCGCAACGATCGCATGAAAGCCCAGACCGGGGCCAACGCGAATGATGTCTGGCGTGTCTTATGTGTAGAAGGAATGTGGTTTCAGGATCTTTTCAACTACGACTTCCGCCGCACGGAGATGTGCGTGATTCCGTACGGCACACAGGAAGGCGAGATCTCCTTCTGCGCTTACAATACCGGCGTCGGTTGGCGGCAGATCATCGAGAACATGCACAAGACCGCAAACCTCGCCGAGTGGTACGAAGAAAATGGCCGTCACAAGGTCTATGCGGCCGGCAAGAGCGTCCCACTGGCGACAACCAAACACTCCCTGAGCCTGCCCGTCATTCAGGCAGTGCTCGCCCAAGACGCTGAGGCCGCTGAACCATCGCCGGCGGCAACGCCTTATCTCGTCGAAGAAGAAGACGCTGTTTCCGTTTAGTCACATCGGTTAGATCAAGGGGCCCACTCTTCCCGCTGTTCCATTTTCGATTCTGTCCTAATCGATAAGGTCACTGTCCCAGGTGTCTCTTATAGTTCGTCAACATTCCACCCATGGAGAATTGCGATGAAACGACTCGTGTCCTCTATGCTCATGCTCAGTTTGGGCATGACCGTAGTTTTTGCTGCCCCCAAACGAAATCAGGACCCGGCTGCGGCTAAGTCCCAGGCCGCTGCCTTAACCAACAAAGACGTGCTCGACATGATGAGGTCTGGTCTAACCGCCGACGTCATTGTCGCCAAGATCAAATCGTCCGAAACCAACTTCGACACCACTCCGAACGGACTTGCGGAGCTCAAAGCAGCGAACGTTCCCGACAGCGTTATGCTCGCGATGGTGAAAGGACCGTCGCCCGCCGCCGGCAGCGAAACTCCACCGGCCGACGGCGTGGTGAACGTGCCTGACGGAACAGAGGTCGAGATCCAGCTCACCAACAACGCCTCGGGTGAAGAGCTCAAGATCGGCGACGTTGTTGACTTCGTCATCGTTGCGCCCGTCCAGGTGAACGGGTTGACGATATTCGACAAAGGCGCCGGTGGCAGAGCGCGTATCACGACTGCAAAACGCGCCGGTCACTGGGGTAAAGCCGGAAAGCTGGAGTGGGCCATGCAGGACCTGATGGCCACCGATGGAAACCGCATCCCGGCGCGCTTCACGCAACGTCACATCGGCGACAGCAAGGGCGGGACGGTCGCAGTCGCGGCGGTCGCGACGACTGTGTTTCTTGGACCAGTGGGCCTTTTGTGGGGACTGAAAAAAGGTAAACCGGCGGTCATCCCGGCCGGCAATCGTTACAGCGTGTTCGTGCACGGCGACGTGAAGATCAAAGGCAAATCGGTCGACACCGCCGCGAAGGAGACGCCATGAAGACTTGCAAATTCTTGTTGAGCATCGTGCTGGTTCTTGTTTCGTTCGGTCTTGTCAGCGCCCAGGAACAAGCGAAAACCAAGATCGAGTTTGAGTACAAGCTGCTCGCGACGAGTCGCACGACGACGATGGAAAAAGAGATGAACGACGCCTCTGCCGAAGGCTATCGCTTCCTCGAAGTGATCAGCGGCGACACGTTCTTCGGCGGCGCGGAAGCTCTGGTCGTGATGATCCGTCCGGCGGAGGACTTCTCGAGAGGCCGTTTTGCTTACAGGCTCCTCGCAACCACGAAGACCTCCACCATGCAAAGGGAGCTTCAGGAGGCGGCGGATGAGGGTTACGAGCACCGCGGGCAATCGGTGTTCAAGAAGACGTTTGGCACGGAAGTGATGGTGATTCTCGAGCGCGATAACAAAGTCAAACCAAAGCTCTGGGAATACAAGCTGCTGGCGACGAAGAAGACGTCCACGATGCAGAAAGAAGTAATGGAAGCCGCGGCTGAAGGCTATCAGTTCGTCGCCTTCTCAACCGGAAACACGTTCTTCGGCGGCAGCGAAGTAGTGACGATCATGCGCCGCCCGCGGCACGAGGTCGCGAGCCAGTGAAGTTTGATCCGTGTGTTGATACGCGGAGTGGTTAGTTCAATCTTTGCCGTTATCGACTTCGCTGCTGGGGCGCTGGACTTCACGTAACTGAGCCACGATGTCGCGTAAACGTATCGCGAGGTCTTCGATCGTTTGCACTCGTTTGCGGGATCGCTCGCTGAGGTCTTCGCGCAACAGCAGTTGCGCCTGGCCCAATACGCCGGTGAGGGGGTTGTTGATTTCGTGGCGAATGCGGGCCACGAGGTCGGCAGTCTCCTCGAGTTTCGAGCGATACTTCGCAACTTGGTCTTCCTTATCGTGTTCAGTCATCAAGTCTCCGTAATGGGTCCCGGGAAATGAAGAATAAAGGCAATTGTCTTTGTTTTTATTCAGGTGTGTGCCGCTAATACAAACTCCGCTGCCATTGTGCCTCGTGATTGGAATCAAAACAAGCATTTTGATCTTTAATGGCAGCGGGTCGAAGTGGGCAAAGTTGACAAGAACACGGCCTCGCCCGTAAATTTCAAATCCTCTTCGCTGGGAGGTCGTCCAATGGTAGGACTCCAGACTCTGGATCTGGCTATCGGGGTTCGAGTCCCTGCCTCCCAGCCAAAAAAATGTCCGACATGCTTTAGCTTGTTGGTCTGACGCGCTTTCGGCAAATCTCAGTTTCTAA
>DATANW010000136.1:0-14963 GCA_036266055.1 Pyrinomonadaceae bacterium | reverse complement strand
CGCTCAGCATGGCTTTACCGGACGAATCGAATCGACTCTCGAACCGCGACTCGGTCGTAAGCTGGATAACCAGCTCGTCGAGCTCGGCAGGCTGCTGTTCTTCGACACTGTCGGCGGCTTGAACAACGACAACAACTGTTCCGGTTGTCACTCGCCCACGAACGGCTTCGGGGATTCTCAATCAATCGCAATCGGGATCGATAACAACGGCATCGTCGGTCCCGATCGCGCCGGACCACGCAATCAACGACGCACACCGTCGGTTGTCAACACGGCGTTCTACCCGAACTTGATGTGGAACTCGCGCTTTGCAGCTCTCTCTCATAACCCATTCGATAACAGTGCCGGCTTTCAGTTCCCGTTGCCGGAAGGAATGACGCTTTCGTATCAGCCGCACCTGCTCGTCGCTCAGGCTTTTATTCCGCCGACGGAACGCGTCGAAGTAGCCGGCTTCGACTTTCCGGGTGACAACGTCGACATTCGCAACGAGGTCTTAAGACGAATCAACAACGTGCCGGAATATCGAAAACGGTTTGGAAAGATCTTTCCCTCTGTTCGAGACGGTGGGCCAATTACTTTCGACATGTTTGGTTTAGCGATCGCAGAATTTGAGTTTTCGCTGGTCTTTGCTGACGCGCCAATCGATCAGTTTGCGAGAGGACAAAAGAACGCGCTGACGGAGGAGCAAAAGCAAGGAGCGTTACTCTTCTTCGGCAAGGCACAATGCGTGGAGTGTCACCAGGTTTCCGGCAGCTCGAATGAGATGTTCAGTGATTTTTCCCAACACGTGATCGGCGTTCCGCAGATTGCGCCGGCGGTTGGAAACGTGCCGTTCGATGGACCAGCACAGAATGAAGACTTCGGGCTCGAACAGATCACCAGCAACTTGTCGGATCGTTATAAGTTTCGTACGTCGCCGCTGCGCAACGTCGCGTTGCAACCAGCGTTTTTCCACAACGGTGCTTTTACTCGCCTGGAAGACGCGATTCGACATCACCTGGACGTCTTTGCTTCGGCTCGCAACTACAACCTTGAAGCGGCCGGTGTTGATACGGATTTGCTGGCGCCGATGGGTCCGATCGAACCGGTGCTCACTAATGTCGATCCGATTCTCGCTACTCCCATCCAACTCACGGATGAAGAGTTTCGGCAACTCGTCGACTTCGTGCGTAACGGCCTGCTCGATAAACGGGCGACGCCTGAGGTCCTGAAGAAACAGATTCCAAAATCAGTTCCCAGCGGCTTTCCTGTGTTGAAGTTTCAGTAGTTTGGCGCAAACTTGGCTCGCCTTTGCGACGTAGCTTATGATGAGCTGCGTCGCTCACTCCTATTTCCGTAGATCTCAAGGAGAACACAATGCCGGAAGCTCACGGTTCATGGTCCCGCTTTGTCTTAATCATCGCCGTAATCCTGTTTTCGCTCGGCGCCGTCGTCAACGCTCAGACCGATCTGTCGCCTGAGCTTCGTAGCCGGATCGATAAACTCGCTAACGATGCTTTGGCTGGGTCAGGTGTGCCGAGCGCTTCGATCGCGGTAGTGAGGGATGGAAAGATCGTCTACTTGAATGCGTATGGTTCGGCCCGACTCGAACCAAAGACGCCGGCAACTTCCGGCATGCGCTACAGCATTGGTTCGATCAGTAAACAGTTCACTGCCGCGGCTATGTTGCTCTTGCAGGAACAGGGAAAGCTGTCGCTCGACGACAAGGTCGCGAAGTTTATTCCCGATCTAACGCGAGCGAACGAAGTGACGGTCAGGCAGTTGTTGTCGCACACCTCCGGCTACCAGGATTACTGGCCACAGGACTACGTCATGCCGATGATGCTACAGCCTGTGACCACCGCGAAGATCCTCGACCTGTGGGCGCGCAGGCCGTTGGATTTTGATCCGGGGACAAAGTGGCAGTACAGCAACACAAACTACGTCATCGCCGGTGTGATCATTGAAAAGGTCAGTGGCAAACCGCTGCTGCAATTCCTGAAGGAAAAGGTATTCGCTCCGCTCGGCATGACAAGCGTCGCCAATATCGACGAAAAGAAGTTAGGCGAGACGGATCCAACCGGTTACATGCGTTATGCGCTTGGTCCATTGCGCGTCGCGCCCAAGGAAGGCCCAGGCTGGCTCTTTGCGGCCGGCGAGCTGGCGATGACCGCGGAGGATCTGGCGAAGTGGAACATTTCGATCATGGACCAGAAGCTCCTGCGACCAGCTTCATATCGCGAGTTGGAACGTGAAGCGCAACTCAACAACGGTCTCGGCACGCGTTACGGACTCGGCGTTAGCCTCGCGACAGAAGCCGGACACCGCGCTGTTTCACACGGTGGTGAAGTGTCCGGCTTTGTCTCGGAAAGCATTGTGTTTCCCGACGACCGAGTTTCGGTCGTGGCGCTGACAAACCAGGACGCCTCTTCCGCAGCCGACGACATTGCGCACGGCATCGTCCCCTTGCTCTTTGAACACAACGATCCGGCAACACCGGCGAAATTAGAGCAGGCGAAGAAGATTTTTGATGGACTACAGCATGGCACGATCGACCGTTCGCTGTTCACCGACAACGCCAACGCGTATTTCAGTGAAAAGGCGTTGCAGGACTTTGCGAGTGGTTTGTCGCCGCTGGGTACGCCGCTCCAGTTCACGCAGGTTCGACAAGGTTTGCGCGGTGGAATGACATTGCGCGTTTACCTGGTGCGTTTCGAGAAGCGGACGCTGCCGGCGTGGACCTACGAATTACCCGATGGCAAGTTGGAGCAGTACCAAATCGCCGTTGCGAATTAGCGAGATGAGCCATTTTTGTCGCTTAAACGATTATCAACTATCATGCGTCTATGAGCACTGAAGCGCCCTCGAACTTTATTCGCGACATCATCATCGACGACATCAAGAGTGGTAAATATGAAGGTCGGGTACAAACCCGATTTCCCCCCGAACCAAACGGCTACTTGCACATCGGCCACGCCAAAGCCATCTGCCTCGATTTCGGCCTGGCGGCGGAGTTTGGCGGCAGGTGCAATTTGCGTTTCGACGATACTAATCCCTCGAAAGAAGAGACAGAGTACGTCGATGCCATCATGCACGACGTGCAGTGGTTAGGCTTCCAATGGGACAGCCTGCACTACGCCTCCGATTACTTTCAACAACTGTACGATTGGGCGGTTCAGTTGATTACGGCGGGGAAAGCTTACGTCTGCGATCTCAGCGCCGATGAAATTCGCGAGTATCGGGGCACGCTAACCGAGCCGGGGAAGGAAAGCCCTTACCGCAACCGTTCCGTTGAGGAGAGTCTCGATCTGTTTGAGCGCATGAAAAAGGGAGAGTTCCCGGACGGGTCGCGAACCCTGCGCGCGAAGATCGACATGAGCTCTCCAAACCTCATTCTGCGTGACCCGGTCATGTATCGGATCCTGCACATGGACCATCATCGCACCGGGAATCAATGGTGTATTTATCCGATGTACGATTACGCGCACGGGCAGTCGGATTCCATCGAGCGCGTAACGCACTCCATGTGCACTCTGGAGTTCGATAACAATCGTCCTTTATATAACTGGTTCATCGAACAGCTTGGCATATTCCCTTCGCGGCAATACGAGTTTGATCGTCTGGCGCTGACGCATACGCTGCTCAGCAAACGGAAGCTGCTGAAGTTAGTTGAAGAAGGACACGTGGAAGGCTGGGACGATCCGCGGATGCCGACGCTCTCGGGCATGCGTCGTCGCGGTTATACTCCTGAAGCCATTCGCAACTTCATCGCGAGTGTCGGCGTGTCGAAGACGAATGGCATTACTCAGTTGCAGCAACTCGAGTACTTTCTGCGGCAACACTTGAATCAGATCGTTCCGCGCGTCATGTGCGTGCAGAAACCATTGCGCGTGGTGATCGAAAACTATCCCGATGACGTCGTGGAGGAGATGGACGCCATCAACAACCCCGAAGACGCTTCTGCGGGCTCGAGAAAGATTCCGTTTTCCAAGACGCTGTTTATCGAAGAAGAGGATTTTCGTGAAGACCCGCCGAAGCAATTTTACCGGCTCGCCCCCGGCCGCGAAGTGCGCCTGCGTTATGCTTACTTAATCACGTGCACAGAAGTCATCAAAGATAGTAGCGGCAAGATTGTCGAACTCCGCTGCACGTACGATCCGGCGACGCGCGGTGGTAATACTCCTGACGGTCGAAAGGTAAAATCGACGATTCACTGGGTGTCAGCGGCTCACGCTTTACCGGCAGAGGTTCGTGTTTATGACAATCTTTTTGTCAAAGAAGATCCGAACGACGTTGAAGAAGGACACGAGTTTACTGACAACCTGAATCCGGACTCATTGCAGGTTCTGAGCGATTGCAAAATAGAACCGAGTATGGGAAACGCGGCGCCCGGGACTAAGTGTCAGTTTGAGCGGCTTGGTTATTATTGCGTTGACCCGGATTCTTCGGCGGAGAAATTGGTGCTGAATCGAACGATCGGTCTTCGCGATACGTGGGCAAAGATCGAAAAACGTAGTACGACCAGCGCGTGAGTAAATCTTCTTGATCAGTGATTTGGCTGCCCTCACCGCAGTCTGACATCAACCGTTCCTCAGCGAGCGTCATCTCAATAATCCATGCGACATTTGTTCCTCTGTGCGCTGCTTTGTACTTTGCCGGTAGCAGTACTGGCTCAGACAACGCGTTCGGGACGTCAACCGCGCCCAGCCAGGTCGAATCTTTCCAGCCATTCTGTCCGTGACTGGGCAGATCGGGTGCTATCTAACGACGCGAAGATCCGCACGACTGCCGAAGCCGCGCTGGTCAATGAGGCCGGGCGGTCGCTTCCTTTGCTGCGACGATTCCTCAACACGGACAACGAAGACCTGCAGCTGGAGACATTTGAAATCATCCGGCGGATCGGTCCGCCGGCGATGCCGTTGATTATCGAACTGCTCAGTCATCGCGAGGTCTCGTTCCGGCGGTTTGCCGCCGATGCCTGCATTGACCTGGTCCCCGATACCGCACGGATTCAACCCGCCTTGCAACGCGCGCTGAGAGACGAGGATTCGATGGTTGCGGCCGACGCCGCACGTGCGCTCGGCGCGTTGCGCGACAAAGCGAGCCCGTCGGTAGCTGCGCTCGTCCGAGCTCTTTCGCACGAGGAACCACACGTTCGCATTTACGCGGCGGAGGCGCTGGCGTCCATCGGTCCGAAAGCCAGCGCGGCGACTCGGGATCTCGCCAGGGCACTGCGCGATCCGATACCCGGCGTGCGCTGGGCGGCGGGTGAGGCGCTTGGCGGCATTGGTCCAGCCGCGCATTCAGCAGTGCCTCAGTTGATCGAAGCCCTTAAGGATCAGTTTCTCTACGTTCGCATCTGCGCAGCCGGAGCGTTGGGAAGCATCGGTCCGAAGGCACAGACGGCGCGCGATGCGCTCAGAGCGGCCGCAAATGATCCCGTACTGCGTCACGAAGTTGAATGGGCGTTGAAACGAATCGCAGGAATCGATCCTCAGAAGACTGATGTCTCATCGCTTGTGCGTGCGGAATCCGTTGCGCCTCAACCTCCGGCCGGAGTGGTTCAAACGGGCAATCCTCCCGTTGACTGGGACACACGGACCGGACGGAACATCGTCTGGAGTGTCGAGTTGGGAAACGAAGTGTACGGCAGTCCCGTGGTGGCGGGCGACGTCGTTTACGTCGGCGCCGACAATACTCGCCGGCTGAACCCCGCTTTCCAGGACGATTCAGGCGTCTTGATGGCCTTTCGCGTGGCCGACGGTGCGTTCCTTTGGCAGGACGTGGCTCCGCGAGTCGAACGCGGTCTACGAGACTTCCTGTTACCCTCGACGACAAGTATTCCTTATGTTGAAGGCGATCGCTTGTACTACGTCACTGCCGAGTGTCAACTCCGTTGCCTTGACACGAAAGGTTTCGGCGACGCCGAGAACAATGGCCCATATCACGACGAAGTTTTCAAAGACAACGCTGCCGCCGACATAGTTTGGCAGCTCGACATGGCCGCCCTCGGTGTCTTTCCACATGAAGCGTGCAATAGCGAAGTGTTGGTGCTGGGTGATCTGCTGCTGGTTGGTACTTCGAACGGCCAGAACGAAGGTCACACGCGCGTGCCGTCGCCGCGTGCTCCCAGTCTGATCGCGGTGGACAAGCATTCGGGCGAATTGATCTGGCGCGCGATTGGTGCAGGAGATCAGGTGTTGCACGGATCATGGTCCAGCCCTGTGGCTGCCAACGTCAATGGACACACGCAGGTGCTCTTCGGTGGAGGAGACGGCTGGCTGCGCTCGTACGACGCAGCGACCGGCGAGGAGCTCTGGAAATTCGACGGCAATCCGAAAGATGCGCGTTGGCTTCCGCGGGCTGGTGTCCTTTCGCGCAACTTTATCATTGCTTCACCGGTGTTCGCCGACGGCCGCGTCTTCCTCGCCATGGGCCAGTCTCCCGGACACGGCGACGCACCTTCCTTTGTTTATGCAATCAGTCCGAACGGCCGCGGAGACGTTACTCAAAGTGGGCTACTGTGGACTTCGCGCGAGGTCAGCCGCGTCGTGGGAACGCCGATCGTGGAGGACGGTCTGCTGTATGTCGGCGACGTGGGTGGAACAATTCATTGTCTTGACGCCGCCACCGGTGCTCAGCTCTGGAAGCACGAGACGAACGATGCGATCTGGGGATGTTTTCTGCTCGCCGCCGACCGGCTTTACGTCGGGAACGCCGGAGGCCTGATGACCGTACTTCGCACCGGCAGGCGTAAGGAACTGCTGGGCCAGATCGAGATGGATGCCCCACTCTATTCGCGTCCGACTGTCGGCGGCGATTCACTTTACCTCGCTACTTCCACGCGGTTGTACCGCATCGCCGAAAAGCGGTGATCCGCCTTAGGAGTATTTCTTATCCCTGCCGTTTGAAGAATTGCACCTGACGTTCGTGCTTTTCCGCTTGTTCGCGCGTGTCAAACGTGCCCAGGTTTTTGCGTTTGCCGGTTTTGGGATCGATCTTGCGCGAATACAGTCGATACTTACCGGATTTCAGTTTTCTGATCATTGGCCCCCTCCTTGTTTCCCTGTGTGCCGGGCTCGAACTAACCATACAATTCCAGTTAAGATTTACAAACCCCGGACAAACTGAGTTCGAAATGAAAGGCAGGGAACAGTGATGGTCCATGAAACGATCGATGGCACGTACCGGCAAACGAATCTCCCGAATGAGTCTGCCGAATACCTGGAGAAGCGCGAGGAGCTGCGCCTGGCGGAAATCGAGTTGATGCGACAGCGTGAACGCGTGGCGGAACTACGCCGTGCACTTCCGAAAGGCGCGACTGTTTCGGACTACGAGCTTCTCGAAGGCCCGCGGTCACTCGATGATGGCGACGAGCCAGTCGCCGGAGTTCGTCTGAGCGAGTTGTTCACTGCGCCGGATCGTGCGCTCGTGATCTATCACCTTATGTTTGGTAAGAAACAGACGAAACCTTGTCCGATGTGCACGGCGTGGCTCGACGGCTTGAACGGCGTTGCTCACCACCTGGCGCAAAACGTCGATTTCGCAGTCGTCGCGGCTGCCGAGCCGTCCGCGTTGCGCGCGTGGGCCCGGGAACGCGGTTGGGACAAGTTGCGCCTGTTGAGCGCCGGCGAGAGTACCTTCAAGTACGATCTCGGCAGCGAAGATCGCGAAGGAGGTCAAGACTCGACGATTTCGGTCTTCACCCGCGAGAGCGACGGCATGTTGCGCCACTTCTACAGCGTTCATCCCCGGTTGGACCATGAGATTAAGGAGCGCGGCATCGACGAGTACACTCCGATTTGGAATGTTCTCGATCTGACGCCGCAGGGCAGAGGGACGTTTTACGCTTCGTTAGACTACGGCACGAAGGTTCAGGCGGCGAAGCAGTAAGAAGTTTTGCTTGCAACGCCGCGGCCGAAGGTTTATTAGTGCCCCATGAGAACTCGATCGTTCCCCGCCTTCTTATTTCTGTGCTTTTGTCTCGTCACGACAGCGGCGGCGCAAAACGGCGAAGATGCGCTGACGAAAAAAGTCGATCAGCTGTTTGCGACGTGGGACAAACCTGAATCGCCCGGCGCCGCAGTCGCGATCATCAAGGACGGCGCCGTCGTCTATAAACGCGGTTATGGCAGCGCGAATCTCGAATATAGCGTTCCCATCACACCGCAAACAGTTTTTCACGTCGCGTCCGTTTCGAAGCAGTTCACCGCCTTCGCTATCGCGATGCTGGCCAGCCAGGGAAAACTCTCGCTCGACGACGACATCCGCAAGCACTTACCGGAAGTGCCGGACTTCGGCAAGAAGATCACGATTCGACATCTGATTCACCACACCAGCGGACTGCGCGATCAATGGACCCTGCTCGCTATGGCCGGGTGGCGGCTCGACGATGTGATCACGAAAGAGCACATCATGAAGATGGTCCGGTATCAGATAGAACTGAACTTCGATCCGGGCGCCGAGCACCTGTATTCAAACACCGGCTACACATTGCTGGCGGCGATTGTTGAACGAGTAAGCGGGCAATCGTTTCGCGAATACACCGAAGCAAATATCTTCAAACCGCTCGGCATGACGAACACTCATTTCCATGACGATCATGAAGAGATCGTCAAGAACCGGGCCTACTCGTATTTACCGACCGGCCCAGGCGGAGCGATCAAAGCTGCACCACTGAACTACGCAAACGTTGGGGCGACGAGTCTGTTCACTACGTCGGAGGATCTGGCGCGCTGGGTGATAAATTTCGAAGACAAGAAGATCGGCGGCCCTGACGTTATCAAGCAGATGCAGCAGCAGGGAGTTTTGAACAGCGGCAAGCAGCTTGACTACGCCTTCGCGCTGGTGATTGGTCCATACCGCGGGCTGAAAACTGTTTCGCATGGAGGCGGAGATGCGGGTTATCGAAGCTTTGTGTTCTGGTTTCCGGATCAGCGGTTTGGCGTCGTCGTCTTGAGCAATCTCGGCTCGTTCAATCCTCAGCAAATGGCGCGGAACATAGCGGATCTGTATCTAGCGGATAAGTTCACGCCTGACCCACCCAAACCACCGACGACCGCACGAACAGCGGTGAAGGTTAATCCAAAGATCCTCGAATCGTATGCGGGTCGATATCTGCTCGACAACAGGACGATAGTGGTAATGACCAAAGAGGGCGACAAGTTGATGGGCCAACCCGGAGGTGAGCCGAAGGCTGAATTGATTCCACAATCGGAGACGATGTTTTTCGTGAGGGAAGTTGACTCCGAGGTCATCTTCGAACGCGATGAAAAAGGAAACGTCGTCGGATTTGCGATGAAGAGGAACAGCCAAAGCCAGTCGGCGAAACGGCTGAACGCATCACCCGCCACAGCGACGCAGCTAATTCAATTTGCCGGTGACTATTACAGTCCGGAGCTTGGCACAACTTACACGTTGGTCGTAAAGGATGGAAAACTCGTGGCTCAGCACAGGCGTCACGACGACATTTCGTTAACGGAGCTCAATGGCGATCTGTTTGCAGGCAACCGCTGGTTTTTTCAGACAGTGCAGTTCGCGCGAGACAATGAAAAACGCATCACGGGATTTCGCTTGAGTTCGGGCCGGGCTCGGAACTTGCGGTTTGATAAGCACAAAGTCGAGTGATTTTCGCGCTAGATAATTCTGCGTGTTCATATGTTCACAATATTCGTAGGCGCACTGTGGTTGGTCGTTCTTACCTGGGTCGTCATCGTTGTTCTTACAGCCCGTGGTTTGACGCGCCAAAGGTCTCTTGCTCCGTCATCCAATTTGCGTTTGACCGAGAGCGATGCACCGCTGGTGTCGATCCTGGTTCCCGCCCGCAATGAAGAGCATCGCGTGCTCGAAGCCTGCATCCGTTCAATTCTCGCGCAGGATTACGGGAACTTCGAGGTCATCGCCGTTGACGATCGTTCGACCGACCAAACTGGCGCGATCCTGGAACGGCTCGCTAAGCGTGATGACCGGCTTCGCGTCATTGAAGGTGAAGAACTGCCCGGCGGATGGCTCGGTAAACCTTACGCGATGCAGCAAGCGATGAACTACGCTCGCGGCGAATGGATTCTGGCCACCGATGCCGACATGATCTTCGAACCATCAGCCTTGCGCACCGCCCTGGATCACGCACTCGACAACAACGGAGATGCGTTGACGTTAATCCCGCTTTTCGAAGCCGTCTCATTCTGGGAACGCGTGATGATACCCACTTGGGAATGGGTGTTTCTGATGTTCGCCATCTTTTACCGCATCGATGATCCGAAGTCGGACCGCGCTGTAGGCCTCGGCGGATTCTTTCTGATGAGGCGGACGGTACTCGATCGAGTCGGTGGTTATGAAGCGCTGAAGGATGAAGTAATGGAAGACGCGCGACTCGCGGAACGGATTAAACGGTCAGGCGCAGGTTTTCTGGTTGAGCCCGCGCCGGCATTGATCAGAACCCGCATGTATAAAACGTTTCGTGAGATGTGGGAGTGCAGTACAAAGAACTGGTTCTCAGGCGTGAACTTCTCATTTCCGTTTGCGATGCTCTGTGTCGTATCGATGTATCTCGTAGCCGTTGTCCCGCCATTGATTGCACTTGCGGCGCTGGTAGCGATCGCATCAGGCACAGACCTCAGCGCCTTGCTTGTTCCGGCGACATTGTCATGGCTACTTCAGATGCTCGTGATGGCAATTATCATTCGACGTTCTGAAGTCTCTGTTGCTTATGCGTTGACCGTTCCGCTGGGCCTGGGTCTTTTGTATGCGATGTTGTTTGACTCGAGCGTCAGGATCACGATGGGCACGGGCGTAATGTGGAAGGGACGCAAAATCTATGAGCGACACGGAGTCCGGCCACCTCAACTCGGTACCGCCGCTTCGCAGAGTTCAAAGGATTGAGCGTGAGCAGGGAAGATCGACGTCGATTTCTGCTTCGTTCGTTATCCGTTACTGCAAGCAGTTGTTCGTGGAAACGGTGATCCGCGTTTTTCTCCGCAATTTCCGAGTTGTTTCTGTTTGCTGAGCCGAACTCATCGAACGTAGTTGCTAGCGGCTGCGCTTGCTGCTCGCTTTGCCGGCCTTCGGCGTGCTCTTGCCTTTGACATTGAACGCCACGGCAGTGCGGATGAGATTCTTGAAGGCTGCTTCATCGATCTTTTCGCCTTCGTGAATGTCGATAGCGCGCCAGGTGTTGCCCCCGAGGGTGCCGTTGAAGAGTCCGGAAGGATCGTCGAGCGAGGCGCCCTTGTGAAACGTCAGCTTCACGTGGTGCTTGTATACTTCACCAGTGCAAATGATTCCGTCGTGAGACCACACCGGCACGCCTCGCCACTTCACTTCCTCAACGACTTCCGAATCGGTTTGTTTGATGAGCTTTCTGACGCGAGCGAGCATCTCGCCGCGCCAGTCATTCAGCGCTTTAATCTTCGCCTCGATAAGCTGAGCGGAAGACTCTTCATTCTTTCCCGCAGTCGAGGCGCTCTTCTTCGTCATGGTCGATGTCCCTTTCGCGATGTTTTCGAACACGGATGTTGCCACGCGACGCAATATACGCCGCAACGCGATCGTGTCAAGCACACCGCGGCTATTCCGTTTTAATGTGGTGAGCTACAAAACTTGCGACCGTGGCGTGATGTTCGGCCCAGCAATCCCACACGCTGCGAGACCATTCCCGCACGACGCGCATGTGACACTCATCTGAATCGCACAACGCTACATCGAACACCGTAAGCGAAGAACGTTGCGCCGGCGGTTCGTAGTGCGGCCAGACTGCAACGGCGGCGACGAGGCTTTGCAGCAGCGGCGGCACGTATGGTGAACGAATGCCTTTTTCCAACGAGAGATACAGCCCAACGAGGTGAACGTTAAGTGACTTATCCGGGTGTGGTGGTCCGGCATGCTGCACGGCGTACGCATCGACTGTCAGTTGGTGGACCTGCCCGAACAGGAACGCGTTGCTGTATTCGGTTCCGAGCACTTCGGTGTACAAGTCCCAGCACTCCGCGCTCGTGTTGTAGTAACTGCGAGGCGTCGTGTTGCGGGCGGGCATGCTCAATCCGCAACCCGGACACGTGCGGTCTTCAAGAACTGGCATCGGCGTTCACCTTTGACGAAAAACCCTACTCAAAACTCAAAAACAGGTCTATTATTCCGGCACAAACCTAAGCACTCTCCCCGAATTACTAGAAGACTCTCCCGCGTCGCCGCACAACCAGCGGCTGGCTGAAGTCTTAACCCTCAGGAGGTGCTTATGAAATACATCCCGACAAGCTCAAAGGTTTCGCTAGTTCTCGCAGTTTTCTGTTTGCTGGGGATCGGGTATCTCGCCGCGCCGGCTCTAACACAAGACCGCCAACGAACTGTCGGACCAAGCGGCGCCGACGCGAAAGTTGCCGACATCATCAAGACCGACGTCGACCTCGTAACCATCGACGCGATCGTGCTTCAGAAAAATACGGCGCGAGTTGTGGGTAGTCTGAGACAAGCAGACTTTCTCGTCTCCGAGGACGGCACGAAGCAAGCGATCACGCATTTCAGTCAGGACAATCTGCCGTTGTCGGTGCTGCTCATGATCGATCGCGGCGGCTGTTTGGATCCGTTCGGAACGGAAGTCAGACGGGCGGCAAGCGATGCGTTGTCGCGGCTGAAGCCGAGCGATGAAGTTGCGGTGATGACTTACGACGACGACGTCCAACTGCAACAAGAGTTCACGCGCGACCGCAGCCGGCTCGAACGAGCGATTGATTGGGTGCCGGAGCATAACGAGGAGGCCAATCACTGTCTGAATCTGGCGTTTGAGGAAGCAGCCAACTACATGATGAAAGCGGGCAATCCAAACGGCCGCCGCGTGATTATCGTGATTACCGGAGTGACGCGAAATTGGGATTGCAACAATGGACCTTCACATACGGCTGCCGAACATTCCGTTTTCGAGTCAGGCAGTGTTGTCTGTGGGATCATTCCGAAGACGCCGGCGCAAGCAGCGGAGAACGGCATGATGCGTTGGGCCACGCGCTTTGGGAGGATGGGCGGTATTCACTACCTCGACATCCAGAAGCTCGCGGACGAGACGGGTGGCGAGATCCTCCGCGACAAACCCGAAGAGCTCGACCAAACGTTCAATACGCTGATCACGCATCTCCGCACGCGCTACAGTTTCTCCTTCGTCTCAACGAATAAGAAACGCGACGGAACTGTGCGGAAGCTGAAGATTGATTTAGCTGACGGCGTCGAAAAATCGCAGGGTAAGTTGGTCGTCAAAGCCCGGAAGAGCTACGTCGCGCCGAAGAGCTGACGGCGGCAGGCCAACTGCGGTGACTCGGATGGCCATTCAGAATGGTCCCTCATCGGTGCGCTCGGACGGAAACATCTGAACGTCATATCTTAGTCCGTCCGGGCCCATGACAACGCCTAAGTTGAGGTCACCGTTTTCGTTTTCTTTCTCCTCGTCTTGCAGTAGAGCCGTTAGTTGCGGGTTATGCCGGCTGACATGCTGAAGCAGAATGGTTCTATAGACCAAGAGCACTTCATCAGAAGTGGCGCAGTTTTGCGCGATGAGGCGCGCATTACGAAAAGCATTCAACCGGGCCTGCGCGTTTGCCATGATCAAATAAATCGCGGAGCGCAATTGATCGTTTGAGACGTTCTGCGCGACACTCAGCGTCTCATCAAGTATTGCCTGTGCCTTCTCCGGCTCGAATTTGACGGCTGCCCTCACGATGTTAGAAAGTGCAAAGCCTTTCACATTGTTGACGTCAATATTGCGGGCCATCGTCAGAGCGTCATCGATATGCTTATTGTCGGCGAGGTTGCCTGAGGCAAAGAGTAAGAACAAAGAATTAGATGCTAAGCCGACCTGATTCGCTAATGAAAGCGCTTCGACCGGCTTGTCATTCGAATCCAGTGTCGTAATCATCGTTAGCAGAAGGAAGGTCCGCAATTCTGGTGATAGCTTTTGTACAAACTCAACGGCTTCCGCCGTTTTGCCCTCCTCAGTCAAGGTCGCAACAATGGGTATGTAACAGTAGTACTGAATTGTCTCGTCCGGAATGTTAGAAATCCTGACCAGAACTTTTTCTCTCATCCCATTCTCATTCATAGCCACGGCTATCGCCATGATGTTCTTTAGAGGATTCACCAGAACATCCTCATTCGTCTCCCAGGTTGCGAGCGCTTCTTCAAAGATTTCTTCTCCCTTTCCCGCCTTCACGACGGCATCAGCTATTTCAGGCACGTACATCCCCGAGTGTTTAGTTACTCGGCGCCAGGCACTGTAAGTCAGACGCGCGGCCTCATTCGCTTTTTCGGAAACGCCTGCCTGAAACAGCACGCTGGTGAGCTGACCGTAAACCAGACTCTGATCGGCCGGATCCTTGATCTGCTTTGCCGTTTCCAGTCCTTCATCCAATACTTTTCGAGACCGATCTTCGTTCTTGATGTTCAACAGCAATTCGGCAGTCCTCGCAAATCCAAGAGCCTGCAGCTCCGGATCTTTAATCAAACGGGTAGCCTGAAGAGCTTCTTCAATAACTCGATTGGCCTCATCAACTCTTTCGGCGGTTATTAGCGCCCGAGCTAATGCGACCAAAGCCTGAGTTCGAGACTCTATACTTTCGATTGCGACACTCGCGGCTACACACTCGTCCACGTTTCGGACCTTGATCGATTCTTTGAAGATCGCATGGAACGCCGCAAATTGCGGCCCTCGTTCCTCTATGTTCGTCGCCGTGGACTGTGCTTCGCGAATGATGCTTTTTGCATCGTCGACTTTTTGCAGTCTATGCAAAGCGTAGGCGATCTCAGAGAGCGTGAGGGCGCGTTGGTCCAACTCTTTGAGATTGCGCGTGAGTCGAAGGGCCTCGTCGAGTTTTCCTGCGTACGTTAATGCTTTAACCCATCGTCTTATGGCTGGCGGGCTAGCAGATTCTGTCAGTTTCGACCCTTGGGCCAGCACGCTATTAACCTGGTACGAGTCACTTCTCACCCAAAGCGCGACTCCCGCA
>DATANW010000135.1:0-7936 GCA_036266055.1 Pyrinomonadaceae bacterium | reverse complement strand
CACTTCGGGCGATTTCATCTACCGCCCGTTTGTCGCCTCCGCGCCTGCGTCGTCCACACCCGACTTTGCCATCGATGTCTCGCCCGCCACGAGGAATGTCGTTCCGGGCGGTCAGGCGCAGTACACGATCAGAATTACTCCGCTCGCTGGTTTTACGGGCGCGGTTAACCTGAGTACTACGGGCGTGTTTCCGGCAGGTGTCAACATCGCTTTCAATCCGGCGACGGTGATGATTACCGATGCGACGTCGAGAATTGCGACGTTGACGTTATCGACTAGCAGCAGCACTCCGATCGGTAATCATTCATTCATCGTTGAGGCGCAGGCCGGTAGCCTGACGCATTCGCAGTCGTTCAGCATCAACGTTGTCAGTGCAACGAGCGCGGATCTGTCGATCGTTAAAACGGCGTCGCCTAATCCGGGACAGGTTGGCGTGCCGCTTTCGTATCGCCTCGTCGCAACGAACAATGGACCAGCGGCGGCGACGAACGTCACCGTCACCGATACTCTGCCCGCGGGCGTGACGTTTGTGTCTTCGTCGGCGACGCAGGGCGCGTGCAACGGAACTACGACAGTGACATGCAATCTCGGCAGTCTTGCAGTCGGCGCGAGTGCGGTCGCGACCATCAACGTTACGCCGTCTGCTCAAGGCCAGGTTGTGAACACCGCAACGGTCACCGCAGGCGAATCGGATTTCGACTCGACGAATAATTCGTCGAGCATTACGACGTTCATTCAACCAGCCGCGGCGTCGCCTTCGATGACCGACCCGAACCTGACTGTCAGCACCGTCATCAGCGGACTCGATCAACCGACGAGCATCGCGTTTCTCGCGGCGAACGATTTCCTGATCCTCGAAAGGGCGACGGGACGAGTGAAGCGCGTCATCAACGGCGTCGTATCGAGCACGCCACTCGATCTCGCCGTCAACAATGCTTCCGAACGCGGTTTGCTCGGCATCGCTTTGCACCCGCAGTTTGCAATCAACCACTTTGTCTATCTCTATTGGACGGAAAGCAGCACGGGCGTAGACACGTCCAACATCGACGAGATCCCCCTGCTCGGCAATCGCGTCGATCGTTTCGTGTGGAACGGCTCGACACTCGCATTTGATCGGAGTCTCGTTCGACTCCGAGCGTTGCAGCAGGACGCGGGCCAGCCTGCGCGCGGCAATCACAACGGCGGCGTCATTCGCTTTGGACCTGACGGCAAGCTCTACATCATCTTTGGCGACAACGGCCGGCGCGGTTTTCTGCAAAACAACGCATCGTCCCCAACCGTCCCGGACGATCAGTTTGGTGGACCACAGCCCGACGATGCGCACCTCACTGGCGTCATACTTCGCTTGAACGACGACGGGTCAACGCCCGCCGACAATCCGTTCTTCAATGCCGCCAGCGGCCTGACGGGCGAAGCCGCCGCGAACGTGAAGAAAGTTTTTGCGTACGGAGTGCGCAACAGTTTCGGCATGGCTTTCGATCCGATCACCGGAACGCTTTGGACGCAGGAGAACGGCGACGACGCGTTCGACGAGATCAACCGCGTCACGCCGGGATTCAATGGCGGTTGGGTGCAGGCGATGGGACCGCTGAGTCGCATCGGCGAATTCAAGTCGATCGAGTCGACGTACGGCGCCGGAACTCTTCAACAACTGCGCTGGCCGCCCTCGAACATCGCCGCGACGCCGCAGGAAGCGTTGGCGCGTCTGTACATGTTGCCGGGCGCGCAGTACCTCGATCCGGAGTTCAGTTGGAAGTACGCGCTCGCGCCTTCACCGATCGGATTCGTGGTGGGCAAGGGAATCGGTGCGCAGTTTGAAGGAGACTTGTTAGTCGGCGCGTCGCGCACCACCTTGCTCAACGGATTTCTTTTTCGTTTCAGATTAAATGCGGATCGGCAGCACTTTGTTTTCAGCGATCCGCGGTTGGCCGATCGCGTCGCGGATAACGTCGACAAGTTCGATCAAACAGAGAGCGAGAGTCTCGTGATCGGTAAAGACTTCGGTATCACGACGGACATCGTCACGGGGCCGAATGGCAACGTCTTTGTCGTTTCGCTCTCGAACGGCAGCGTTTACGAGATCAAAGCGAAACCAAATCCGATCGACGAGGCTTCGTTCTTTGTCGCGCAGCACTACCGCGACTTTCTCAATCGCGAGCCTGACGCGCCGGGGCTTGCGCATTGGACCAGCGAGATTACCGAGTGTTCCGATCCGGCGAAGCGAGGTCCGGGTGAGTCGCTCGAGGCGTGCACGGAACGCAAGCGCGCCAACACGTCTGCCGCGTTCTTCCTGTCGCCGGAGTTTCAGAACACCGGGTCGTTCGTGTTGCGCGTTTACTGGGGAACGCTGGGTAAACTTACTTCGGCGCAATGCCCCGGTGTGCCGCAGAACTTGCCGGGTCATTGCCGGCCGAAGTACGCCGATTACATCGCCGACATGACTACCGTGGCCCAGGGGATCGTCGTCAACAACGCGTTGGATCCGGTGGTTATCAACGCGAACAAGCGTGCGTTCGTCGATCAGTTTGTGACGCGCGCGGAATTCAAGACCGCCTATCCCGACGCGATGACAAACCAGGCGTTCGTCGACAAGTTGTTTTTCACCACCGGCATAACGCCGACGGCCGACGAGCGCAACGCCTTGATCAATGGTTTGACTGGTGGAACGGAGACGCGTTCGAGTGTCGTGTTCAAAGTGGTTGACGGAACGAACACGATCACGGATGGCGCGCTCGTGTTTCAGACGAGCTACGGCAAGGCGTTTTACGATCAGGAGTTTGACACCGCGTTCGTGTTCATGCAGTACATCGCTTACCTGCGGCGTAATCCGGATCAGGAGGGTTACGACTTCTGGCTCGCCAAGTTGAAACGCTATGGCAACTGGGTGGACGCGCAGTTGGTGCTGGCGTTCATCATCTCGCCTGAATATCGAACTAGATTTGTGCAACCGTAACTTTTTACGCGGATAGTAGCGTGTGGATTTTCTCCGCGACTCTTCGTTGAGAGTCGTTGTCGGCGGTCATCTCTTTGGACCACGAGCCCATGATCGTGCCTGCCCGTTGCGCCAGATCGAACGCAGCGCGTCTGAGTTTGAACTCACGCGCATTCTCGACGAGCGACAGGATTGTGTTGACGTACGCTTTCGGATGGTGTTCCGTTTCGACGAGACGTCGTCCGTGTTGGCCCATGCGCGCGAACCGGTCAGGATCCTGAAGAAACGTTTCGAGGTGCGAACGGATGTCGGCGACTTCGTTGTCCGGCCGAACATGCGCGACTGCGTCCGCCGGCAGCGATGCGTACCAACCGACGCGCGTCACCAAGCTCGGCAACGCGTGTTCCCAGATTCGTAACTGGCTCGCCGACGCCTCCCCCATTGTCGGATAGCGAAGGTTGATTGCGAGACTCGCCATGCTGAGCGCGTGGTCCAGCTCCGCCGCCGGCGCGTAGCCGTGGACTCTTACAGTGTCTCTCAGGTTCAACATCTGGATCCGGTGGCGCAACGTTTTTGGGTCGTCGATCTCGCCGTAAATGTCCAACTGAAAAAGATCGCGCTGAGGCAGTTGGGCCAACGCTTCCAGTACAGCGTCGAGGCGCCGGTTGCGGCCGATGTGCCCGAAGATAATCAACCGGTGCGTGTTCGCCGAGCGACCGTCCGTCGGGCCTGAAGCGATGATCGGCGCGGACGGAAGCGGCGCATAAAAAACCGGGCAACGGTGCGAGGTCTTTAAATCGTCGAAGGCGTCCTTCGTATGGACCACCGCGCCGACTGCGTTCTCGAGCACCGCGCCGGTCATCGGAAAACGTTGTGCCATCAGATCGAAATCGCCGTGTCGCGCGCTGACGAATTCCGTCGCAATGCGCAGTCCTTCATCGCCGTAGTGCTTCTCGATCTGCGCCAAATAGCCGGCCTGATCTCGCCACTGGCCGCGATACAAACTCTCGAAGAAGTCGTGTAACCGCGCGTCGTGCAGAATCACGATGCCCGGCGACTTGCGGCTGACCTGCCAGATCGACGCATGGTACAGATGGTTGTTGCCGATGTTGTAGAAACTGAGTTCCGCGCGATTGAGTTCGACCCAATCGATGCGGTCGGGTTGATAGTGACGGACGGTTGCGAACTTCTCGAGTCGCGGATCCCACCCCGCGCGATCGGTCCACAGCGTCACCTCGGCACGGCTGCTCAATTCGGGAAGAATGCCGAACGAGTAATCGGCGATTCCGGTCTTGGCCGGCGGCAGCGGTGAGAACCAGTTGAGTCTCATGCGAGTAGTTTTTTGACCACTGTTTCCCACGAGAGATTGAGGCTGTCGTACCGATCACGTCCTGCTTCGCCCCACGTCTTCGCCTGTTCGCGGTTTTCCCAGAGCGAGTCGAGGGCGGCTGCGAGTGCTTCCGGTGTGGGTTCGACGATCAAACCGGTCTCGCGATCGGTGACAAACTCCAACGGACCACCTGAGTCGGTGCACGTGATCACGGGTTTCGACGCCAGCATCGCTTCGAGCGTGACGTAGCCGTAGTCTTCGTCTGTCGGGGGATAGATGACGGCAATCGCATGAGCGTAACGGCGTCGGATTTCGTCGCTGCTAATCCCGCCCAGCCATTCCACCCGCTGCTGTACTTTTAATTTTCGCGCCAGCGACTTCAATTCGTCGGCGTAGGACGGTTGGTCCGACGTGCCTGCAAAACAGATGCGCACCGGGTTGCGCGTTTGGGCCAATGCTTCGAGCACGAGCGCTTGCCGTTTCGGAATGCAGAGACGGCTGGGGAAGAAGAGGTAGTCTTCTGCTGGTCCACAATAGAACTGCTCGGCATCAGGAGGCGGGTGATAAAGCGGCGTCGAATCGATGTCGCAAAACTTCTTGAGCCGGTGTGCAACGTTGCGCGAGTTCGCAAAGACGGCTTTCGCCTGCGGGATCAGTTTGCGGTCGGCTTGCTGGATCACGTCGCGAACATGCGTGCCGTTTGGAAAATAGACCAGATCGCTCAACGGATGGTCCCACAGTTCGTACGCGGTGCGATGCTGGTGCAGGATCCAGAGCACCTTGTTCGGGTGCGGGATCAGATAAGCCGGAAACTTGAGGCCGATGACGCGATCGACCGGCGTGCCCGCGACTTCCGTGACGTCGAGCAACTGGCAGGCGAGCATGTGATCGAGGATCTTTTCCGGCGGGTACCACTTGAACGGGATCGCCAGGATCTCCGCCTCGTGACCAAAGCGTCGCAGCGCGTCGCGCAAACCTTCGGCATGGACCTCAGCGCCGCCTCGGATAAACGGTACTTGGGTGGTCGTAATCAGAATCCGCATCTCATTATTCGTTTGTGCCTTTTCGCGTCTTCAACTTTGTGCCTTTTGTGGTGCCCAGCCCAGAATCGCGTAATCCATTGGACCAAAGAAATAGCCGTTGAAGCGCTCGGCGAGTTCACCCTCTCCTGCAACGCGGCCGCTGTCGTACGGATGCAGGTTGAGCACCTCGACGCGATCGAAGCCGCGATCGTCGAACAGAAACTGCATCAGTTGACTGGGAAGTGGATGCTTGTGTGTGGGATCGAGATAGAAGTAGTTGCTGCCGACGAGAACGTTCTCCGGATTGGGTGTTTCGAAGATCGCCACACCACCCGGTCGCAGGACGCGCTTCACTTCCTCGAGCAGTGTGACGAGCGCGTCGATCGAAACGTGTTCGATGATGTGAAAGCCGGTGACGGCGCCGGCGCTTCCGCTGTCGAGTGCGCGCAAGTGCGCGAGCATGTCGTCTTCGACGACCTCGAGTCCGCGTGCGCGGCATTGCTCGATCGACACGAGGTTCGTCTCGACGCCACGCGCGCCGATGCCCGCTTCTTTCAATAACTCGAGCCACTCGCCGCGACCCGAACCGAGATCGATCACCAGACTGTCTCGCAGCGGTTCGACATAAGGCAGGTAGATCCGGAACCGTTCTTTGATTTCTTCACGCGAGCCGCGGAAGCGCTCTTCGAGGGCCGCGTAGATCGGATCGAGATGAAATTCGGAACCCCGTTGCACCTTCTGGATCAGACTGTGTAATAGTTCTGCTTGAACACGGAGTTCTTCAAATTGGTTTTGTATCAGTGCTCTTTCGCTGGCGATCCGTTTCTCGATTCGTGGTTCGATTTTTTGCGTTTCGGTTGTCTGTTCGGCGAGTTGTTGTTCAAGCGTATCCTGCAACTGACGCAGCAACGCAAGTTGCGTTTTGTTACGGTCGTTGATGTAGTCGGCAATCTGCTGGTTCTGCGATAAAACGTAACCGGCAAACTCGCGCTGGTCGCGGACCTGGTTCGGCAGGCGAACAAGAGCGATCGCGAGTCGAACAAAGTAACCAACGATCGGAAGCTGGCCCAAACGCCGCACCATCGCGGGCGTACTCAACCCGTCGAGCTCGACTCCTTTCGCCTTGCCTTCGTTTGAGTAGCGCAACGCGGAGAGCAGATCGACCTTGTTGAACTCACCACTGCGCAACCGTTTTAGATCGCGAGCAAATTCCGTCGCGTCGGGCGGACGTTTCACGATTGCGCGGTAAGAATTATCGACAAAGGCGCGGTCGTGATACCGCAAGAGGTCGCTGATGTGATATCGATTGTTCGAGCGTGGTTGGAAATCCGGTTGCAGCTTGAGCTCAGGGAAGGGCGAAGGCGCGGCGCTCTGCACCGCCGCTGCGGACGACCCATTGGCGAAAAGGTCGTGATGCTTCTGCGCCGCCATTGATTCGCGAATGACGGCCGCCAAATCGTCGATCTCGATCCGTGGCTGCTCCGGCTTGATCATACGTTGACCGCTGAGGAACGATTCATTTCATGCGCATTGGTCTCGACGGCCTGCCGCTAACCCAACTCAAGACCGGCGTCGGCGCATACACAGTCGAGCTGGCCCGGGCGCTCGCAGCGCAAGCTCCGCAGGACGAGTTTCAACTGGTCTCGCCGCGGCCGTTTTACCTCGAGCTGCCGGACGATGGTCCCGCCAATCTCTCGCTGGTCTATTCAAAACCAAGCCTGCTGCACCGGCGCTGGTGGTCACTCGGAATGCCTTCCTACATTCGCCGCCATTCAATCGATCTCTTTCACGGGACGAACTACGAAGTGCCGCTGCGGGGTGACTGCCCGTCAGTCGTCACAATTCATGATCTTTCCTTGCTGCTGCATTCTAGCACGCACGAAACGCGGGCCGTCTTGCGCGGGCGGTTGCGGCTGCCGCAGATGGCCCGTCGCGCGACACTCGTGATCACTGCTTCCGAACCCGTGCGTCGCGAAGTTTGCGAACACCTGGGCCTCGCGCCTGAAAAGGTGATTGCGATTCCGCTGGCGCCGCAGCCGGAGTTCGCCCCGATGCCTGCGGAGGTCACAGCAGAGGTGCGGCAGCGTCTCGGCGTCGAGGCCGAGTTCGTGCTTTACGCCGGGACGGTCGAACCGCGAAAGAACCTCATTACGTTGTTGCGAGCGTTTGCAGACGTGCTGCGAACGACGTCGCTGCGGCCGCAACTCGTCATCGCCGGCAAGCTCGGTTGGAAAGAGAACGACGCACTAACGGATATAGAAAAATCCGCGTTCAAGGATCGAATAAAGATGACCGGATATGTTACCGACGCGGATCTTTGTGCGTTGTATTCCTCATGCAGCGTTTTTGTTTATCCATCGGTCTACGAAGGTTTTGGTTTGCCGCCATTGGAGGCGATGACGTGTGGCGCGCCGGTGATCGCGAGTGCGGTTCCGAGTGTGACGAGCGATGCTGCGAGAGTGATCACGCCGACGGATGTTCAGGGATTAGCACGCCACCTCGTCGAGCTACTCACGGATGCGAAGGCGCGCGAGGAGGTTTCAGCGGCAGGGATGAAGCACGCAGCGAAATTTTCATGGGCAGAAACAGCAATGCTGACCCGTGAGGTTTACCAGGAAGCCCTCACGAGGTCAGCATTGAAAAGATAACGCG
>DATANW010000134.1:0-16674 GCA_036266055.1 Pyrinomonadaceae bacterium | reverse complement strand
CGAAACCATTCTCTGACCCGGTTCCTGGCCCGGCTTCACGCTGAGTCAAATTCTTCGCAGGGACTTTGGCTTGAGAATGCTCCAGGCAAGATAAACGCCCAACACTAACGCGCAAAGAAAACCGAAAGCGAAGACGACCCACCCCCAGCGTTCCCAACCCGGAGGCTTGTACACCGACACGAGCACCGCCAACCCGTTGATGAACGCAGCGGCAATCACACCGAGGACAATTCTGTTCGCGATTCTCTCGAGCCGGTTAATAACTGAATCAAATCCTTCCGGCCGCATGCCGATTTGCAGATTTCCATTTTCAGCCTCGGTAACAATCCGGCGAAGATGCTGCGGCAGTTCGGCCGCCAGTTTTGCCAAATCCAAACTGGCGCGGCCAAAACCGCGAACCCATCTCGAGGGAGAATACTGCCTGAGCACGAGACGTTCAGTGTAGGGTGTAAGTGAGTTAGTCAACCGAAAGTCCGGATCGAGGTTAACGCCAAGTCCCTCAATCATGATAACGGTTTTGAGCAGCAGCGCCAGGTTTGGCGGCAGATGTAGGTGGTGCCGGCGCATAACCGAGTAGATATCATTGAGTAGCGCGGTGACCTTCAGGTCACCTAATGGCAAGCCCCAATAGTTCGATAGTAAATGGTCAATATCGCGACGGACTGACGCCCGATCTATTCGCTTTCGAGTAACTCCAAGATCGAGAAATACGTCTACGAGGCGATCGGCATCTTCACGATTGATAACGATCAACAACTCCGCCAGCAATTCCTGTGTCCGCTCATCAAGCTCACCAACCATGCCGAAGTCGATCAGGCCGATGGTCCCGTTTGGCTCGATAAAAAAGTTCCCGGGATGTGGATCGGCGTGGAAGAAGCCGTCCTCGCAGACCATTTTCAGCACGATGTTCGTGGCATAGTGAGCCAGCCAGGGACGATCCGTTCCCTGGTGGTCCAGTGCTGCAAGATCGTTAATTTTTACTCCCCTGATCCGTTCCAGGGTGAGCACGCGTCCGGTTGTCGCGTCCCAGAAAACGCGCGGAATGTGAACATGAGGATCGGCAGCGAAATTAGCTGCGAAGTGTTCAGCGCTATGGCCCTCACGAATGTAGTCAAGCTCTGATCGCAATGTTTGCGAGAACTCTTCGACCAATCCGATCAGGTCGTAGCTATCGGCAAAATCCCAATGCCGGCTTGCGGTCGCGGCGAGTTCCTTAAGAATCTCCAGATCCTCGTTCACCTGTTCGACGACTCCGGGCCTGCGGACCTTCACCACTACTTCAGTTCCGTCCCATAAGGTGGCCGCATGCGCCTGACCAATCGACGCCGCTGCAAGCGGCATGGGATCAAACTCCGCAAAGAGTTTTTCAATGGATTGGCCCAACTCCGCCACGATCGTTTGTTGAATTGCTTCAAAAGGGACCGGCGGCGCGGAGTCCTGCAGCTTTCTCAGTTGGACTAGATATTCGGGCGGAAGCAAATCTGCGCGCGTGGAGAGAATTTGGCCCAACTTGATGAACGTAGTGCCGAGCTCTTCTAAAGTCAGTCGCAAATGTAATGGACGACCGTGAGACGCCACTGAATCTGAACGAGCATCGCGTTCCTTGTTATTTCTTAGAAAATCCCAACCGTGAGAAAGGAGTACACGAGCGATTTGCCGCGAACGATCGAGGTGAAAGCTCTTTCGCCAATTAATGAGATCCATAATCGACACTCGCCCCACCGGTCGTGCTGTCCGAACTGATCAATACGTCGGACAGCACGGTGGGAAACGCGCCTAAGCGGCCGCTTTGGCAGCTTTCGCTTCTGATGGTTGTTTGATCTCGAGTTTACGTATCGGCGGTTCGACTTTCTTCGCCGGCATCGTTATTTCGAGAACACCGTTCTGAAAGGTCGCGATGGCATGTTCAGCCTTGGCGCCTTCGGGCAGAGGAATCTGCCGGTAGAAGCTGCCGTAGCTTCGCTCACTGCGATAGAAGCCCTCGCGTTTCTCTTCCGTTTCTTTCTTGCGCTCGCCGAAGATGGTCAGGATGTCGTCAGTCATCTCGACCGTCACATCATCTTTCGTGAGGCCGGGAAGATCTGCCCGCACCATGAATTGCCCATTGTTTTGCAGCACCTCGATTTGAGGTACCCATTGGACGTTCTCAAACTCCATGCGGAATGGCGCAAAATCAGTTCTGAAGAAGGCCGGGAAATTAAAACCTTCGAACATCCGTTCCATGTCTTTCGTGAAGCGGCGCATCATCTGAAACGGATTTGCCATCTCAGGAGTCCTCCGCTCCAACTCCATTTTTTCTCTCTTCTTGTCGTTCATTGCTCTTTCCTTTCACACTAGATGAGTTCAGATTCATTAGAAATAGGAATCCACCCTCGAGGATTTGGCCGCAGCACCGCCTGCGGTTTTGCCCCGACACTTTGCAGGTGCAACGTATATGCCGAACGAGAACGCACGAATCTGGCGCAGATTCTTTGGTGGCCCAGGTTCATGGGGAAAGTTCCGCAAAAACTGGGTGGAAAATCGCGGCGAATCGTGTGATCAATGAACGTTCGCGGCTCGTTTGTTCTGCTTCTCAGCAGGCACGCTCCTTGCGATTTCCAGAGGTGGATAGGAGCGTCAGTAAAGTTATGAGACCAAACAAAACCCTCGTTTACACTCTCGACTTTTCCGAGATCGGTCTGAAGGATACGACTCGAGTCGGCGGCAAAAACGCCTCACTCGGTGAGCTCTTTAATTCGTTGAAACCGCGAGCAGTCGGCGTGGTCGATGGCTTCGCTACCACGGCGGATGCCTATCGCGCTCTTTTGGCTGAACGTGAGCTTGAATACGAACTTCGTTCGCTGGTGTCGGATTTTGACTATGAAGATCTCGAGGAACTGAGACGACGTGGTCATGCCGCTCGAGTTGCAATTCTTGACACTCCACTGCCGCACGAACTGCGCGACGCTGTCACAACTGCCTACGAGCAACTTTGCAAACGCCTCGGACGTGAGCCGGAACTCGCGGTGAGATCGTCAGCGACGGCCGAAGATCTGCCGGAGGCTTCGTTTGCCGGCGCAGCGGAAACGTTTCTGAACGTTCGCGGACGCGCAGGTTTGCTGCGCGCCGCGCATCAGTGTTTCGCGTCACTGTTTACCGATCGCGCAATTAGCTATCGCGCGCGTCTTGGTTACGACCAACTGAAGGTGGCAATCTCCGTAGGCGTCCAACCGATGGTGCGCTCCGACAAGGCCAGCTCCGGCGTGATCTTCACGCTCGATACGGAGTCCGGATTTCGCGACGTGGTCTTGATCAACAGCTCGTATGGCCTCGGCGAATACGTGGTCCAGGGAGTGGTCACGCCCGATGAGTGGCTTGTTTTTAAACCGACGCTGAAAACGGGTCACCGTCCTATCGTTGGCCGCAGACTCGGCAGCAAAGAAGTGCGCCTGGTCTATGGCGACGGCAGTCGCACCACACGGAGTGAGGCGACTCCACCAGCGGACCGCGGCAGGTTTTCACTTTCCGATAACGAAGTGCTGAAACTTGCGCGCTGGGCCTGTGAGATTGAGGACCATTATTCAAAGAAAGCCGGCCATCCTCAGCCGATGGATATAGAGTGGGCCAAGGACGGAATCACAGGTGAGCTGTTCATCGTTCAAGCGAGGCCCGAAACTGTTCACTCGGCAAAAACAAGAGATGTCTGTGCGGACATTTACCGGCTGACTGGCGAACATGGACCACCACTTGTAACCGGGCAAGCGGTCGGTGAGAAGATTGGCGCGGGGCGCGTGCGGATTGTACGTGAAGCCAACGAACTTCAAACGGTCGAAACCGGTGACGTACTCGTGGCCCGGCTTACGGAGCCGGATTGGGAACCAGTAATGCGTCGAGTTGCGGCAATAGTTACCGACCAGGGTGGGCGGACTGCGCATGCGGCCATCGTATCTCGTGAGTTTGGCATTCCGTGCATCGTCGGCACTGGAAACTCTACGGAAGTCCTCCGGAACGGCGACGAGGTCACAGTTGTATGTTCGGAAGGACCTGAGGGTCATGTTTATGCCGGACGTGTTGCTTTCGCGACTGAAAAGATTGCGGCTACTGCAATTCCACGAACGCACACGCAAGTAATGCTCACGATCGGCGATCCCGCTCGCGCCTTTCAAACTTCATTCATCCCGAACGACGGCGTCGGACTGGCGCGCACGGAATTTATCGTTACCAATCACATCGGCATTCATCCGATGGCCCTTGCTCGTTATCCGGCCCTCAAAGACGCACAGGTGATACAGGAAATAGCTGCGCGCATCGGTGACGAAGAGCCGCGTGAGTTTTTCATTCGCCGTTTCAGCGAAGGTGTCGCTCGGATCGCGGCGGCCTTCTATCCGAAACCCGTGATTGTCCGGACAAGCGACTTCAAAACTAACGAGTATGCGCGTCTTCTGGGAGGCAGTGAGTTCGAGCCGCAGGAAGAAAATCCGATGCTTGGGTTCAGAGGCGCTTCTCGGTATTACGATCCACGTTACTCCGATGGCTTCGCGCTTGAATGTGCGGCGTTGCTGCGCGCGCGCAAAGAAATGGGTTTGACAAACATCAAGATCATGATTCCGTTTGTGCGCACGGTGGCGGAAGCAAAGCGTGTAATCGAAGTAATGGCGCAGCATGGATTGAAACAAGGTGACGACGGCCTGGAGATTTACGCTATGTGCGAGCTGCCTGCGAATGTCGCGAGAGCCGAGGAGTTTCTGAGAGTCTTTGACGGGTACTCGATCGGTTCCAACGATCTTACGCAACTCATTCTCGGAATCGATCGCGACTCCGGCACTGTCTCGCATTTATTCGACGAAAACGATCGCGCAGTCCTGAGCCTGATCGCAGAGGTGATTGACGAAGCGCAGCGAGTAAAGAAGCCGATTGGTATTTGTGGTCAGGCGCCGTCGGACTCCCCAGAGTTTGCTCGCTGGCTCGGTGAACGGGGGATCGCGTCGATCTCGCTCAATCCGGACACGGCGATCCGGACGGCGCTCGTCATTGCCGACCAGGAGGCGAAACAGTCAATGACCCATGCATCCGCCGCGTGAAAACAGATCAAACGCGGCGAAAGAGTCTTGCAGACAGAAACAGCAATGAAGGCTTGGAGCTTAACAAGACCTGCGAGTGTTCATGAACGCCCTCTCGTCTTAGCCGAGCGGCCAACACCGGTTGTGCGCGAAGATGAACTACTCGTACGCGTTTCAGCGTGTGGTGTCTGCCGGACTGACTTGCACGTCGTCGAGGGTGAGCTGCCGGTGCGGCTGTCTTCAGTTGTTCCTGGACATCAGATCGTCGGGCGAGTAGCGGCTATTGGTTCCCGTGTTCAGGATTTTGCTGTGAATGATCGCGTCGGCATCGCATGGCTCAATCGGACGTGTGGTAAGTGCAAGTACTGTCTGACGGGTCGCGAAAACCTGTGCGAGCAAGCTCTCTTCACCGGCTGGAGTGTGAATGGGGGATATGCGGAATACGCGGTTGTGCCGGAGTCTTTCGCATACCGAATACCCGATGATTTCGCAGATGCCCAAGCCGCACCGCTTCTATGTGCAGGAATAATCGGTTATCGCTGTCTACGCTTGACGGGTCTCAGCGGAACCGAATGGGCGGGAGCACGCCTCGGTATCTATGGTTTCGGCGCCGCCGGACATATTTGCATTCAGATTGCGCGCGCTCGCGGATCAGAAGTCTACGTTTGCACGCGCGATCGAGAGCGGCACCAGACGCTGGCCCACGAGCTTGGCGCAACCTGGGTAGGTGATACGGCTGAAGATCCTCCAGTCAAACTCGACGCCGCAATCATCTTTGCACCCGCCGGTGAACTCGTGCCTGCTGCGCTAAAGGCACTCGCAAAAGGCGGCACGCTGGTTCTCGGCGGTATTCACATGAGTCCGATTCCCTCGTTTGACTACTCACTGATTTACGGCGAACGCGTGATTAGAAGTGTGGCCAACAACACGCGCGCTGACGGGCGAGAGTTTTTGCTCGAGGCAGCGCGCATTCCGGTGCGGACGCATGTGCAAATGTTTGCTTTCGATCAGGTGAACGAGGCATTAATTGCATTGAAGCGCGATGCGATACGCGGCGCTGGTGTGGTCACACGGTGATAGACAAACACCCAACCGTGAAGACTTTGTTCACCTCGCCGTAAACTGAGATCCTATTTTAGACTTTTGCGAACAACTTCGACCGAGCAGTGTGCCCGTGCAGCGACAGCTCCTGAAATGCTGCCGAGCACAAATCTTTCAAAGCGATTGCTGAAACCGGCGGAACCGACAAAGATGCAGTCCGCACCCCACTCTTCAGCAGCCTTGCAGAGCTCATGCTTGGGATCGCCTTCTCTTACGACAAAAGTGACTTTGATATCCGCAGCACTCAAAATATCGAGAGACCGTTTTGAGATTTCTTCAACCCATGCTCGTTCCATTTGACGATCTTCTTCAAGCATCTGCTCCAAGGGCGGAATGATCTTCCCCAGAACCTCCGGCGCCAGCGGATCATCCACGAGGACGACTTTGATTTCGCTTTTAGCCGGCCATCTGCGTAGTGAAACGGAGCGAAGCGCCTCGTCACTTGCCTCCGAACCGTCCGTTCCCACAATGATTCTGACTGGGTAGTCCGGCTCTTCGACACGGCCGCGCGCGATCCTTACCGAGCAATGCGCTTCAGTTAAAACACGCTGTGAAACGCTACCCAATACGAAGCGACCAAGCGCAGTGCGACCATGCGAACCAACCACGATTAGATCCGGCTTCCACTCATCTGCCTTGGCGACGAGTTCCCAGGCCGCCGAACCGCACGAGGCGTCAGCAGTCACTTTCCAATTCGGGAAGTTAGTTTGTACTCGTTCGCACGCGCGGTGGGCCAAAGCGAGTGCTTCCTTAGCGGCCGGACAGCGCTTTGCAAAATCGCGCTGCAATTCCGCGGGCGAGTGTGCCTTCCGCGCCTCTTCTATGATCTCGAGACTCGACGGCGGAGGCGGTGGAAGCCACACTTCAGCGATCGACATGATGTGAGCTTCAGCAGTGTCGGGCAGGCCGGCGCGCATCACATCGTCAAGCGCCGCTTCCGCGCAATCCGAACCGTCATATCCTATGAGTATTTTCATCGTATCCCCTTCAACACCATTACGGTTCCCAAATTGCTTTCCATCAGCACTGAGGAAACGGCAAGAGTTGTACCGGGAGTCAAGCGTGCCGAATACGCTTGTTTCCTGCCTTACAGCTGATGGGAGGTGAGAAATCTTTCGCAGAAACTCTCAGATTCAGCGTAGGTTTACGCACGTTTCTTCACTTGATTGGTAACCACCTGTGCCCGCGTCCCCCTGTGCCGCGTCCCAACTTCTTTCCTGTTGACATCCCACAGGAGCACGTGAGAGACTCCTGTGTGCAACCCACAGGAGAGGAAAATAATGGAAAGTAGATCCGCAATTCTACAGGGCACCCTTGATTTGATGGTCTTACAAACCCTGGATGCAATGGGGCCTTTGCACGGATACGGCATTGCGCGCCGCATCGAGCAGGTCAGTAACAATGCCGTCGTCGTAAATCAGGGCACGATCTATTTGTGCCTGATCCGTCTGGTGCAAAGAAAATGGATCAAAGCAACGTGGGGCACATCGGAAAATAATCGCAAGGCAAAGTTTTACGCCATCACTAAAGCCGGCAAAAAACAGCTCCAGGCTGAAGCTGAGGACTGGCAGCGGGTATCGGGCGTGATTGGACGTCTGCTTAAGCTAACGGACGGAGGCCAAACGTCTTGAATTACCTGTATCGCCTCATGGCACGAATAAGCGCCTGGTTCAAGAGAGCTGAGCTCGATCGCGACCTCGACGAGGAGCTTCAAACTCATTTGTCATTATTAGTCGAGCAGAATCTTCGGTTGGGATTATCAACCGACGAAGCGATGCGAGAGGCGCGGTTGAAAATGGGCAATGTTGTTAGCCTGCGAGAGGAACACCGCGATACCCGGGGACTGCCTCTCCTCGACACGCTGCTCCAGGATCTTCGTTACACGTTCCGCATTCTTCGACGCGATACAGGTTTCGCTTTTTTTGCGATTTTGATAGTAGGTCTGGGGATCGGCGCCAGCGCCATCGTTTTCAGCGTACTCAATACTCTTTTACTACGGCCCTTACCGCTCAAGGATGCTGAAAGCCTGGTCTGGATCGCCAACAATAAGAGTATTCCGGAACAAACGTCGCAGGTGGGCCACATTCTGGATGCACGCGAAGCAAACCAATCGTTCACCGAGCTCGCCGCCTATTTTGCTTACTACAGTATTGGTGACCTCAAACTGACCGACGCCGGCGAGCCGGAACGTCTAACCGCTGTACCTGTCTCGGAAAACTTCTTCCGCACGCTCGGCGTCGAGCCCCAGGCGGGGAGAGTTTTTAATGCCGACGAATGCCGGTTCAATGGTCCAGCGGCCGTTATCTTAAGCGATGCTTTGTGGAAAAGACGTTTCGCCTCGAGCCCGGAAATTATAGGAAAGACGCTGCAATTAAACGGTAAACCCGTCAGGGTTGTCGGAGTGATGCCCGCAGCATTTGATTTTTCTTCTGTGTTCGCGCCCGGGAGCCGCGTCGATCTGTTCTCACCGTTTCCGCTCACAAAAGAAACCAACAGAATGGGAAACACGATCGCGGTTGTGGGCCGTTTGAAACCCGGCGTAACTCTGGAAAGCGCACAGAACGAATTCCATATTCTGGGCCAACGGCTTACCGCGGAGCATTATGCGAATCGCAACGAATTTCAACCGGTGTTGAGTTCATTGAAAACACATGTCACGGGTCGACTGCGACCGGCATTGATTATCTTAGGGTGCGCTGTTGCGCTGGTGATGCTTATCGTGTGCGCCAATCTCTCGAACCTCATGCTGGCGCGCAACGCCACGCGCCGGAAGGAGATCGCGATTCGCATCGCGCTTGGCGCCGGACGGGGAAGACTCATTCGGCAGAAACTCACGGAAAGTATCGTACTGTCCGGCGCGGGTGCTGTTGCCGGTGTCGCCCTGGCGGTAATTGGCACGCGAGTACTGAGCCGGCTGGAGGCGTTCAGTATTCCGCTGCTTGCAAACGTGCAGGTTGATCTCGGTGTGCTTGCGTTTACCCTCGTCATAGCCGTCGTCACAGGCCTGACGTTTGGTTTTGTCCCGGCCCTGCAAGTTCCCGCTATCCGCGTCAATGAAACTTTGAAAGACACGAATCGCAGCTCGACCGGCGGCAGAAAACATGGCTGGATCCGCAGTTCTCTGGTTGTCACGGAAATTGCTATCGCTTGTTTACTCTTAGTCGGCACCGGACTTCTTATCAGAAGCTTTCTTCGAGTGCTCGACGTAGATCTCGGATTTCAACCGGAGCAACTTGCAACTTTACGCGTCGATCCCGGGCCGGAGTATTCCACAGAGGCGAAGCGAAACGCGTATTTTGATGAAGCCCTGCGGCTTGTCCACAACACGCCGGGGATAGAAGCATGTGGATTAACTGACGTCCTGCCCCTGGAAGGTGATAGAAGCTGGGGTGTTGCCGGAGTCGGTCAGGTATACACGAGAGAAAATTACCCGTCAGCCTTTGTCCGCATTGTGAGTAATGGATACTTCAAAGCTATGGGAATACCCCTACTCGCAGGCCGCGATTTTACGGAACACGATAATGCTGCAAGTGAACAGGTGATCATCATTAACGACTCGCTCGCACGCAGACTGTGGCCAGATCAGAATCCAATTGGACAGATGGTTACACAGGATGGCGGACGTCGGGTCGTCGGCATCGTTGGTGGGGTGCGTCATGTGACGGTTGAACAAGAATCAGGTTTGGAAATGTACCTCCCCATTCGCCAAACTGACGATTTCTCGGCGGTGGAGTTAGTAGTACGGACCTCACTTCCGGACTCTACCGCGGGCGCAACAATTCGCGCAGCGTTAAAGCCGCTCGATCCAAACCTGGGCTCAAAGGAATTTCGCAGCGTCCAACACTTGGTTGATAAAGCAACCTCGCCACGTAGATTTGTCGTGATGATGCTGGCAGGCTTTTCCGGTTTTTCGCTGGTCCTTGCAGCGCTGGGCATTTACGCTGTGATTTCGTACTCCGTGCAGCAGCGAACTCGAGAGATCGGAATTCGGACCGCGCTCGGAGCGTCGCCAGGAAGTCTGCAGCGGCACATTTTGTTTGAGACACTACGCCTCGCTGCTATCGGGCTGAGCATTGGTCTTTGCGGATCGTTGATCGTTACGCGGTCGCTGGCTTCATTATTGTTTGGCGTGAAGTCGTATGATCCCGCGTCGTTCACTGCGACCGTGATTGTTTTAGTCGTCGTAGCAACACTAGCAGGATACTTTCCCGCGAGGCGTGCGTCACAGATCGATCCAATTCGGGCTCTTCGATCAAATTAAAGCGGACGAAGTTCGCGCGTTGGAATCGCGCCGCGTGGGGTTTTCTGAATCAACGCTGCTCGTCGGGTATTCGTCTGAGACTCACGACCAACGCCACGACACCTAGCACTAATCCGACGCCCTTGATCATCAGCACCCACTTTGAAGCTATCGGCGCCGGATCGACTTCTCCGGCGCGTAGACGAGCCAAGTGTCCAAAGAAACTGAGATATGCCATCCCGCAGGTAAAAGCCCATGCTGCGGCTAGAAAACGCTGGCCGCTATAAACATTCTTCCCGACACGCCATGCTCCATAAAGCAAAAAGGCGCCTAGAATGTAATCGTCAAATAACGACGGAGGATCCTGCTTCCAGGTGCTCCACCTTCTGATGGTTTCACCGATTGGAGCAAGGAGGCCAATCACAATGGCGAGGCGGCGACTGAACTGGATCGTCATGACACTCCTTCTTGAGATATCGGCGACCGAATCTCGCACAGGTTGGTTGATACTACCAGATGGATCGAGTGAGTTCTGAAGAGTTTCGGTACAAGTTCAGCCGAATGAACATTAGCCGATGATGCAGTTTGTGATACCTCGAAGGTGAAGAGGATAGTGTTTGCAGTAAGCAGGAGATGGTCTGCTCGCCGTGATCCCGTGGCGCGGTCTAGACGACTGTGCGCCACGGGATCCAACCATGCGATTACTGGATTGGGTTTTCACACGGCATGCAGGGTTGATCGGGAGGACATCCGCACGGACCCGGATCAGGAGGTGGCTCGTATGGATATGGTCTGCCCGTACAGGAGATCGTCGAACTTCCCACCGGCTCCAAACTGCCGTCAGCTCGAATGTTACTGATCAGCACGTTGTAGACGCCGTCGTAAACTGACGAAAGATTCGGCGCCGCAGCCTCCAGCACCGAGCCTTTTGCGCTTACATAAGTCGCGCTCGTGGCCCCGATCAAGTTGCCGGTGTAAGGATCGCGATACTCAATGTAAGGCATTCCGTAAGTGGTCGTGAGACTCTCTCCCGTCATTACAAGAGTTGCGGGTGGCGCTTGCAGATCGACCAGACTAGGCGCCGCGGTGAACGGGAAAACGATTCCGAACGTCAGGCACTTGCTGGTCTGAAGACTGTTCAGCGTTACGTCCCTTTCGTTGGGTGTCAGGTAACCAATGCATTCCAGTCCGGGTGTTCCCGCGACGATGTTCCACCTCGCCGGCGCTCGACCTCCTTCAATCGGACACGGTCCCAGACACAACAGCGGTCCAAATGCTGAGACACTGCCCGTCGCGCCTGAATAGTCAAACAGTCGATTTCCCTGAATGCTAGTGGCGGCCACAAACATGGGTGGGCCACCGCCGAAGACCTGTACGTACTTTTCACCAAACACGCGGAACCCTGATTGTACGTTGCTGCCGCCGCCGCTGCATGACGCGAAGAGGGCGCAGCACACGAAGACGGTCGTAAACAGAACGAGTTTTGTGTTTTTCATTGCGTCTCCTCCTTTAGCGTTCTATGCCGAGTGTGTTCAGCAATTCTTCCGGGAGCTGAAGCATGTCAAGGGGACTCATAGCGGCGAACCCCTTCTGAATCGCCTGGCGAACTTCTTCCGTGCGAGCTGAATTGAGGTGGCGTTGCTTTATCTCCTCCTCAAACTTCCTGGCGCCGCCGGCGCTTCGTTTGCCGCCGTGCAGAGCGATCCATTCATCGTTCGTCAGCTGATACTCGGGGTTGTGTCGCTTCTGCTGGATGAGTGTGACAGCGACAAAGAACGTCTCCAGCGGAGACATCATCACGTCCTCTTTCTGGCCTTTACGCAAACCATTGTTAATGCGGCGCTCCCGTAAATCAGACGTATAGAGCAGAAGGTTGGCGCGCAGTCTTCTGACCTCGAATACATTCGTACGCGTGTAAGCCGGAGTGCCGATTCTGTCTGCCAGCAGATTCACAGCGTGAACTACGCGCTGTTCAGAACAACTGCTGTTGCCGTTGCGCTTTTTGTGGTTGAGTTCAGCCCGCACCAGACGGTCCTTGATCGAGTCGTCAAGTTCGGCGAACTGTTGAGCGAGATCGAGCGAAAGAAACATTTGATCCACGAGTTCGCGCGTTGCAGTTTCATCGCCGTCTTTCGCGGCGCGCGCCTTCTGATTGATCTTCACCAGGGGATTCGATTCTTCATCCGGGGCAACGCGTCGAGGACTGCTATGCGCAGCCGAGCCTGACATGTTCCAGACAGCGCTTCCTCCCAACAGAGCCAGCAGGATCAAAGAACCGATTGACATGTAGCGTTTCTTCATTTTTCTTGTTCTCCGTTTCCTTAGTTGAGTCTTGCTTGAAGAGCGAGGGTGAGGTTGGGTCGTTCTCAACAAGGGAGTCACGGCGAACGTGTTGTTGAGCAGCCGCAGAAAACTGAATCGAAGTTCAGGCCCCGAACTATATTGATTATGGGAAAGGAAATCTTTAGGTAACTCTTAGGAGCTTATTAATGAGTTCTCAAGAGTGATGGTTGCAATCCACTTCCACTCGACGCTAGACTTTTGCCGTCGGATTCAGCGGTTCACTTACCGAACCTCACAGTTATCTAAGTTATGAAAAACTTTGTGGAACGAGATGATCATCTCTACCAGTTTGGTCCTTTCTGTTTAGATGCAAGCCAGCGGGTACTGCTGCGGGACGGACGACTGGTGTCCCTGCCGCCAAAGGCTTTCAGCACTCTGCTCGCGCTCGTATTGAGTCGCGGCCATCTGGTTGAAAAAGACATGCTGATGGAAACGGTTTGGCCGGATGAGGTCGTCGAAGAGAGCAATCTTGCGCAGCATATCTTCATGCTGCGGAAAGCCCTCGGCGAGACTGTCGGAAATACAAAATACATCGAGACCGTGCCGCGGCGGGGCTATCGTTTTATTGCTTCGGTTACTGAGCGTCGAAAGGAAGTTGCGGAAGTTGCCAACGACGTCAGCGAACGGCTCACCCCTAAGAAAGACACGGATGAGCGACTGGTCGATACACAGTCGATCGCTGTGCTGCCGTTCGAACTGCTTGGGTCGGTACCGCAAGACGAGTATCTCGGGCTCGGAATCGCCGACGCGCTCATCACTCGACTCAGCAATCTCAAGCAAGTGAAAGTCAGGCCTACAAGCGCTGTGCGAAACGCGATCAAGGGCGATGTGATTGCTGCTGGTCGGGCACTGAAAGTGGCCACGGTGCTGGAAGGAACGATTCAGAAATGGGACGAGTATATTCGAGTGACAGTGCAGCTCGTGAGTATTCAAGATGGAGTGACACTATGGGCTCAAAGGTTCGATGAGAAGTTCACCAATATCTTTGCCATTGAAGACTCAATCTCGGAGCAGGCAGCCGCAGCGCTGACCGTGAAGTTGACGGCCCAGGAGCATGAACGACTCGTCAAGCGTTACACGAATAACACGCAGGCGCATCAGGCGTATCTGAAGGGCCGCTACTTCTTTGAGAAGAGAACTCGCGAAGGCGTTACCAAGAGCATCGAGTATTTCGAGCTGGCTATCAGAACTGATCCTTACGATGCCACTGCCCATGCGGGTTTGGCCGAATGCTATTGCTCTCTCGTTATTTTTGATTTGCTTTCGCCAAAGGAGGCCATGCCGAAAGCAAAAGAGGCAGCTCTAAAAGCTTTAAGCATCGAGCCCAACCTGGCCGACGCCCACGCCGCGCTTGGGCAATCGCTACTGAACGAATGGGAATGGGCGGGCGTCGAGAGACAATACAAGTTGGCCATTGAACTAAATGCCAACTACGCAAGAGCTCATCATTACTATGCTATCTACCTGCGACATATGCGACGCTTTGAGGAGTCGCTGCGAGAGAGCAGGATCGCCCAGGAACTCGATCCGATCTCGGCAACTTTAAAGGCTGCGGCGGCAGGAACCCTCTATTGCGCCGGGCGTTACGACGAGGCGATCGAAGAGCTCAATCGAACACTCGAGTTTGACGCTAATTTCGCCCTCGCGCATTACTGGATGGCCAGAATCTATGTGCAAAAGGCGATGTATGAAGAGGCCATCACCGAGTTTGAACGTACTATGAGCGTGTTCGGCAAAAACCCGGAGATGTTCGCGCATCTCGGATATGTTTATGCATTGTCCGGGAGAAGCGAGGCCGCCCAGAAGGTACTCGATGAGCTCGAGGAATTATCGAAGAAGGAGTACGTGCCGTCCTATTACAGAGCGATAGTATGCGTCGGACTTGGCAGAAAAGAGCAGGCATTCAAATGGCTCGAGAAGGCTTATCAGGAACATGATCTGAACCTGATACCTCTCGCTGTCGATCCCTCGCTTGATAGCTTGCGCGACAATCCGAGGTTTACGAGACTGCTACAGCTTACGGGGCTGATGAAAAGTTCCTGATTGGAAGGCACGAAACGCGAAGACGAACAATCGTGACTGTCGTTGGACTACCGTAAGCCTCCATGTAAGATCACAAACACGAGCAACGGATGAAGGCCAATAGTTGGTAAACCTCGGAAACAAATCTTCGACACATCGCGACATTCGCAGGACCGCTCGATCGATCGCGTCGGGTCTGATGGTCCTTCTTCTGGTCTGCACTGTCCAGGGGCAAACTCCCTCGGGCGGAGCCACGTCTCAGCAGCCGATGGGAGGCGTTTCCACGGGGGCGGCACGAAACTACACGACGAAGCGCACGATCGACGTGATCGATCCCAACGCGCCCGTCGTGTTTGCCGACGTCACCGAAAAGACGGCGCTGCGGGAATTCGTGCATCACGCAGGCACGCCGCAAAAAAACTATCTCTTCGAGGCGCCATCGGGCGCGGTCGCCCTGTTCGATTACGATGGCGATGGCCTCCTCGACGTTTATCTCTTGAACGGCTCGACCGTGCCGGCACTTCAAGGTAAGGAAAAGCCGCCGCGAGCGGCGCTGTATCGGAACCTCGGCGAGTGGAAATTTGAAGACGTCACAACCAAGGCCGGGGTTGCAAACGAACGCTGGGGAATGGGAGTCGCCGTCGCCGATTACGATAACGACGGCAGACCCGATCTATTCGTCAGCAATCTCGGCGTGTCGCGTCTCTATCACAATAACGGCGACGGCACCTTCACCGACGTCGCTGAAAAACTGAACGTCGCGCGCAAAGGATGGAGCACCGGAGCGACGTGGGGTGATTACGACGGCGATGGTCGTCTCGATCTGTTTGTTCCGGGTTACGTCGCGATCGATTTCGACAACCTGCCGGCAAGCCCGACTGAAAAAGGCCCAGGATCGACTTCGGCGACAACCACCCAAAACTTCTGCCAGTTTCGCGGCGTCGCCGTCATGTGTGGACCACGCGGTCTAACCGGCGCGGGCGATAGTCTCTACCACCAAAAACCCGATGGCACGTTCGAAGACGTCTCAAAGAAGGCCGGGGTCGACGATCCGCAGCGGTACTACGGCTTCACGTCTTCGTTCGTACACGCAAACGACGACAATTTGCTGGATCTAATCGTCGTCAACGACTCCACGCCGAATCAGCTTTACATCAATAAGGGCGATGGCACGTTTGAAGAGACCGGCTATCCATCCGGCGTCGGATTGAATGAGAACGGCCGCGAGCAGGCGGGTATGGGATTGGCGGTCGGAGATTACGACAACGATGGTCGCCTCGATTTCCACATCACGAATTTTTCTGACGATTCAAACGTGCTCTATCACAACGACGGAGACGGCAACTTCACAGATGTCACCTTTCAAACGGGACTGGGTGAACCTTCGATTCCGTTTCTCGGGTGGGGAACAAGCTTTCTCGACTACGACAATGATGGTTGGCCTGATCTGATCGTGGCGAATGGTCATGTCTATCCCGAAGTCGACAATCATCAGTGGGGGACGAGTTATGCGCAGCAACCGCTGCTGTTTCGCAATCTCAGGAATGGCAGGTTCGAACGCGTCGGCGCTGCGCCGGGAAGCGGACTAGCGCGGGCGCTGACGGCGCGTGGTCTGGCCGTTGGAGACCTGGACGGTGATGGTCGTCTCGATGTGGTGATGAACAACATCGATTCAAAGCCGGCTGTTCTGCGCAATGTCACAACGCCGGTGGGAAATTGGTTGTCAATTCGTCTGGTCGGTGATACGTCGAAGAAGAGCTCGCGCGACGCGATCGGTGCTCGCGTTTATGTGACTGCCGGCGGCGTTCGGCAGCGGCGAGATGTGATCAGCGGAAACAGCTACGCATCGCAAAACGATCTGGCGGTGCACTTCGGGCTCGGATCTGCGACGAGAGTTGAAAAGATCGAAATACAGTGGCCGGACGGATC
>DATANW010000133.1:0-12734 GCA_036266055.1 Pyrinomonadaceae bacterium | reverse complement strand
CAGCCCACTCGATGCGCTGCTTACCATTACTAGCCAAACCAGTATCTTTCACGTCGAATTCGACGGAAGGTGTTGCACTCATACTTGATCTATTCCTTTATTGAATGAAGGTTTCAGATACCCGCGCTGGCACGCAGCGTTTCGGCTTTGTCCGTCTTCTCCCAGGTAAAGCCGTCTTCATTGCGACCGAAGTGTCCGTAGGCCGCGGTGGCCTTATAAATCGGACGGCGCAGGTTCAAGTCCTGGATAATTCCTCGAGGGGTAAGTTCGAAATTGTCGCGTACTAACTTCGACAACGCGGCTTCGCTGATGCGGCCAGTGCCGGCAGTGTCGACCAGCACCGAAACCGGATCTGCGACGCCGATGGCATACGCAAGTTGGACCAAACAACGATCGGCGAGTCCGGCGGCTACGATGTTCTTGGCGACGTACCGCGCCATGTAAGCAGCCGAGCGATCGACTTTCGTCGGATCTTTTCCTGAGAAAGCACCGCCGCCGTGTGGCGCGTAACCGCCGTACGTATCGACGATGATCTTTCTGCCGGTGAGACCCGAATCGCCCTGTGGTCCACCCGTCACAAACCGCCCGGTGGGGTTGATGTGATACTTCGTGTCTTTGTCGAGCAGTTCCGGCGACACAGTGTGCTTGATGACTTTCTCTTCAATCTCGGCGCGCAGTTGTTCGTTGGTGACGTCGGGAGAATGCTGCGACGAGATCACGACAGCTTCGAGCCGGAACGGACGCCCGTCGCGATATTCAACCGTTACCTGAGATTTTCCGTCCGGACGGAGATACGGCAACTCGCCCGACTTGCGCACTTCGGAAAGCCTTCGCGCCAGCAGGTGCGCCAGTTGAATCGGCAACGGCATCAACTCCGGCGTCTCATTACAGGCGAAGCCGAACATCAGACCCTGGTCGCCGGCGCCGCCGGTATCGACACCCATCGCGATATCGGGCGACTGGCGATCCAGTGCCGACAAAACACTGCATGTATCGGCGTCAAAACCGTACTTGGCGCGTGTATAACCAATCTCGCGAATGGTCTCGCGCGCGACTTTCGAGTAGTCGATGATGGCGTCGGTAGTAATTTCACCGGCCACAACAACCAGGCCAGTTGTCACTAATGTTTCACAAGCGACACGTGCGGCCGGGTCGGCAGCAAGAGCGGCGTCAAGGATGGCGTCGGAGATTTGATCGGAAATCTTATCTGGATGGCCTTCAGTAACAGATTCGGAGGTGAACAGGTAACCGGATTCGGTAGTCAAAACAACTCCTTTGTGCGTACAGACTAGAATTTTCTTTAGAAAAAGACCGCGTAATTTAACAGTCGCCGTTCAGGGGTGTCAAGGAACCAACCTGAGCCATTGAACGTCTAATACATGGACTGATAAAACTTAAACCATGCCTCGCGCATCTCAAAATCGCTAATCCGTACGCACGCGACACGTGCCAATACCGGGGGATCTCCCTCCCCTGTCCCAGAAATAAAGATGATCACGACGACTCGCCAATCGTTGATGGAAGTTACAGGGGCATTGTCGGGTTGTGCCCGCAGCGCCGGTTTCGACTTCGGCGCCGACACAGCGCTGGTGGCCGTTCAGCACATGCTTTACCAAACAGTTGATCTGTTTCGGGCAATCGGTCAGATTGGTCTAAGACCCGAAAACATCTTCGCTTTGGGAAAGGTTTATTCGAACAGCGTTCCCGTCATCTCGGCGATTCGAAACATGGGTGCGACTGTAGTGGAAAGCAGTCATCCCATACCGGGTGAGTTCGACGACGCATTCGAACGCGATGTCAAGTTGCTCTGGAGGATCGTTGTCGAAAAACTGGCCCAACGCCGCATCAAACGGATCATCGTTCTCGACGACGGTGGCTGGTGCGTCGTAAACATTCCCCGCGATTTGTTGTCGCGCTACGCGGTTGCAGGTGTCGAGCAAACCTCGCTCGGCATGTTCCTGTTTGAAGAAAAGCCGCCGCCGTTTGCCGTTTTCTCGTGGGCCCGGTCAGCCGTCAAACTTCAAATCGGCGGACACATCTTTTCATACTGTTTGATCGACCGTTTGCAAGCGGAGTTTCTGCGTGGCAAGTCGCTGAAGGGCGCTGAAATCGGGATCATCGGGTTGGGCAGCATTGGCCGCGCGCTGGCGGACATAGCGTCACAGCAAGGCAACCGCGTCACGTTCTACGATCCCGCTCCGGATCTAAGGGTGCCTGGTTATCTTCACCACCGGATCACGCGCGTCGACTCTTTGCAGGAGCTGATGCTGCGTTCGGATTATGTGTTCGGATCGTCGGGACGCAATCCGTTCAAGGGCCGATGGCCCATGGCCCACCGGCCGGGTGTGAAACTGTTCAGCGGCTCGGGCGGCGACCAGGAGTTTGGTCCAGTCATTCGTTACTTACGAAAGTGTCCGAAATTCAGAGTCGGGGCGACTACATGGGACATCACTTCCGAACATGGCCCATCGGGTCCGATCCAGATCGCTTACATGGGCTTCCCGTACAACTTTGTGAGCCGCGCGGAATCCGCCGTGCCTACGCACATCGTGCAACTGGAAACGGCGGGCCTGCTTGGCGGATTGATTCAAGCGCGGACTTATTTGGAGTTAGTCGAGGACGGCCACCAGCCCGACACTCGCATTCATCGCATCTCACCTGAGGCGCAGGAGTTTGTTTACCAAATCTGGCTGCGCGCGATGAAAACCCGCGGCATCGATATTCGCGGCTTGTACGGTTACGACACGTCCTTGCTCGCAGCGACACAGCGAAGCGGCTGGCTCGCGGAACACACGGAACCTCGCAGACATGGAAACGATGGGGCCGGCGACCGCGTTGAAGAGATGATGAGATCTATTCTGGGCGAGTGTTGTCAATCGGCACGCTGAACCGGACTTCCGTACCTCTCGAGACCTTCGAATGAACTTCCACCATTCCTCCGGCAGCGTGCGCGCGTTCCTGCATTCCCACCAACCCGAGTGTTGCGACCCGACTGGCCCGTTTACGTAACGCCGCCGGATCAAATCCGACGCCATCGTCTCGAACGACCATTTCGAGCGTCGTCGCGGTGCGAGTCAACTTCAACAACACGTGCGTTGCACGAGCGTGGCGTGCAACGTTGGTCAACGCTTCCTGCGCGATGCGGAAACACGCTGTTTCCAGATCGCGGGAGAACCGTTCGTTTTGATTCGGCAGTTCGATCAAGACTTCAGCCGTAACTCCCGCCCGTTTCTCGTAACGATCGACGTACCAGCACAACGCAGTCGCGAGGCCAAGATCGTCGAGCAACGGTGGGCGAAGATCGACGGACAGATCGCGCACCAGTCGCAGCGCTTCGTCGACCGCGTCAATGTTGTCCTTGAGGCAGTGGGAAGCTTCCGGACCGGAAGAAAAACGTTGGACCGTGTACAGGTTCATCTTGACCGCCGTTAGTGCCTGGCCGATCTGATCGTGCAGGTCTCTCGCGATGCGGCGGCGCTCGTCCTCCTGCGCCTCGATCAATTGCCGCGAGAACATGCGCAGCGTATCCTGCGCCTGTTTGCGTTCGGTGATATCACGCGCAGTGCCTTGCACGCTGACAATGTCGCCGTTCTCGTAGATCGCGCGACTGCTTACCTCGACGGGCACACGTCGTCCGTCTTTCGCGATTATTTCGACCTCGTACGTCGTTTCACCTTCTCGCGCGAGTTTCGAGAGTAGACAATCGCAGACCTGTCCGACGTGCTCGCTGGTGACGAAATCGGAGAAGTGACGGCCCAGGATCTCGTGGCGTGTATAACCGGAGAGGGCCTCGGCGGCCCGGTTTACTGAAATGTACTTGCCGTCGAGGTCATGGACGTAGATCGCGTCGCGAGCGTTCTCGAACAACTCGCGATAACGTTCCTCGCTTTCGCGTAATGCCGTTTCAGCGCGTTTGCGTTCGGTGATGCGCGCTTCGAGTTCCGCGACGTAGTGCTGGCTCTGTTCGAACAGTTGCGCGTTCTGAATCGCGCTCGCCGCGCGCGCTGCCAACGTCTCTGCCACCCGCGCATGTTGCGGCTTGAAGAAGTCAGGCTCGGCTTTATCGAGTGAATACAAGCCGATTACTTTGCCGGAAGCAACGAGCGGCACGCCCATCCAGTTGCGCACGTGATCTGCGCCGGTTACGAGTTGCCATTCCGGTTCGTTGTTCGTATCGGGCACGACTACGCTCTGCTTCGTCAAGCAGATGCGACGGAGCAGGGGATTGGTGTTGCCGTCGAAGGCGATCGCGCGCGTGGTCTCGACGTCCTGGAAGCCTTCGTACCGCCGGAGTGCGCTAACGACGAACTGCGATTCTCCCTTGCGAAGCATCACGTTTGCGCTGTCGTAGGGAACGAGTTTTGTCAGGTAGTCGAGCAGCGTTTCGAGAATGCGGTCGAGACTTAGATTTTCAGTGAGTGCGATGTTGGCGTCGCGAAGTATTTCAGTTTCACGGAGCACGGCTTCTTCACGCGCCAGCAGTCCGTCCATTTCAGGGACCATTCTGGCACCTCCCACGGGTGAATTCATTTGGTTGACTGTAACGTGAGGCTTCGGGAGGCACGTCACATACAAACGGATTCGAGGCAATGTCTGAACGACATCGCCCCGCTCCGTCTCTTCGTCATGTCAATAAGAACGCGAGAATTCTAACACGGCCAGAGCCACAACTTGAGTGTAGTGCTCGGCGCCGAGGTGTTGCCGGCGCGATCCACAGCTTTGATTTGAAAGTAGTTGTCACCGTAAGCAGTGGCGTAGACAAAATCGATATCGTTGCCGCCCGACACTGGCAGCGGACTCAAGACGCCGTTTACCCAAATCTCGTACTCGATGAGCGACTGCGGATCACTTTCGTCGTTGGCTTCGATCCATCCAAGCCAGACTTCGCCGCAAGTGTCGTCCTGAACCAGGTGCACGCCGGTGGGCGCTGACGGCGGCGTGAAGTCGTTACTCGGTTGCGTCGTCGCGACGACGGTGTTGCTCGTGCTCTTGTTGGTGCCGTTGTACTCGATCGCGTCGATGCTGAAAGAGTAGGTCGTGGATCGTGTCAAGTGGCGAATGATCGCTGACTGACTTCCTGCCGGCGCGGCAGCCCAGTTGATGTTCTGGCTGATCCTGCTGCCATTCACGTTGATGCCGTAAGTGCAGCAGTTGTTCGCAATGCCGTAGTCTGAAGGTTGGGTCCACGTGAGTTGCACTTGTGATGGTCCAAGCACATTCGCTTGCAGCGCCGGGGGCTGAGGAGGAGTGGTATCGGCTGGTGTGCTCACATTCACGAGATTACTGTCCGCTGATTTATTGCCCGCATCGTCAACTGCATACACAGCGAAACGATACGCGGTGTTTGGCTCGAGATACTTCGCTGCGTAACTGGTTTGCGACTGACTGGCCGTGCCGAGGGTAATGCTCGAGTTGCTTAAATTGGTTATGCGAACTCTGTAGGACCACTTGCCGGAGTTGTCAGTCGAAGCTTTCCACGAAAGATCGACGCTGCGGTCCGTGACGTTACCGGCCGCAAGGTTTGTTGGTGCAGTCGGTGCGGACTTATCGCCTTTACCCGCCGATGATGCTGGAGCCCCCGTGAAAAGCAGACCGACGAAAAGAACCAGTACCGCAGTTCCAACCAACAGCCGTGAGTAATGCCGCGTCGTCATGATGTTCTCCTTTATTGACGAGTCAGTCAGCGTAACGTCATCAGGGGCTCGTCTCTTGTTGATGTCAAACCGGCATCGGGCAGTCTGATGTGCTGCCCACGCCTTGATTCAGATTGTTGAAACGTTCGACTGAAGAGGGAAGCCGAAGCTTAGCAGATTACTTGCAGGTGGACTATTGTTATTCACGCTTAACTTTATTGAAAATCTGTGACGCGTCATTGGCCGTTTTTGCTGGGCCACTTGTTGGAAAATCTTGACAAGAATGTCCGACGAGGAGTAGTTGTTGCTCGCCCTCGCAACTCATTTGGGCTGGTCCTCAGAGGCTTGCATAAACTCTCATCTCACGTTCTCCAACCCGACGCCGCGAAGCCAAGCCTTCGGCTTTTCAATGGGAGTACGCAAACATGCATGACAAGAATCTACCGTCAACATCGATGGCAACTGGCGAAGAAGGTGGAGGCGATCCCAAAACGATGGCGACCGGCGAGGGAATCGCGATGTTCGTCGCCTTCGATCGAGCGACATGGGGACCTATGCCACACAATGATCCAGACGCTGCTCACTGCATCTGGCGACGCAGCAGCAACCGCCAATGAATAGCAAGAACGGCCAATGAATAACCTTTGAGGTTGGCGGACATCGAAGTCTAGTCTAGCGGTCTCCCACGGCCCACACTTAAACCTCCCAAGCCCCGATCCGAAGGTAGACTCCCAAGCCCAATAATTAACGGCCTACTCGTATCTCATTTTTGAACGGAGGGGTTTGGGCATGCCGGATTTGTTGGACGTGGCTGATTGGACAGGGGGTTTCCCTTGGCGTTTCCGACTCTCAGCCGCCCAACGGTCCGGCACACGGCGCGCATTTCGGTGCGCGCCGTTTTGCATTAGGGACCTGAGCGATGCTGTGATTAGTTCAGGTTCGATCTTCCCCGCGTTCGAACCTGATCGGCAGGGCCATACTTGGCTAGGCTCGTGCGTGAGTTCCGATTCAACTTAGCGTTCCAGCTTTCTTCGGATTGGAGTTTATTCGTTCCAACACATCCGGTTGCTCACCTTCGAACTCCTGGTAGCGTTCCAGATCGCGTTCAGTAAACTCAACGGTGAATTGCAAGTTTCGACAATGGAGACATCCATACGCTTGAATTGCCCTGTGTCCAATACCAAAAATACGTTTGAGAGATGGCATGTCGCTCGGGTAAAAGCCCGGCGATGATCCGTCGCCGCCCATGATTGTGCCCAGGACGAGCGACGAACTTCCACATGCGGTGCACTTCATCTTGTTTGCGGCCTCCTCGTTTGTTTCGCGCGCGTTAGTTTGCTAGACCATCACTTCTTTGAAAGCTGTCAGGAACAGTTTCATCTCGGGGCCGGTGCCGATAGTGACGCGCATGAAAGTCGGCAGGGCGGGGAAGAGACGTCCGACTTCGACACCGCGACTCCTCATCGCGGTCAGGACAGGTCGTACTTCTCGGCGCACGTCGATCATCATGAAGTTTGCGTGCGACGGAATGTAGCGGTAGCCGAGAGTGTCAAGCTCCGTACAAATACCCTTCTTCACTTCGCTGTTGAGTTTGCGGCCGCGAGCAACCTGTTCCGTGTCCTTCAAACTTGCGAGGGCGGCGACGAGGGCCATGATGTTCACGCTGTCGAATATCTGGTGGGTCCTCATTCGCTGGATGTTTGCCTGTTGCGTGACGCAGTAACCGCATCGCAAACCTGCCATGCCGTAGATTTTTGAAAACGTGCGCGCCACTATCAGATTGGGATACTGCTTCACGAGCGGAATCACGCTTTCATAGTCTTTCGTCTCGACGTAATGGTGATATGCCTCATCAACCAAAACGATCGTCGTAGCCGGCATCTTCGCGAGAAAGTCCGCTAAGTCGTTTTTTGGAGTAATGCTGGCGGTGGGATTGTTCGGATTGCAAATGTAGATCAGTCCGGCGCCATTCGCAGCGACGAGTATCCTCTTCAAGTCGTGACTGTAGTCCGGTGTGAGATCGATCTTCATCACGTCGGCGCCGGCAACAGCAGCATGACGGGCCACGGCCTCGAAAGTGGGGTTAGCAACTACAATCTTTTTGTCTTTGCTTGTAAAAGCTGCAGCAGAAAGTTTCAGGATCTCGCCAGAACCATCGCCGAGGAGAATCTGGTCCACCGGAACACTGTGCAGGCGTGCCAACTCGTCCGCCAACATGTCTCCGTACTCGTCCGGATAACGCCACGCGAGACTGAAGCCATCAGTCATTGCTTTCAACGCAGCCGGTGACGGGCCGTAAGGATTCTCGTTCGAGCTGAGGCGGACGACGGTTGGGCCTGGTGTCGATGCTCTCGTTACATCTGCCGGACGTAGTGCAGCGTAAGCCGCGCCGGCGCCTAGTATTTTCGAAAAGTCGCGACGAGAAAGATTTCCATCACTAATCATGACTCACCTCGAAGTTTTAAGCTGATCAATGAGCTTGCCGCAAAGAGGTTACAGCACTACGACAAACGATCCAACGTCGAACTTTCACATCATCAAGAAGGGTTGGCAGGGGAATTCGTGCCAGTAGTGTGTGACGCGGACTTGTGCTTGTCCACAATGAGTCCGATGATCACTCCACCGACGGCACCCAGGAGAAGGATTGGTACGTAGGTTTTGGTGATGATGGCGTCTGGCAGACTTAGCAAGATCCCGAAGATGAGTCCTTGAGCCCAGGATGGCAATGGCAGACGAGCCGCCCCGATGACAAAACCGATGGCGAAGCGGTTTAGAAACGCCGCCGTCAATGCCGCGGTCTTATCAGTGAAGGACAACGGGATCATTGAAGCGGCAGAGAGCGCGCCATAAACGAGACCACAGATCGTGCCGAGCAAGATTCGAGACATTGGAGCCTCCATCAGTCGGATGAAGAACGGGCCGGATTAAACCACGCCTCATACTCAGCCTTCAATAAGGCTGCGGCGGGCATTGTCTCGGCGCGACTAACATGCTTTTTGCTTTGCAGCGTTGCGTCGTGATTCAGTCAGTGCATGAGCTTGGGATTGAAGCGGAGTTTTCGACTGAGGCGGCATAGGAGCGGAAGGAATCGAGACGAATTTTTGAGGCAGGGATTAGGACGGCTAGGGCAGCAATAGCTATACTCGGCTCCATCTCATGCCCAAATATCCTACGTGTCCTTTTTGTGGCAGGAACGACAGACCGATTCGCTACAAAAAATGTTTCTCCGCCAAAATCGGGGGACTCTTAAGGATGCGTGGGCCATGCTTTTGAAATGCCCTCTCAAGCAGTTTTTTCCCCTCACCATTAACGAACTGCTGCTTCATCCAATCTTCAGTCTCATCGGCTGGTGATCCAACCGATAAACTAAACTCTCCCACTCCCGGCGCTCTTCCCGATGCCAGCTTGAATGCTTCGTACAAGTTATAGGCCGTGAAATGCTGATGCATGCCGAAATGCTGCTTACGTTGATACAGTACCGTCTCCGCTATCACAGCACCTGATCCAGCCGTTCCGAAGGTTTGACTGCAATCCCTAACTTCATAGCCATCTACAACAAACACCATGGCCGCGCCCTTGGGGGTAAAGCCCAGAAGGATCACTTCAAACCCTGGATCGAGTTTCTCTAGGTCATAGAAAAACCGCTCTCGTATATCCGGCGGGATTTCTTCTTGGCCTTTGGTCAGGACGCGTTCGTAGTCCATACCAAACCTCTGTTGGGCTAGACGCTCACAAAGCTTCTTCTTGTGAATGCCAACAGCCGCGTTAATCTCATCGAACGCGGTAGAAAAAGTTATGTTATCCGACAGGCATGATTTGCAAGTAGAGAGAAAGTCTTCCGGTGCTGAGCCGTCGCCGGACATTAAAGCTATCAAAGACGCGCTTGCCCGACCTTGCTTAAAAGCAACGTCGGCTCCGGTAAATTGATTTTGTTCGCGCGTGTCCCAGCCAAAAACGATCCTCGACTGGGCCTTGCCCGTGTCATCCCGAATAAAACACGGAGCCGCAATACACAGGGTCACGGGTTGCCTCTTTCTGAGCCGCTGGAGTTTGGGTTTGAGATAGTCAGGAAGCGGCCTATGCCGCGCATTATGCAGCATTAGTCGCCCCCTTTAAACAGGCCGTGAGCAGCGAGTGCCCATCGGTCATTTTGCGTTTTGGGGCAGACGCCGTTATTGAGGCAAAGCCGTTGTTTAGGGCTTTGCCTTAAAAGTCTCTCTTGCCTCAAAACTCGGCGGCTTGCCTCAAAAGTCAGAATGACTGTTCAGCCAAAACGCCGACTGCGTTTTTGAAATCTCAGATACTTAATTCGAGTTCGTCATCGACAATTTCCTCCAGCGGCACTTTCGCCGCGCGAGCGTAGGCCAACAGCGTCAAGATCGTCGGCTGTCTTTTTCCGCGCTCGTATTCGCTGATGCGTCCATAGCAACAATTGATCTTGAGTAATCGCAGCATTCCGGTCTGACTAACGCCGAGCCGTGCTCGTATCAGTCTCAGTTTCCTCGCGATCTTTTGTGGTTTGTAAATCATGGTCTACGTCCTTATCCCTAACTGACGGACAAGGTTTTCCAGTTCCACCGCCAACCGTCCGTGTACTGTGGCGCGGAACAACTCCAGACTCACAGACCGAAACTCACTGTGTTCGTAGAGTGCATCTACGGCACGGTTTATTGCGGCTGTAGCCTTTACAGCGTCACTTTGTACTTGGTCTTGCAGCGCGGATAGGTGCTGTGCGAGTGCAAGGGCTAGGAACGGATGTTTGACGTAAGGCTTAAAGGCGATCTGCCAGTCCTCACAATCAAGGGGCGGGTTCTCTGTGTTACGATTTTCCTGCATGGTCGATTCCTTTCAGGTAAAAGGGTTAGGAGTCGATTGTGTAGGGCTGGCGAGTGTTAGTAGCACTTGTCAGCCCGCTGTTTGAGGCGAACCACTATAGGGACATTGTTTCATCCGCGCAAGGCGTAGACACGAGAACTACTCCTCTTCGACTGGGGGCTTTCGGATTGGCCCGAACCTAGATTCATATTGCTCGATCTGTTTCGTAAGCACCTTGGCGATAAGTCTGGCTTGCTCCGGCGTAATTAAGACGGCTACGCGATCTACGGTGACCAGCTTGTCATGTGTCGCTTCCACAATCTCCCCGAAGAACAACTTGAAGTCAGTGAAGGTAACCTCAACGTTCATTGCGTTCGAGTACGTGGAAACGAAGTTTTCGGCTTGCGTCCGTGTCTTTGGTCTATCTTTTAGTTTCTCGTAGTCAATTTCCACTAGCTTATCTTTTGTATTTGCCATGTATCTGTACCTTCTCTCGTTATGACAGGAGGAGTTTCTGCCGTACCCTCACTAGCAATGAGACGCGGACGATCAAAGTCTAAAGTACGTTGAATAACTCTTGAGGCTGTCCCTTCGATTACTCGAAATGTGCTTCCCGTCGCGGTGCCCGCTTCCATTTTCGAGGGAGACTTCGCGGCAACTTCCATCTCTACGAGAATCTTCGCGGACGTTGGAAAGGACATTGCCTCTGGAGATAGGTCGTCTACCCACTGAAGCAAACGATCTATAGGCTCCAAGCGGACGACAAGCGCAACGTCAAAGGCGTCGGCGATCTTCTGTAGCGTCTTAACACTAAGGTTTGTTGCGCCATTCCGTTCAATGCGGGATATAAGGGCTTGTGTGGTGTCCGCTTCTTTTGCCAGTTCTTGTTGCGACATCTCTCTGGCCTTACGAAGTGCGCGGACTTGAAACGCGAAGGCGTTCTTAATCTGATTTGCAATAAACCTTTTTCGACGCTTCGGGTCTTTTAGTTTTTGAAATGCGCTAGATGATATGTTTGGCATAAGGCCGTATCAGTTTTCTATCTGTGAGCACGGTCGTTTTGTACCAAGGTACTCTTGTGAGCGCGTCTCGTGGCGTATAGTTTTTCCCCTTTTTGGTAGCCCCGACCAGCATGACATACTGACTTGTTTCCCGTAAGAAAAACCCAAATACGCGATGCTGTAATTTGTTAGCAAAGAATCTAATCTCTCCAAATTCCGGGGTCATCGTGTCGTAAGCCGGACGAACCCAGAGATCACGTGGCGTCACCGCTAGGTTGCGCAGGATGTCGTCGAATTCATCCTGCGCCTCGGCCTCAATATCCTTTTCGTACCAGTCGGAAACCACGCCCCTGCCAGAAGGCGTGACCCGTTCCATAAAAACCCATAGCGGCTTACCCATGAAAGTATATATCAAAAAAGGTATAAGGCAAGCGGAAACCGCTTGTGCGGCTTATATCTTTTTTAGTATAATGCGGCTTATGCAAGGAAGTAAAGAAAAGGCCCAACAAACGCACCTTGGATCGGATCGTCGGTTGGGCGTGTCCCTTGGAGATGTGGCTGAGTGGCTTAAGGCACTGGTTTCCCAAACCAGCGGGGGACTCCGGTCGAAGGATGCGCCCCCCGTGGGTTCAAATCCCACCATCTCCGTCGAATTACAGCCCCGCAGTTGCGTTAACAACCGCGAGGCCATCTGAAAACCCCGCGATTGCTCACGGTAAGTTTCCAACAAGCGCATTGTGAGCGATTGCTTAATGAAAGGCAAGAGGATCACAATGTCGGCAACTTCAGAATTTCAACTCTCCGAGCGCGAGATCAAAGCCCTACAGATCGCCGCCACTTCTAAGCTCACTCGCAAGGGCAATATGTGGCTAGTCCCATCTCAGGCAGGCCACGGCGAGTACAAAGTGAATCCCGACCCGCAAGCGCCAAACTGCACGTGTCCAGACTTCGAGTTTCGACAAGCGAGATGCAAGCATGTGATCGCGGTCGAATACGTTTTGAGGCGTGAGCAAACGCCGGACGGGCGCACGGTTGTGACTGAGACGGTCAAAGTCACGCGGCAGACTTACACGCAGGACTGGAAAAGCTACAATCGCGCACAGCAACACGAAAAGTCAGAACTGCAAGCCTACCTCTATGAGCTTTGCAAAAACCTGCCTGAGCCGGAGCAACGCACGGGCAGACCGCGATTAGCACTCGCTGACATTATCTTTTCCAGCGTGTTCAAGATTTACAGCACCGTATCCGGTCGGCGCTTTTCCAGTGACTTGAGAGAAGCGAAGGC
>DATANW010000132.1:0-13983 GCA_036266055.1 Pyrinomonadaceae bacterium | reverse complement strand
CATATTTGCGCGTCTCAAGCCAGGCACGACCGCGCCGCAAGCGCGTGCCGAGATGAATGTGCTGTTGAGCCGGCTTGTTACTCAAACCAGCACTGGCCCACAGCGAGCAATCGCCGTCGACCCGATCACCGACCTCAAGGTGCCAATCGAAGCGTGGATGTTGATCGGAATGATCCTCGGCGCCACCGGTCTGATCCTGCTGATCGCCTGCTTCAATATCGCCAACATGCAACTCGCGCGCGCGATCACGCGGCAGAAAGAGATTGGGGTTCGACTCTGCCTCGGCGCAAGTCGTTGGCGATTGATCAGACAGCTATTGACCGAGAGTTTGATGTTGAGTGTCGTTGGCGGCGTGGCGGGGGTGATGTTGGCCTGGTGGAGTCTCAACCTGTTTCTGTCCGTGATTTTCGTGCGTTACGGCGGACCAGAGATGCTGCGACTCAATATCGATCTCGCACCCGACTGGCGCGTCGTGGCGTATTCTTTCGGCCTTGCGTTATTGAGCGGAATCGCGTTTGGTCTCGTGCCGGCGTTGCGCGCCACTCGCCCCGATCTGATTGGCGTGGTGAAGTCGGAGGGCGCGACGGCGACAGGGCGCTCCGCGCGATCGCGACTGAGCGGCGCACTGGTTGTTGCTCAAGTTTCGATCTGCTTCATGCTGTTGATTCCCGCCGGACTGCTACTGCGTAGCGTCCAACTCAATTTGGCAACCGAGCCGGGTTACGAAGCAAAGAACCTGCTCTCGGTGGAATACAGTTTGGAATTGAGTGGTTATGACGCGGAACGTGCGAAGGTCTTTCAGCAGCAACTGATGACGCGTCTGGCCGCGCTGCCGGGCGTGAAGAGTGTCAGCCTCGACCGAGAGTTGAACGATAACGGGATCGTTACATTGTTGGACCAGGGCGGTACCGGTGCAAACCAGTACTCCGGAGTGCCGTTTGAAGCGATTCCCGCGACATATCTGGATACGATTGGTACGCCGCTCGTTTTCGGACGCGGGTTCACAGCGGATGAAGTGAATGCACACACGCCGGTGCTCATCGTCAGCCAATCGACTGCCCGTAATCTTTGGCCCGGCGAGAGTGCGCTCGGGAAGTTGTTACGCATAGAACTACCACTGGATGACGGTAGTACCGACGTCGTCTTTTCTTCGGCCCAAGTAGTCGGCGTTTCGCGTGACAATCAGATCTATCGATCGGGAGAAACACCGTCGCTGTTGGTCTATGTTCCCGGCGCTTCCGCCGGCAAAATGGATACGAGAGTGCTCGTGCGTACCACGACGGACGCCGCCGGCTTGAAAGAGCTTGCTCGCCGTGAAGCTTTTGCGGTCGAACCCGTGCTGCGACTGTGGGTCAGAACGTTCGAAGAGAGAATCGCAAGAGAACAGGCGATCATGTCTGCCGCGTCGCACGGGGCGACTGCACTCGGCATTTTGGCTCTGCTGCTGGCAGTGATTGGACTTTACGGCGTAATGGCCTGGTCCGTGGTCCAACGCACACGCGAAATCGGAATTCGCATGGCGCTTGGAGCGCAGGCGCACAACGTTTTGACTCTGGTGCTGAGACAGGGCATGAAGCTGGTGCTGATTGGCGTCGTCATCGGTATCCCGGCGTCGCTGGGAATGGCGCGACTGTTATCCAGCATGTTGACGGGATTGACGACGACCGACGCTCTCACGATTGGAGTCGTTACAGCGCTGTTGATGGGGGTGACTCTGCTGGCGTGTTATTTACCAGCGCGACGAGCTACGAGAGTTGATCCATTGGAGACGCTGAGATACGAATAGGATTACGTTCGAGTTATCTCTGCGTCTATCTAAACAGACGCAGAGAGAACAGCGATTCCACAGGCAAACCTACGACACTTGTGATTAGCGACTGTGCTGCGGTCTGAAAGAACGCACGGCGCCTTTGTAAGCTCGTCCGAACGGCACGACCGGTTTGCGTGGGGCGGACACAGTCGGCTGCAAGCCACCAAAACCTTCGCGCACGATGCGCTTTACGGGTTGTCCAATCAAACGTTCGATTGCTCTCATCGACAACTCGTCGGTAGGCGTGACGATCGTAATCGCCTGGCCCTGCTTACCCGCTCGACCAGTGCGACCAACTCTGTGTACGTAGTCTTCCGGAACAGCGGGCACGTCATAATTGATGACGTGTGAAACGGCATCGACGTCTAATCCGCGCGCCGCTATATCCGTGGCTACCAGCACCCGTGTGTCGCCATCGCGAAACTGCCGCAAAGCTGCTTCGCGCTGTGGCTGACTGCGGTCGGCGTGAATGCGATTCACCCTATGATTGCGGGCTTTGAGAATGTGCGACAAACGTTCTGAGCCGCGTCGAGTGCGCGTGAACACCAAAACTTTTGCCAGCGATTCGTTCTGGCCCTCGCGCTCAAGCAAATCAAGCAGCAGCGCTGTCTTGTTTTCGATTGAAACTGAGTAGGCGGTCTGCTCAACCATCTGAGCCGCACGGCCGCGCGGGTTTACTTCCACGAGCTTAGGACTCTTCATGGTTGAGCGTGCGAGACTCTCAATGGTCCCGGACATCGTCGCTGAGAACAACAGCGTCTGTTTCTTGTCCGGCAGCATGGCGAGGACTCTCTTGATCGCCGGCAGAAAACCCATGTCCAGCATGCGATCTGCTTCGTCCAGGACCAGGACTTCCACGGTGGAAAGATCGATCGCGCCACGTTCAGTCATGTCCAGCAAACGGCCGGGTGTAGCAATCACGATCGCTGGCTTGCGACGCAACTCTGCGATCTGCGTTCTGATACTGGCGCCGCCAATAACGAGCACGCTCTTGTTCGCTTTCAGAGAGTTGAGTTCGTCGTAGTTCTTTTGGATTTGGAGTGCCAGTTCGCGGGTAGGTGCAAGCACCAGCACGCGAATCCCGGGGCGCTTTTGGGCGCTGAGATTCTGGATAATCGGCAGGAGAAAGGCAGCGGTCTTGCCGGTTCCGGTTTCAGCACAGCCGATTACGTCTGCGCCGGTCAGAATCAGAGGGATGGCCTTGATTTGGATGGGTGTGGGATTTAAGTATCCGAGGGACTTGCAAACGCGCAATTGTGCGTCTGCCAATCCTAACTGAGAAAAATTCATTAGTTTCCTTTGTGTGGGTGACGGCTCACAGTTGGGCTCATCACCAGGATCAAGATCGACTGTATCGATCTCCGGGATCAACAATCACGCGGAGACCGAAACAGTGTAGAAACTGCGACGATTACCAGCGCGGCTCGGAACGACGTCCCGGGCTGCCGCCACCGCTGCGACCAAAGCCGCCGCCACCGCCGCGATTGCCGCCAAAGCCACGTCCGCCACCACCACCACCACTACGATTTTCGCGGGGTCGGGCTTCGTTGACTTTCAATGTGCGACCGGAAACTTCCTTTCCGTTGAACTGTTCGATCGCTGCCGCAGCTTCGTCGTCCGTAGACATTTCGACGAAGGCGAAACCTTTCGATTGTCCGGTGTCGCGATCCTCGATCACACTGGCTGATTCAACAGTTCCGGCCTGCGCAAACAGTTGCTGCAGGTCCTGGCTGGTAGTTTGGAAAGCGAGGTTTCCAACATAGAGTTTTTTTGACATAGAGATAGACCTTTCCCTTGTTAGGAATGAAAAGGAAGCTGCGAATCGGATTTTGCTTCGGCGAACGGTAGCGTTCGAAGGATCAGGTTCGGATGCTCTCAAAAAGAGCGGCTTCGATATATGTGAAACAAGCCTGCTCTCGAACCATCCAAACGTCCGGCGCTAATCGATTTGTGCGCGGAGCGCATCACCGTCGATGCGCGAGAGAAGGGTTAATCGAGGTGATAATGCCCGATGCCGGCCCAAGTTGCAAGGCTCCAGGCGGTGAAGATGGGCCTCCTGACGTCGCAAGCCGTTTATTCCTGTTTGGTCAACGCCGACCGGCCGCTGCTGTTTGCAGCGGTCGAAACAAACGTTCCGGCTAGTTGATCGCGGCCATTTTGAAGTTTCCACACAAAACGCCCGTTAGTCCTTCGCACGCTTCCGTCCTCGACGAAGGTTGCTACAACCATGTCGCCGTCAACCGAGCCAGTCACGCTGATCGGCGTTCGGTTGGCTACGGGCAGCGTTTGTCCGTTCTCGAGGAACTTCTCACCTTTTCCCGTGAACTCTTTTCCTTGCTGGTTGATCTTCAAGCGGAAGCCGACCTTCATGTTGTCGAAGGACTTGTAAGCCGTTTTCTGTACGGTGTTAATGACTTGCCAGTCGCCCGTCAGGTCCTGAACCTCCGCCGTACGGTTCTCGGGTTCGGATGCGGCAGTAACTTGCTTCACTTCGGGTTGAGGATCAGTAACCGCCTGCGGTTGCGACTCGACGACCCCTGCCACCGGTGCTGATTGTTCAGCCGCCCTGAACCTCGATCGCACAGCAATCGCTCCAACTGCCAATCCGACTAATATCACCAGGCAGACAGCCAGACGCGTCAACGCAGAGGGCGCGAGCGGGATCGTCGCGGCTTCACTCAGTGGAACTACCGGCTCAGGTGCGGGGTTCCACTCGATTTCAGGGTGAACTGTTTCCGCAACTTCGGTCATCTCAGCGGCTTCAATCCCAAAGAAGCGCTTCAGGACGATGCGTTCGCTCGGCGTGATAGTGCTTAACTGGGACGCCGGAGTTACGTGATCAAAATCGACTTCAACATCCCTCAGCGCAACTGCGGCGTTGACCGCCTGAAACCCGCTAAGAGACCCGAGCCTCGCGTCGACGAGTTTGCCGTCATTGAAGAGAAGCGTTCCGCGCGTTCCGGAAGACGCGATCTCCAGCCGTCCGCTCTGGTGATTGGACGTAATGTCGTTAATCACTTCCAGAACTCCCGAAACAGACCTCATCTCTGACATAGCTCTCTCCTCGTCGCGCACCCTTATCAAACTCCGAAAACTCGAATTGACTATGAGGGGGAAAGTGGGAAGAGAGTTGCAGCCTGAAATTCAGATCTGGCAAATCAAACGCGGGTTCTTCAGTATTTATTTGCAGTTGTTACCGTAGTGTTGCGAGAGGTTGTGATCAGCGTCTCGCCGGCGGGCGCGGCAGCATCGAAGCGTTCCATTTGTCGAATTCGCTCATCAGTCTCTGAAGTACGTCGGGATGTTTGAGGCTGAAATCCGCTTGCTCATGCTGATCGAAAGATAAATCGAACAGGCGGCGAACTTCGCCATCGCGAACGTATTTCCATTTGCCGTCTCGCACTGCATCCTGCGAGTAGATCCGCCAAAAGAAAGTGCGATCAAATACCCCGCGAGTGCCTGTTACGATGGGCAGTAGATCCATTCCATCGAGCGAACGTTCAGCAGGGCTATCGACTTTAGCGGCGGCGAGCATCGTGGCGGTCCAATCCATCGTAATCGCCATCTGCTGTGTTACGTGATTGGCGGGCACCACGCCGGGCCAGCGAACAATGGCCGGCACTCGGATTCCGCCTTCGAGTAGATCGCCTTTCTGTCCGGAGAGTGGCCAAAGATATGAGAACCGCTCACCACCGTTGTCGCTGGTGAAGATCACCAGAGTTTTTCGATCGATGCCGGCATTTCTTATAGATTGCATTACCCGCCCAACACCGTCATCCAGGCTCTTCATCATTTCGGCATACAACTTCAATGAACCGCCGCGGCTCATTATCTGGGGCTCATTTCCTTTATCCGTGGACGAAATGGTTTCGCCACCTTGCGGTCCCTGCCACGGCCAATGCGGAGCTGTGTAATGAAGACTCAGGAAGAAAGGAGCGTTTCGAGTTTTCTTGATGTAATTAACCGCTCGGTCTGTTAATAGATCCGTGAGATAGCCATTGCGCTCGACGGGAGTCAGGTTCTCGTATAAGTCGTTCTTGCCGAGTCCGTTCTGATGCAGGAAGTAATCGCCTGCGCCGGCGAGGATGCCAAAGAACTCGTCAAATCCATGCGCGTTCGGACCCCACTCGGGGCGAAAACCAAGATGCCACTTTCCGAACAGTGCAGTCTCGTAACCACTGTGCTTGAGCAATGATGCAATCGTCGGTTCGTTTGGCTCCAAACCAACATTAGAATTACTGGCCACCAGTGGTTCTTCCAAACCGATCTTGAATCGCGCCGGATAGCGGCCCGTGATGTAGCCGCACCTGGTCGGCGTGCAAACGGCGGACGCGGAATAAGCGTCGGTGAATTTCGTTCCTTGCAGCGCCAGCCGGTCGATATTTGGAGTGCCGTAGTCAGGTCGACCATAACAACTGAGATCACCCCAACCTAAGTCGTCGGCGAGAATAAAGACGATGTTGGGGCGCGATTCTCTGGCACCCGACGAGCGTTGCAGTGAATTCGCGGCGGCCGAGCGAACCCCGTCGCTTAGTAACGTTGTACCAACCGCGAGACGTTGGACGAACTTCCGGCGTGTAAGTTTCATGAGCGAATATTACTATGACCAGCTCGAGCGCACGATCTTTCGCGTTCCCGACTTCAGTGGCGCTTTACAAAGACAGGCTTTGGGGTGACTGAAATGAAAGAAAAAATAGTGACCACCATTCCCCTTCAGTCCATCTGGACCGATGAAGCACAACTCGACGCGTCACGCGAAAGATATCTCACCGCTGCGGACGTGACTGAAATGCTGAAAGTCCATCCGGTGGAATTCATCGTGGCAGACGTAGGCGCTCCCTTGAAGCGCATTCCCGTCGCCAAGTGCCATGAATTTTGGAAGAGCGAAGTAAAACCGCACTTGTTGAATCCACACGACAAGCTCGATCTCTCCGCGTTGCCTGACGAATATGGCTATCTTGCTTCTGAATGGTCCGGGCAGACTGAAGCTCCGATCGTGCTACTTGAAAAGTTACATTGAAGGTTCATCATTAGAACCCGAAGAATTCGTCACGGAATCGCGTAGGCAAAACATCAACGTAAAACCCAGCAAGATTATAAAACGCAACTCGGGGTTGTGATGTTTTCCTCTTCGAGACCACTAGATAACGGAGCAGTTTGAGCACTGGCGCCGGATGAGTATCGAATCGGAGACAAGCACATGCGTAAACACGTGACCCTTTATCTAATGCTGATTGTTACAACTTCTTATGCCGTAGTTAGTCGAGCTTCCACTGCGGGTGATGTTCCTTTCTGGACAGGTCAAAGTGACGCCGTGTCTTTCACAAAGTTGCACGAGGATCGACTAAGTCGCGCCAAACAGTCTCTGGAGCGAATGCTCGCCGTAACCGGCAAACGCACGATTGAAAACACACTGAAGCCTTACGACGAAATGTTGACCTGCCTCGACGCCGTTTCAAACCAGGCCAGCCTCATCAAGGAGGTTCACCCGGATGAATCTGTGCGGACGGCCGCCGAAAAAATCTTACAGAGAGCCGAAGCCTTCAACACAGACGTCTCACTTAATCGCGCAGTTTACGATGCCCTTGCCGCGCTGGATTTAACCGGAGCGGATGCGGAAACTCGTTATTACGTCGAACGAACACTGCGCGACTTCCGTCTTGCCGGAGTCGACAAGGATGAAGCGACACGCAAACGGATTAGAGAACTGCGTGATGAGCTCGTGGTGATCGGACAAGAGTTTGCGCGGAACATTCGCGACGACAAACGAACCGTAATCGCAAACAGCGTTGCCGAACTCGACGGACTTCCAGCCGACTACATCGCACGTCACAAACCTGGGCCGGACGGCAAAATCACGATCACGATGGACTACCCTGATTCACTCCCGATTTCTTCTTACGCGAAGAGCGAGGATCTGCGAAAACGCATGTACATCGCTTACAACAATCGAGCCTATCCGCAAAACGAGGCCGTGCTTGATCGGCTGATTGCCAAGCGATACGAGCTTGCCAACCTGCTTGGGTTTACAAATTGGGCCGACTACATCACGGCGGACAAGATGGTTGGCTCAGGCAAAAACGCAGCAATGTTCATCGACCGCATCGTCGACGCTTCAGGCACCATGGCGGCGAAGGAATATCAAACGCTCTTGACTCGCAAGAAAAAGGATGTGCCGAACGCGACTGTTGTGAATGCGTGGGAGAATGCGTACTACAGCGAGTTGGTCCGAAAGGCCGAGTACGATTTCGATTCCCAATCGGTCCGTCCTTACTTTCAATACGACAGAGTTAAGCAAGGTTTGCTGGACGTCACCAGCAAACTGTTTGGCGTGACGTTTCAACCAGCGAAGAATGTCGCAGTGTGGCACCCGTCAGTGGAAGCTTACGAGATGTTGGAAGGCGGCAGACTCGTGGGTCGATTCTATCTGGACATGCATCCGCGCGAGGGCAAGTATAGCCACGCCGCGGAGTTTTCAACGCGTACCGGGATTGTCGGGCAGCAGATTCCTGAAGCTACCCTCGTCTGCAACTTTCCTGGCGGCGACCCAAATGATCCGGGTCTGCTGGAACATGACGACGTGCAGACCTTCTTTCACGAGTTTGGCCATTTAATTCACGACCTCTTCGCAGGACATCACCAGTGGGTAGGCGTAGGCGGCACTCGCATCGAGCAGGATTTTGTCGAAGCCCCGTCGCAGATGCTCGAAGAGTGGGCTTGGGATCCCGCTACGTTGCGGTTGTTTGCCAGGCACTATCAGACGAATGAGCCGATTCCTGTCGAGTTAGTCAAACAGATGCGACGCGCGTCTGAGTTTGGCAAAGGCCTCGTAGTTCGCGTTCAGATGGTCTATGCAAAACTCTCACTTTCGATCTACGACCGGCCCCCGGCTGAGGTGAACACCGACCGGCTGGTAAAGACGCTGATGGAAAAGTACCGGCCGTTTCCATTCGTCGACGGTAACCATTTCCAAACTTCGTTCGGACACCTCGATGGTTATTCGGCAGTCTATTACACGTACATGTGGTCGCTGGTTATCGCGAAGGACATGTTTAGCCAGTTTGATAAATCGAATCTCGAGTCGCCGGTAGTGGCGAAGCGTTATCGAGAAAGCGTGCTTGCGCCTGGCGGTTCAAAACCTGCGAACAAACTGGTGGAGTCGTTCTTGAGCCGGCCGTTCAACTTCAACGCCTGGCAGTCTTGGTTGGAGCAAGGTAATTGAGATCCTGAGAGCTTTGCGTCCCAAGTCATCAAGCTGGAGCGGGCTGTTCAATTAGCTGCCTGCATTTTGCCGGCATAACTCAATCCCGCGTTTGAACGCTGCGGCTAATTCTGCAGCCCGCTCTTCGTCCCGGGTGAAGAAGCCGGCACGAGTTTCAAAGCCCTCTCGAACCAGTCGATTGTCGTCCATCCGAAGGCTTTGCCAGATCGCCTTTCCTTTGACGATGGCCACGCCCCCATTTGCCTGCGCCTGACGAATCAACTCGGGATCGTGTGGATCGAAGGAGGTCAACTCCAGTCGTACGGGTTCGGTTTTAGTTGCGGGTTTGATTCGGATCATCTGCGGGTTCAGACCAGCCAAATCGAGGACCCACTGCCCACGTTCGAAAGAACTAGCGCCCGGACCCAAGGCCTGGATTGTTATGTCGTAACTGAGTTTGCAGTTTTTGCTCTGCAAAGCACCAATGGTCCACCGATGGACCTCGCTGCTTCCAGTCGTTGGCAACGTATAACTATATGGGATGTTCGATTTGAGCCAGGCAATCGTCTCTGTGATTGAGGCGTCCGGCTTGAATGACTCTTTCTTGCTCTGTGGTTGAACTACTATGATGTTGAGAACGAGATAGGCAGCAGCAACCAGCAGGCTTTTCATTCGGATTGGCGTTTGCACGCAGGTGGTCCTCTTTAGTGAAGTGGAAAAACCACGGAGATCGACGCGGCTTATATCACAAGGGCGAGGCAGTTTGAATAGCGGAATTGCCGAGCGAAATAGCCTGGCGTCGTCGGTAGCTTTTCATCGCCTATCGAAGTTACTCTGCCTTTCGTCGTAACGACTTAAACTTGGGGAAGATGTTTTAAAAGGATGAGTAAACGGTTTCTGACATTTGTTCTAATTTGCCTGACTCTGTGCGGCGGGAATCTCCTTGGCTCGAGTACACCCAGCCCGGAAATCGTCGTCGAACTAATACCGCACCCGGGCGGTACCGCGATGATGACATTGCATTCGACCGTGAGGGGCCACGAGGGAAATTTTATTTTCGATACAGGCGGCGGGATTTCTTATATCAGCCCCGGATTTGCGCAGACCATCGGTTGTAAACCGTGGGGCCAGATCACCGGATTCACGTTGACCGGACAACGGCTGGATATGCCGCGCTGTGACAGTCTGTCTTTCGACATTGAGGGTCAACGTTTCGGCGCACCTATCTCGGGCGTGTTTGACCTTATGAAGTTCATGCCGCCGAACGTCCCGAAGATCGACGGCTCGATCGGACTCGATGTTTTTGCGGGGCGCGCAATTACCTTGAGTCTGGCGCAGAGGAGGTTAACCATAGAAAGCCCATCCACGCTGCGAAGGCGCGCAATGCATGGCAGGGAAGTCCCTATCCGGTTAGTGCGCGAAGCTGGAGGCGTCGCGCTTGTGGTCTATGTTGCGGTGCCGACACCTGAAGGGATGGCATGGATGGAGATCGATTCTGGTAACGGTGGTGCGAACGTAATCGGCAAGCATATAGCGTCACTGTTGAAGCTCGATCCCGGTAAGAAGGAGCCGCAGCAAGCGAGCTTCACGATCGCCGGCGCCATACCAGTTGAAGGCATGGCTCGCGTAAACGAAACCTTGACAATGGACGGAAACATCGGCACCAGGTTCTTGATTAATTGGGATTTAACTCTGGATTTGAGCAAAGGTCGCGCGTGGCTTACGCGTGCAGCACCTCTCAAACATGTATGAACCACGCGTGTCCGCGCCTCTTAGCATATGACGAGAAAGACACCACAGCAGAAGAAAAACGAGCAATACAAGAAAGAGAGACGGACAGGTTCGTCGCACGGCTATGTCAAGAGTTATCCGGAGACGAAAGCGCGAATCAATAGAGCTTATCGTCATGAGGCAAACTCTATTCTGAAGAGTGCAGGTATAGAGTCGTCAGAGCAAGCTGTCGAAGTTACGGACGAACAGGCGCTGACGCAGGGTCGAATCCGGCACTCTATCAAACGCGCGCCGGGCGCTGACTACAAGGCTCGTCCCGACTCGTTGGAGCAATGGGTAAAAGATCGGTTAGATAAGAGAGTACAGTTCGCCGGGGTGAGATATTTTGCGAAGCCGTATGACCCTGAAGTTCATCGAAAAGCGTTCAAGAAATACTTGCAAACGCTTTTATCTGGTCGATCGTCGAGGTCGGCGAGAGTTGCGAGTTTCTATAAAGCGGTTTTGGATCCTCCAGACGTCGAGACGGAGCGATATCACGCGAGCCGCAGAGACTGGTTGCATTCATTTTTTCGCGATGAGCCAGATTGTGAGCGCAAGTTGGAGACGTGGATAAAGGAGTTGGAAGATCGCTATTCAGTTTAGGTGGGGACGTTCCTCTTGCTTGGACTTTGTTATGGCCAGCGCGACGAGATACACAACGGATGTCAACAAACGAGAGTTGGTGGGAAAGCTGGCGCTGTCCGATCCTCTCAAAGCCCTCGAGGTTGCCCGAAGTGCTTCCGATCCCTGGTATCGCTGCCAATCGTTGGCCCAAGTAGCTTGGCACCTCGAAGATCGGAACAAATATAAAACGGTTATTGGAGAGGCGTTGACTGCGGCGTTCGAACAGAATGAGCCGAACCGGATTGTATCGGTGGCGTCCTGGGCCGTGCGAGCGATGGTCAAGAGAGGTGATCCAGAGTTAACGCCTGTAGTAGATCGTCTACTGGCTCAGATTCAGCTCGAGCCAAACCCTGTACGTCAAGCTGACGCGTTGTTCTATCTTTTCGAAGCCGTCTTTGCCGAGACTCGCCTGCGTTATTTGGTGCTTGATGCCTTGCTGTGTGCGTGCGGGCAAATGAATAGCTGGAAACGTCCCCAGCGACTCGGCGATATCGCCTTGGTATTAGCTATAGACGATCCGGATCGTGCGACGGAAATTGTCGAGATGATTGGCGACGGTCGGACGAGCCGGCAAACGCGGCGTGCAATGGCCGAGGGCAAATGGCTCGGCCCACACGAGTTCTTTCCTCATTACGCCAAACCCCCGCGACCTTAGTTTGCCTTTGTTTCTAGATTCCGCTCGGCCTTGGCCCAACTTGCAGCCGATCCAGACCTCAAACGGCTGATGCCCTCATGAGGTAAGTGCACGCTAGCTCACCAAGCGTCAATTCAGTCTCTCAATACTACTCGCAGGCGGTAACCCGGGAAGTCCCAGACGAAACTCACTTCGCTCAAAAGCGCCTCTAATCCCACAAAGACGAAGCAAACTTCGTCGCTCACTACGCAGAATCAATTATTTAGCCCGGCACCTTAAATGCACAAGCAGGAAGCGGCGAGAGTGAAAGGGCTCCGCCGTAACCATCACCGCAAAGGAGAAAACCATGCACGATTTAGAAGGCGCGCAAAATGTGTACGAGACGGATCACCACGAAGCGGAATTAACTTTCGCCAACGAAGCTGAATTTCAGGGTGAGTATCAAGGCGAGTACCAGGGGGAATATGAAGGGGAGTATCAGGGCGAGTATCAGGGAGAAACAGGCTACGAAACAGCAACGGCCTTCAATGAGGTTCAGGAAATGGAACTCGCGGCTGAACTGCTCGAAGTGGCCAATGAAGCAGAACTCGAGCAATTCCTTGGCAGCCTGATCAAGAAGGCCGGGCGGGCCGCCGGGGGATTCATAAAGCAGACTACCGGAAAATCTCTTGGAGGGCTTCTGAAAAGTGCAGCGGGGAAGCTGCTGCCCATGGCCGGTAGTGCGCTCGGCAACATGATCCTGCCGGGAGTGGGCGGCATGATCGGCGGGAAATTGGCCTCTGCCGCGGGTGGCTTGTTTGGTCTCGAACTCGAAGGTCTGAGCCCGCAGGATCAGGAGTTTGAAGTCGCGCGTAGTTTCGTGCGCTTTGCCGGGGCCGCTGCCAAACAAGCAGCTCAAGCGCCCTCAACCGTCGCTCCCCAACAGGCTGCTCGTCAGGCAGTGGTTGATGCCGCGAAGAAGTTTGCACCGGGATTTATCAGAGCCAGCGGCGGTCAACAGTCCTCGCAACAACGATGCAATTGCCAAAGAAGCCGTGGTGCTTCCTATGGCCGTGGCAGTCGACCGGCTGCTTATGGAACCGGTGGTCGGCCTCGTGGCTTCCAGCAAGTTGTCACTGGCGCCGCCCAAGCAACCGGGGAAACTACCGGGCAGTGGGTTCGCCAAAACGGTCACGTCATTCTCCTGGGGCTTTAGTCATGGCAATAGGCTCGTCACCATTACGGCTGATCGCTCATGAAGCGCGGGCACTGTTGACGCGTCTGGCCCGCATCAAGCCATTCGCGCTGCTCGAGCCGATGCTGCCGGCGGCAGCAATTTCACTACCTGCCCAAATAGCTATTGAGCAGTATTTGGCGGATGGCCGGCGCAAGCTACGCACAAGCATACGGACGTTTATTGCGTGGCTTGAAAGCCCAATGGGCCAGCAGACCAGCCCGGCTGATGTGCAGCGCAGGTTTACGCTCCTGCGCCTGGAGTTCAATTCCGTGATATCCCAATTCGACACCTTTTCAGACGCAATTACGCAGCGCAGCGAACATGAAACCGGTGTGTGGCTATCCGGCCTGGACGTAGTCGCGGCAGATGCTTTGGCGCTACCGGATTTTTACGAAGCACCGCCAGTGATCTGCTATTTGGAAAGAGGACCGGGCGCAGCTATTCGACGGGCCCGCACTCGCATGCCGGGCAATACCAAGAGTCCGGTGGCGGTGATTCAAGTACCGCGCGAGCGCATGGTCGGCAGCGGAATTGCTTCCTCGCTGGTCCATGAAGTGGGCCATCAGGCTGGAGCTCTGCTCGAACTGGTTGAATCGCTGCGACCGGCTTTGCATCAGCGAGGTGACGGGCAGATCGTCTGGCGTTATTGGGAACGTTGGATCTCAGAGATCGTCGCCGACTTCTGGTCCGTGGCCCGGATCGGCATCGGCTCTACCTACGGGTTAATG
>DATANW010000131.1:0-3456 GCA_036266055.1 Pyrinomonadaceae bacterium | reverse complement strand
GGAGAACACTGTCTATTCGATCACGCGATTTATGGGACGTCGCTATAACGAAGTGACGGAAGAGATAAAACAGGTCCCTTATAAAGTTCAGAGCGCCGGCAACGGCGACGTACGCATTTCGGCGGGCGGCAAGGAATGGAGCCCACCCGAGATTTCGGCCATCATCCTGCAAAAGATGAAGCAGTCGGCCGAAGACTACCTCGGCCAGAAGGTCGACAAGGCGGTGATCACCGTCCCCGCTTACTTCAACGACTCGCAACGTCAGGCCACCAAAGATGCCGGAAAGATCGCCGGTCTCGAAGTGATGCGCATCGTCAACGAGCCCACGGCCGCAGCGCTCGCTTACGGTCTCGACAAGAAGAAAGACGAAACGATTGCGGTGTTTGACTTCGGCGGCGGCACTTTCGACGTCTCGATTCTCGAAGTCGGCGAAGGCGTGGTGGAAGTGAAGTCGACCAACGGCGACACGCACCTTGGCGGTGACGACATCGACGAACGGCTGATCGAATGGATCATCGAGGAGTTCAAGAAGGACCAGGGTATCGACCTTTCGGCCGACAAGATGGCTTTGCAGCGACTCAAGGAAGCTGCTGAGAAGGCGAAGATCGAGCTTTCCAGCACGATGGAGACTGAAGTCAATCTGCCGTTCATCACGGCCGACCAGTCAGGTCCGAAACACCTCGCGATGAAACTCACGCGCGCTCGTTTCGAGCAGTTGGTGGATCCGATCCTGTCGAGACTTCGGCATCCCGTGGAACTGGCGCTCAAAGATGCGCAACTCGACGCAAAGAAGATCGACGAAGTGGTCCTCGTCGGCGGTTCGACGCGTATTCCGAAGGTGCAGGAGATCGTGAAAGAGATGTTTGGCGGCAAGGAGCCAAACAAGAGCGTGAACCCTGACGAAGTGGTGGCAATCGGCGCGGCTGTGCAGGCCGGCGTTCTTTCGGGCGAGAAGACTGACATTCTGTTGCTCGACGTTACGCCCCTCAGTCTCGGTATCGAAACGCTCGGTGGAGTTTTCACCAAGCTGATCGAGCGCAACACCACGATCCCGACGCGCAAGTCTGAGATCTTCTCGACTGCGTCTGACAACCAGACTTCGGTGGAAGTTCACGTGTTGCAGGGCGAACGGCCAATGGCCTCAGACAATCGCACGCTCGGTAAGTTTCATCTCGTCGGCATTCCGCCGGCCCCGCGCGGCATGCCGCAGGTGGAAGTCACTTTCGACCTCGACGCCAACGGCATCGTGAACGTCTCGGCGAAAGACATGGGCACTGGTCGCGAGCAGAAGATCACGATTACGGCTTCTTCGGGTCTGGCGAAGGAAGAGATCGACCGGATGATGAAGGACGCCGAGTCGCACTCCGCTGACGACGCGCGCAAGCGTGAAGAGATCGAAGCGCGCAATCGTCTGGATGGTCTCGTCTACCAGATGGAGAAGACACTCTCCGAGAATCGCGACAAGGTTGGAGCGGTTGCTTCGGACGTTGAGTCGGCGATCGCGGAGGCGAAGAAAGCGTTGGCTGAAGGCGGCGTTGATAAACTCAACAATGCGTTCAATCAGCTTCAGACTGCCTCGCACAAACTGGCGGAGGCGTTGTATCAACAGGCCCCGTCGGGAGGCGCTGAGCAATCGACTGGCGATCAGGCATCGGCAGCCGGTGCGTCGTCCTCGGGCGGCGGTTCGGGTGACGACAACGTGATCGACGCCGAATACGTCGACGTTGAAGAAAACAAATAACGCCGACTTGATCAATCGGTGGGCTTATGGAAAACGGGCGGAGACGGTAATTGCTCCGCCCTTTTTCAAGTGAAGCATGGCAAACAAGCAGGACTATTACGAAATACTAGGCATCAAGCGCGACGCCAAGCCCGAAGAGATCAAGAAGGCTTACCGCCGTTTGGCGCGCAAGTATCACCCCGATGTAAATCCGGGCGACAAATCCGCCGAGGAGCGCTTCAAGCTGATGTCGGAAGCGCACGACGTGTTGTCGGATCCCAAGAAGCGCAGCGTTTACGATCGGTTCGGACAGTATTCCGACAATCTCGCCGATGCAGCGGCGCGCGGTGCTGGTCCAACCGGCGGGCGTACGGCGCCGGGTTTCGATTTCACAGGGTTTGACTGGGGCGGTGCGAGTTCGTCCGGGGCCGGGGGCTCCGGAAGTAGCTTTCGCGACATCTTCGCGGACTTGTTCGGTGGCGGAGCAGCGAAAGAGAAGGAACCACCGCGTCCACAACCTCAACGAGGCGCTGACGTCGAAATGCCGTTGGCGCTCTCGTTTGAGGAAGCAATCAATGGTCTGACGACGAACATCACCGTTAATCGTTCCGAACAGTGTTCGCGGTGCAACGGTGCGGGCGACATCGGCGGGCCAGTGGTCGTTTGTTCGACGTGCAAAGGTTCGGGCCAGGTGCAACGCGCCGGCGGGCGGTTGCGTTTCGCGCAGGAGTGTCCGGACTGTGGCGGCACGGGACGTCGTCGCACGCCGTGTTCGCTCTGCAAAGGGAAAGGCACGACGCCGAAGACAGAGACCGTCAAGGTGCGCATTCCCGCGGGTGTCGAGACAGGTTCGCGGGTGCGTATTCCCGGAAAAGGCGAAGGTGGCCGAATGGGCGCGCAGGCGGGCGACCTGCACATCACCACGAACGTTGGGCCACACAAGTACTTCACGCGCAAGGGCGACAATATTTATGTGACGGTGCCGATCACGGTTCCCGAAGCGGCACTCGGTGCGAAGATTGAAGTACCGACTGTTGAAGGGAAGACGCAGTTACGCATTCCGCCGGGCACGCAGTCGGGACAGAAGTTTCGCTTGCGCGACCGTGGTGCGCCGTCGTTGCGAAATCCGGGTGCGAAGGGTCACCAGTTTGTCGAAGTCCAGGTGACGTTGCCGAAAGTGATTTCGGAAGAGACGAAGGAACTGTTGCGCGAGTATTCAAGGTTAAACTCGACGAACCCACGCGTTGAGATGGGTCTGGAATGATCGCGTTATGAGTAGAAAGCCTAAAACATACACGATCAGTGCGGTGGCGGATCAGTATGGAATACATCCGCAGACGTTGCGCTTGTATGAACGCGAAGGGTTGTTGAAGCCTTCGCGGTCTGAGGGGAATACAAGGCTTTATACCGATCCGGATCTCGAACGGTTGGAGCTAATACTCTCGCTGACGCGCGACCTCGGCGTGAATCTCGCGGGTGTGGAGATCATTCTCAACATGCGCGAAAAGATGGACGCGATGCAGCATGAGTTTGAGCGCTTCTTCCAATACTTGCAGTCGCATGCGGAAGAGCTGACGAATTTCGATGTAGCGCCGGAGGGTAGTGATGCGTTGGTTCCACTCACGCGCGCTGCCGCTCTGCGACGACGCACGACGCGCAATTAAAATCCGTTCTTGATCCGTGTTCTCCCTAAGTGGTAGAGTGCGCGCGCTCGACCTCACAACTTAGGAGTAACA
>DATANW010000130.1:0-5934 GCA_036266055.1 Pyrinomonadaceae bacterium | reverse complement strand
ATCCCCAGATACCAAGGCGGCCACCGAAGTATCTTTAAGCGACGGACTCATAATTACTCTTGCGGAATAATTTTTTACCGTTGTAGCGGTCGAGTCGTTGTGTTTTTACACGAAGTCGATCTTCATGTCAACAAGAAAAGCACAAGGGATTGCGGGGGACGCCGAAGCATCCCCCATATGGGCGGGCGAGGTCGAAGTGGTCCAGGCGCCTGACCGGAGATCAGGAGACGCCCGTTCGATTCGGGTCGCCCGCTTCCATCTCTTTCAATTTGCAGTGTCATCGCAACAAGTTATTGGCCCAACAAGCTATTCGGGCCACGATTCCGTAACGTCTCGGTACGGCCATTTGAATTTCACCGAGATACCGTGCGTTAGATATTTCATTAACGCGTTCTCTAGCCTCCCGTTCACTGCGAGCGGGAATCTCTACTGACCATGACACTCCGTTGTGGTCGTACTCGAACAGGTAACTGTTCCACTCGTTGGTGCTTTTAAGGAGCATAACAACTATGCGATTTCTGGTTTACAAAGATACCGCCGGCTATTGGCGCTGGCGGTTGGTAGCGGCTAACAACAGAACCATCGCCGATTCCGGCGAGGGTTACAACAACAAGCAAGATTGCCTTTCGGCCATCAGCTTGGTTCAGTCCGCTTATGCTGCACCCATCTACGAGGCCTAACTCCCGCTTAAGAGGTCAAGCCTCGTAGACAGGTTAACCTGACAGTAAAAGTTCACTGTCATTTCCTTGATGGTCTCCGCTCACAACGGAGGCCATCAAGCCTTTAGAGTACAAGATGCCGAGGGAGTTAAGTATGCGGTGACTGGAGATTCTGTGCAACTTTGCGGCTCCCTGTCAGGCTCAGGGTTCGTCGTTTAGAGACGACAAAACTGCCTAGCGCCAAAAGGCGCTGGCAGCCACTACTTGGAATCAAGTCAAAAAAGATTTACTTGGCGAACCAGCTACGGCAGGTTTGGCAACCTTCCGATGAAATCATACTGGCGTGACACTAGCTGTCAAGAGGTATTTTTGCGGGAAAAGAGGATTTAGGGCAGCTTCATCTTGTCGTCAATCAGAACGTCGGTCGAAATTCCCGCTAACTTGGCATACGCTAGGACCAGCATCATGGTCGGCTCCCGTTGCCCGTTCTCGTACTGGCTAATCTGCGACGCTCGCAATGGCGTCGCTTTATAATTCAACGCTTCGACAATCTGCCTTTGACTCATTCCTAATCCTTCGCGGATCTGCCTGAGCTTCTTACCTAACTTCTTTGGCATCGCTCGTCTATTCATCGGAGGCGTCCTCCGATTTACACTTGTGCGATGCGCTACCTAGTGGTAGCATCGTAACGCTTGGTCTATTGCGATGTCGATTCGCCCAGATGAACCGGGCGACGATCACCTAATCAATTCCTCCGAGGTTATGTGCATGGCATATCGCAAAAGAGTTTTCCTCAATCCAATTTCAGAAGGCGCTCCCGCGTTTATTCAAGCTGTGGCCGACGATAGCGATAACGGAAGCTACTTGCTTGGAAACTACCTCCTAATCATTGCCGACTGCGAGCGAAGGATCATGCTGCAATTCCCGTTGTCCAGCAAGAAGGCGCGGGAAAAAGCACGGGCCAAGATCGAGCGATTCGCCGCAGTCGTCAATGCGTTTCGCGAACACATGATCAAAGAACTGGAGATGATCGACAATGCCGAAACGGGTAACACGTCAAACCGTAAAACCAAAACATCTACCAGCCAAACTTCGCGCCGTTCGTAAGCGCCTTGGTCTAAGTCAATCCAAACTTGCTGCTCGCATAACATCGTTCGATATTGAGTACGGGCGAATCTCCGAGTACGAACGCGGGAAACGCACGCCGAATATTCTGATTCTTCTCGACTACGCTCGCCTTGGCGGAATCCATATTGACGATCTCATTGACGACGAAATCGGTCTAAACTGGGAGATCACTTAATCGCCCATCATTAACGTCAAACCTGACAAGACGACCGTCGCGGACTTCCATGTTAACGATCTTCGTCGCCGGAAAACTATCTCCCCCTGTAGCCATTAATTCAAACTCATGCAGTCCGTCATCAAAAGGCATTAACCCCAACGCTTTTATGCAGGTTAGCGCTACTCCGTGCGGACTATGGTCGGAAACCACGTCCCAAGCCTCAGTCTTGAATGGCTTTAAGGCAACTCTTTTTGTGCCTTGCTCCTGACGGTCATGTCTTGGTCGCAGGTGAAGACCATCATGAGTTAGACTGCCTATCGTTACCTTGTTAGCGACAAGCTCCGCATCCTTCAACGCTACGGGACTCGTAATACACACTCTATACTGCGTTACCTCCCTTCGGGGAAAGAACTGTTTACACGCCTCTTTTTCGGGTTCAAAGGTCATGGTCAACGACGGCTCAAAACGCTTTTGTAATACTTCGAGTCGTTGCGCGGTTTGGCCAAGATCGTGTTCAAGTGTTTCCACTCGACTTCGCAATACGGGTAATTCACCTTGAGCTTCAAGCGATAAATCGACGGTCTTGTCGTACAGTTTCCGCGTTACTCTGACCGTTACGAGCGAAGCAAAAACTAGCAACGATAAAACAACTATCACGGTTCCCGTGACACCTGCTATCGGATAAACAAACTTTATGTAAGAGCCAATAATTGCGGCTGGCACACCCAAGCCGAGAAGCCAATTAAGCAATTTATGTATATGCGTAACCGCGACGATCATTTTGCCCCATCGACTTTCGGCGAACGTCGCCTTGAACGCGTCGCTACAGAAAGCGGTGTCGGCTTGGAGATTGCCCTCAAAGGATCTAACTCCTGATTTAAGCCAGTCGCGCACCACGATCGCCAAATTGGTCGAGAGGGACGGCTCTTTGACGGTGATGATTTGTGGCGGTTGAGGCATAAGCACCTCGACGCGTTTTTCGATAACGTGCGTGCGATACGATGGTGGCATTGGGTTGTTAGTCCCAAGCCATCCCAAGGGAACTGTCTTAGGCTTGTCCTCCGGTTCAGGAGCGGGCGTTTCTTCTGGAGGTTCTGAATCGGCCACGGCAAATCTCTACTTTCGGCAAGGAATAGAGGACTGCGCAGGCTACCAAAGACTCCCCTGACTTCATATAGAAATCGAGTAACATCCCTGCTAATCCTGCACACCCAACCTCTAGCTTTTATCCTTGTCCGTGTCAAGTAGATAATTACCAGTTTTGTTGAGCGTCGATCTGTCTTCATTTACGAGTTTGGAGACGAAGAAAACGTAGTGGGCACCGGAGAGGACGGCGAAGGCGAAGACGGTCGTGTAGATCGTCGGGAGGTAGTAGCCGGTTCCGTACGGGACGCTGGCGGCGAAGATGATCAGGCCAATCGCCACGATCTGGACCGTTGTGTTGATTTTCCCCAGCATAGACGGGCGAAAACCGCGAAACCCGGTCACGATGTTGATGGCTGCCGCCCCTACCAGGATGAAAACATCGCGACTGATGACCGCCACGGTGACCCAAAACGGCACGGGCAAATGGGAGGGCAGAGGCTGTGGAAAAACCGACCGCATCGAGAGGACGACGAACGCCGTGACGAGCATCAGTTTGTCCGCAATCGGGTCGAGGATGGTGCCGAGCTGCGACTTCTGGTTAAAACGGCGGGCGAGCAGCCCGTCGAGTCCATCCGTAACGCCGGCGAGAACGAAGACCGCCAGGGCGAACACGAACTTTTGATAGAAAAGCAGGGAGACGAAGACCGGAATCAAGACCATCCGGAAAACGGTAAGGAGGTTGGGAACAGTAATGATGCGTGCGGACATTTAGATATCCGTGATACCCATCGAGGCTGTGTTCCGGTTACTTGGCGCTGCGGAGCTCCAACAAGGAGACTTCAGGAGGGCATCCGTATCTGATGGGCAGCACCACGGTCCCGAGACCGCGATTGACGTAAATCTGCGTGTTTCCCTGGCGCCCAAGCCCTTTCAGCATGCGGCGGCGCGGACGGCCCGAGGCGCTCCGCTCGGCTCGAATTGCGACCTGTCCGCCGTGCGTATGACCGCTCAGCACGAGATCGACCGAGGCGCGGGCGGCGCGTCGCAGAACAACCGGATTGTGCGCCAGCAAAAGTTTCATCTCATCGTCGCGAGCGCCGGCGAGCGCCAGCGAGAGATCCTCGAGCCCAACCATCGTATCGTCCACGCCGGCGAGCCAGATGCTTTCGCCGTTGAGTTCGAAGTGCATGCCTTCGTTGATCAGGACGGTCATTCCTTCCGCGCGGAACAGGTCGGTAATCAACGCTGCATCGGTCCAGTGATCGTGATTTCCGAGGACGGCGTAGACGCCGTAACGCGCCTTGAGACGACCCAGCATCTCGGCGCACGGTGCAGCGTAACGACGCTCTTTTGAGATGTAGTCACCGGTCAGGGCGATGATGTCGGGTTTCAGGCGGTTTGCAGTGTCGACTGCCCGTTCGATCTGTTCGCGATCGGAAAACGGGCCGTGGTGCACGTCGGAAAGTTGGACTACGCGAAAACCGTCAAAAGCCTTGGGAAGTCGGTTCAGGTGGATGCGTTCATGCTCGATTGTGAGCATGTAAGGCTCGGTAAGGGCAGCGCGGGCGACGTGCGTCAGACTTACCGCGAGTGACCGCAGCGGAGTTTCTGGTCGTTTGGAACCGTCGTAAGGCACGACACGTCTACGCTGGTTCCATCGAATGGGAGTCGCCATTTTTTTGTTTTTTTAGCGCGCGCCAACCTGCCGGGGAAGCGCTTAAGTGGGGCGCATTATAGAGACCCGTCCGCTCGGAAGCAAATCGAGAGGCGATTTAGATGATGGCTTTGATGTTAGCTAGAGGTTATCTTGTGGGCCGATGAACCATGGTCTCGATCCATTCGTGCTGATCGGCGTCCCGGCGATGCTGGTGTTGGCAAAACTGGGCGGGGAGCTGTTCGAACGAATGGGGCAATCGTCTGTTCTCGGTGAACTGTTGGCGGGTGTTCTGTTGGGAAACCTCGTGATTTTCGGGTTTACGCCGGTCGAGCCGCTCAAGACCAATGAAACTATCGCCGCGCTCGCCGAGCTGGGCGTGATCATTCTGCTGTTCGAGGTTGGGCTTGAATCGGACTTGCGGCAGATGATTGAGGTCGGGTGGTCGTCTCTGCTGGTGGCTTTCGTCGGGGTGGTTGCGCCATTTCTGCTTGGCTGGGCTGTGTCGGCCTACTTTCTTGCGGACGCTCCGACGCTGACTCACATATTCATTGGCGCGACGTTATGCGCAACGAGCGTCGGCATCACGGCGCGGGTATTTCGCGACCTTGGAAAGTTGGCGACGCGCGAGGCGCGGATCATTCTTGGCGCGGCGGTGATCGACGACGTGCTTGGTCTATTGATACTCGCGATCGTGGCGGGCGCGATCAGGGCGACGGCCGCGGGCGGAGCGCTGTCGGGATTTGAGATCGGTTGGATCGCGGTGAAGTCGTTTGCGTTTCTGATCGCATCGATCGCGATCGGACATCTGCTGATGCCGCGGTTGCTGCGAGGCGCGGGGCGGTTCGAGTCGCGAGGTGTGTTGCTGACGCTCGCGATCTCGTTTTGTTTGTTTCTCGCGTGGGCGTCGGTGAAGGTTGGATTGGCACCGATCGTCGGTGCGTTTGCGGCGGGCTTGATTCTTGATGAAGTGCACTACAAGCCGAAGGACGGCCGGGTCCAACGAGATCTTGGCGATCTGCTTCAGCCGGTGAGTACAGTGCTGGTGCCGATCTTTTTTGTGTTGATGGGACTCAAGGTCGATCTGCGATTGTTCGCGCATGTTGAGATTCTTGGTTTTGCGTTTGTGCTTACGCTGGCGGCGATCGTAGGCAAGCAGATCTGTGCGTTGGCTGTCGTTGAGCGCGGCGTCAATCGTTTGGCGATTGGGTTGGGGATGATTCCGCGGGGCGAGGTTGGTCTGATATTTG
>DATANW010000129.1:0-11717 GCA_036266055.1 Pyrinomonadaceae bacterium | reverse complement strand
TGCTGCGCCGTCAGTGGGGATTCAAAGGGTTTGTCGTGAGCGACGCCAACGCCGTCGGCAATCTCGTTACGCACGGCTTCGCAGAGGACAAGTCGGACGCAGCATATCGCGCGCTTACTGCCGGCGTTGACCTCGAGATGTCGTTCCCCGGCGATGCGATCGCAGGTGCGTATTCGGCGAGTCTGGCGACGCTAATCCAGGACGGTCGCATAACTAAAGCGCAGCTCGACGAGTCTGTGAGACGCATTCTCGAGGCGAAGTTCAGGCTTGGTCTCTTCGACAATCCTTACGCCGATGAATCGCGCATAACGACGATTCACAACAATCCGGAGCACCGGCGACTCGCGCGTACGGCCGCTCAACGTTCGATGGTGCTGCTACGCAACGAAGGCAACGTGCTTCCGCTCGTGAAAGGCGATCCAAAGGTTTCATCCGTTGCGGTAATTGGTCCGTTAGCAGACTCCAAACGGGACATGAGAGGCCCGTGGAGTCTCGCAGATGACGTGAAGAGTGCAGTCACCGTGTTAGAAGGGATTCGCGCAAAAGTCGGGCCCGCGGTAAAAGTCGAGTATGCGCAAGGCGCAGACATTGCTCGTGGTTACCCGTCGATCTTTGACGTCTTCACCGCACCGCGGCCGGCGCCGTGGAACGAAATGCAGAAGCGAGAAGAGTTTGACAAGGCGTTATCGCTCGCGCGTTCGTCTGACGTGGTGGTTATGGTGCTTGGTGAATATGAAGAGATGAGCGGCGAGGCGGCGTCGCAATCGACGCTCGATCTGCCGGGCCGGCAACTCGAGCTGCTCAAAGCCGTCTCCGCTCTCGGGAAACCGGTGGTGCTCGTGCTCATCAACGGACGTCCGCTGGACATCTCGTGGGCTGCATCGAACGTTTCCGCAATCCTCGAGGCGTGGCATCCGGGCAGCGAGGGTGGAAACGCAATTGCCGACGTTCTCTACGGCGATGCGACTCCCGGCGGGAAACTTCCCGTAACGTGGCCACGCAACGCCGGTCAGATTCCGATCTATTACGCACACCACACTACCCAAAAGCCAGACAACGCAAAGGGCTTCACCTCGCGCTACTGGGACATCCCCACGTCGCCTCTTTATCCGTTCGGCTATGGACTAAGCTATTCGACGTTTAAGTTTTCTAACCTGCGCGTGAGCAAGTCGGAAATGCGACTCGGCGAAAGTGTCGAAGTGATGGTGGACGTGGAGAACACAGGACCACGCGCTGCTGACGAGGTCGCGCAGCTCTACATACACCAGCGCTACGGTAGCGCATCACGACCAGTTCGCGAGCTCAAAGGCTTCGAGCGCATCACGCTTGGACCAGGGCAAACGAAAACTGTTCGTTTCACGTTGGGTAAAGCGGAACTGACGTACTGGAGTAGCGCGGCGAAAGCGTGGGTGCAGGAACCCGCAGTTTTTGATTTGTGGGCCGGCGCAGATTCAACCGCTGCGCTGACGACGACGTTGCGAGTGGTCGGCCGCTAACCTAATACAATCGCGCCCCGGTCAGTTACACTCGACCACTTTTCGTTCTTTGTCGATCGTGAAAGTGAGTGGCTCGGAAGTGAGCGGCTGGTACCAGAGGCTTCCGTGAGAACGCCAGCGACTGGCGACTTCCTGGCCCAGTTTTGCAGACTGTTCCCAGGTTGGAATTACAAGCTGTAACACGTGCTCTCCTGACTTCACCGCGCCGGGAACGTCCTTCGCATCGTCACGTACAGCCAACACGCGTACCTCGCCGTCGGCTTCATACGAACTGCCGGGCGCAATCAAAACGAAGCAGTTACTCGGCGTGGACTCCTTGTAACAAGTGCCGGCATCGTCGCTGCCTTTTTCGCTGTACCAGGTCAGTGCGAAATCGAGTTCGTATCGCTGGGCGACTGCGTCGGCAATGGAAGTTGCGACCATCACGCGCGACGGCGTGGCGGAGTGTTTGTAAAGGATGACCGGGCCAGTTGTTCGGTTCTGGTAAACAAAACGCATCTTGAGTTGGAGTCCATCGATCTCGTCATCGCCGATACAGTAACGCGACTCGCTGACCTTGAGAGTTAGTTTCAGCGGAACTGGTTTCTGTGTTTCCTGGGTAACAAACGCGGAGAAGAACACCAAGAATATGAGCGCAATTTTCATGAACGGTCCTTCTGGTGTCGATGGGATGACCGAAATGGATGCGTGATCCTTGCATAAGTGTTGAAGGTTCACAATAGCAGCGGCGCGTTTTCATTGACTAATCGGCCGTCCGTAGTAATAATCAGGGCCTCAAGAAGATGAAACGATCGAAGAAGACCGCTGCGAGCGTGGAGCAGCACGATCGTAACGACGCGTTACTCAAGACGCGATTCGAAGCGACGATCTACCCTGGTCGCAATGCGGAAACAGACAATTGGGCGAATGACCTCGACGTCGATCGCGGTCCCGACGCCGAGGGACGAGTTCGCGCTTTCATCACCGTCGCGGATTTAGTACGACTGCTCGACCGCGGACTCGAAGTTCGTCTTTATCGCGCGCATCCTTACGGACCGCTAGATCCCTCATTGATCACCACAGACGAGGCGTTCAAGAGCTGGCTCAACGAGAAGATAAGTACCATCAAAGCGAACCCGGGTCCGAAACCTTTTATCGAACCTGACAACTGATGTATCGCAGTATCGAACAACTCAACGCCGTCATCGATTCTCTAGTCGACAGCGCACCCGAGCTCTGCACGCGGATTTTCCTGAATAATTCTGTTCAGAACCGGCAAATCCGCGCTCTGCGTCTGCGCGCCGGCGGCGGCACAAATCGCCGCGGGATTCTGATCGTTGGTGGTATGCATGCTCGCGAATTGATGAACCCGGACGCGATCGTCGAGCTCGCCACGGATCTCGTGGCCGCATATAAGAGTTCAAATGGCCTGGCATACGGCGGCGCCTCATGGTCTAGCACCGATGTCCGGATCATGATGGAGACGCTCGATATCTGGATGTTGCCTTGCGCTAATCCCGATGGTCGCAACCGTGTAATGAACGGCGATAAGTTATGGAGAATGAACCTGCGCGACAATGCCGGTACGACGTGCGACGGCGTTGATCCCAATCGCAATTGCGACTTCATGTGGCGTGTTGTCGGGCCAACCACCGTTTGCGATCCCTGCTCGACTACGCAAGGATTTGTCGGCAGCCTGCCGTTTTCCGAGCCTGAGGCAAACAATATTCACTTGCTTTGCGACACGCATCGAATAGATGTTTTCTGTGACGTCCATTCTTTCAGCGGGTTCGTGCTCTTTCCGTGGGGACACGCGCCGACGCAAACAACCCAACCGCTGCCAAACTTCACGACCCTGCTGATGGGTTTTTGTCGACCGCTGGACCCGCCTTCGCATCAGGAGTTTATGTCGACGTCGGACAAGACGAAATACGAGACGGTCGCAACTCGAGTCAAAAACAAGATCAGCGCCGTGCGCGGTGAGAACTATGTGTTGAAGACCATCTTTCAGGTTTACGGAGGCCCCACTACCGGAACTACATCGGACTACGTGTACAGCCGGCACATCGCCAATCCCGCTCTGCGAAAAACGTTCGCGTTTGCGTTTGAAACTGGTCCAGACCTGGGATTTGGAAGGACTCTCGAGTCGTTTCAGCCGGCCAACCCGGATCCGATCAAGGACGACACCAAGGCGGGACTCGTCGAGTTGATCAATCAGAGTGTTTGTGCGATCGAGTTTATAGGCACGACGATTCTGGGCCAGTCTGTTGAACCAATAAGTGCCGCTCGCGACGAACTGTTGGAACCTACCGAACTCGGCCGTGGTTGGATCGAGTTCGTCGACAACATCCAGGTTGAGCTGCTGGCGATCGTGCTTTCCGACAGGACACTTACCGAGCGAGCGATGAGTTTGTTACCACGGGTGCAGGAGCTCGCAGCCCAAAGAGAAAAAACCACCGTCACCGACAAAGACGTAGAGAGCGGTATCGAGTTCCTTGAAGCATTGCAATCGCGAACGAAGACGCCTGAGGTAAGCGACGGGATTTCAACTGTAATCAGCCATCTGAAAGACGCCTCGGGACAAACGGTAGAAGCGATTCTTCAGAAGCTCGCGAAATCCGATTCGCCGAAACTGTACTAGGAGTGGGCCACCGTCACGCACTCCAGCTTGCGTGCGTTGTGGCCCACCCTTCGCAACGGCAAGTGCCGCACGTTCATTGCTGCAATTGCGACTGAAAGTACGCCAGGTCAAAGTACTCCCTGTCCTTTTGAATTTTTCCTTCGCCGTTGATGATCAAGACGACCGGATCTTCAATCGTGCCGTCAGCGGCGAACATATCAGCGGAAACGTCTCAGTTTTCTCCTTCAAATAATAGAAAAGGCAAAAGGCTTTCGCCTTCTGCCCTGGTCTTCCCAGCAAATAATTTGACGCGTCAGCTAGTTATTTCGGTGGCCGGGTGATGCGTTGCTGTTCGGACTGTGATTCGCGTTGTTCGAGTTTATGGGACGAACACCTGAAGTGTTCTGATTCCCATTGTTGTTTTGCACTACACCCACATTCGATGGTGCAGTGTTCGAGTTCAAGTTCGAATTGACCTGCGCGGAGTTGCTGTTGGAAGTGGTGCTATTGCAACCTCCCAGACCAACCACCGCAAGCAGACACATAACGACTAAAGTTCGCTTCATCCTATTCCTTCCTTCGAGGCGCTTGTTTAGCGATAAACTTCTTCGCCGCGATTTTTCTTCCAATCTTCCTCGAAGTAAGCGGCGTCTTCAGGATTACGCGGTGTTACGCCCATCATGATTCCGCCCTTCTTGATTCCTTCTTCGTATTTCTTGACGCGTTCCTCCGGTATCCCGGCACCGATGAGTGCTCCAATCAAACCACCGGTGGCGCCGCCTGCGCCGGCTCCGGCTAACGCTGCTGCAATTGGACCAGCAACCAGTAGCCCGAGTCCTGGTAAAGCTAACGTGGTTCCGATTGCTGCAATTGCGGCCAACGTCGCCCCAACCACGCCACCGATCGCCGCGCCTGTGCCAGCACCTTCCAGTGCCTTACTGCCGAGTTCAGTTTCACGACCGTCTACTGCAAAATGTTTCTTTCGTGTTTCGTCCGACATAACGAGGTTGACGTCATCTTGTCCGTAGCCTCGCTCGACCATGGAACCGTATGCGCGCTCCGCGCTCTCCCTGTCTGGGAATAGTCCGGTAACCAAGCCTGACTGTGCTGTTCTTGATGCTGATGTTTCTGCCATGTTTCTCCCTTTGACCATTTGATTGCTGTTAAGTGAATGAATCTGTAGATTTCTACGTCACTGCGTTTAGCGCGCATTTTCACTTGTGCAACTTTGGAGCCGAGCGATTAACTATTGAGATTAAGGAAGCTGTTCTTTTAGCGTCGCCTGAAAAGAAGAAACAGAACCGCAACAACCAGAAGAAATCCGATCGTTCCCGGCCAGATAAACCATCCGCCTCCGCTGCTATAACCTCCCGCGACTACGCACCCTGACGAGAGGAGAAGAAGTAGTGTGATAATGCCAACCTATTTCATTGTTACCTCCAGCTTATTTGTTTTCCCGCGCTTCGATTTGTTCGATCAGTCTTTCCGGCTGCGTCTCCTCACTTAATGCTTTTAAGTGAGGATCCTGAGTCAAATCGGCACCCACTTTTTCAGCGATGGCGTGCAACATGACGATCATCTTTGTGTTTTCCTGTTCGCTCAGCAGGTTTAGTTGAAGGTCCAGGTGGCTGCGTCTTTCGGCAATCCGACTGTCAAGATTTTGACTGATGAGAATAAAAGTAGAGAGAAAGATTGCTTCCAGTGAAACGATGAGCGTCAGGAAAGTAAAAGGAAAAGGATCGACATGCGGTGTGCCCGGAATCAAATTGAAGAGAATCCAACCCCCGAACCAGACAACATGCACCCACACAAACGTCATGCTACCGCAGAAACTCGCGATCTTCCCGGCCAGGCGATCTGTGGGCCTCCGCTGTTCTCTTGCCGCTTCTTCGAGTCTCGTTACGGTTTCGACATTCTGCTCTGTCAACTGTTCGGCAGATGGACCAGCCGGCCGATTCCCGTTACGGGTTCTAGTGGTACGAACCGATGATGTTCCTTTCTTCATGACGCAGGCTCGCGGTCCCAATGACGATGTCGGGCGATCGATTTAACGAATTGATCCCCAAGGCCTGGGAGGTAACCCTCGCGACTGGCGACGAGTCCCGGTCGAAATTCAAGTTTGTCGGTTCGAGAAATCTCATCAGCAGCAGTGACGATGCCGGCAGAGGCAAGAAGTTCGACGCCGGCGCCGCCGGCAGCGATCGTCTTGCAGTGCTTGTAAGCCTCGTTCAAAAAGTTAGCGACCTCAGGTTCGTCTTTGAGCGATGCAACGCTGGCTTCTCCGTCAGGAACATAGAAAGCATCGAACAAAACTGACGAGCCAGTAAGAAAGCTAAAGTCGGCTTTGACGACCGTACCATTAGCTCCTGTCAAAACTCCGAGGCGCGGAGCAACAGTCATGACCACGGCGCCGGCAGTCATCAACTTCTGCTTCATATCCAGGAGAGCCGTGTCATCGAATCCGTCCGCCACGAGAAAAGCAATCTTGCGAGTCTTGATCGTCTCATTCGGAAAATTAGGATTGTCGATCATTCTCAACGCGGGAGAGACATCCATGTCCTGAACCGCACGCTTGGGTTGGACCTTCTTTGGATCAACATCGCCGGGAACGCTCATGTTTACCGGCTTCTCCAGCTTGGCGGGAATGGCCGCGCCGAGTCCTTCGGCTACTCTGTTAGCCAGCCCTTTGTCGACCTGGGCCAACAGAAACAACATTCGCTCTCGTATCGGAACTGTTTCCACTTTGCCCAACTCGAAACGTAAAGCCTTGACGATGTGATTCTGTTCAGTTTCAGACTGGCTCTTAAAGAAAAGCGCAGCCTGACTAAAGTGATCGTGAAAGCTGGGACTACGCTCGCGAATTTTCCCCGCATCGATCCTTTCGGCATAACTCGCGAAACCACTCATGTCGGATCCAGCCTGGAACGGACAGCCACCTCTGAGGCTGTTCGGTTCATAACTTGTCTGACCCCGATTGACTGTTTGTCGCATGTAGCCATCGCGCTGGTTGTTGTGCAGCGGAGCGATGGGCCGGTTGATCGGGATTTCATGAAAGTTTGGTCCGCCCAAACGAATCAGCTGGGTGTCGAGGTATGAGAAGAGACGGCCCTGTAACAGCGGGTCGTTCGTAAAATCAATTCCCGGCACAATATTGCCGAGGTGAAAAGCTACCTGTTCAGTTTCCGCAAAGAAGTTGTCAGGGTTCCGATTCAGAGTCATCTTGCCGATACGACGCACAGGTACGATCTCTTCCGGAATGACCTTCGTGGGATCGAGCAGGTCGAAGTCAAAACTGAATTCATCTTTCTCCTCCACGATCTGAACCCCCAGTTCCCACTCCGGAAAGTCGCCATTCTCAATCGCTTCCCACAGGTCGCGGCGGTGAAAGTCAGGATCCTTACCGGAAATCTTTTGCGCTTCATCCCAAAGCACCGCGTGCAAACCGAGCAACGGTTTCCAATGGAACTTCACGAAACGCGCCTTTCCCTTATCGTTAATGAACCGGAAAGTATGAACGCCGAAACCTTCCATCATTCGCAGGCTTCTGGGGATCGCGCGATCTGACATCACCCACATAATCATGTGCATTGATTCAGGCATTAACGAGATGAAGTCCCAGAAGGTATCGTGAGCCGACGCGGCCTGCGGTATTTCGTTATGCGGTTCCGGTTTTACTGCATGGACAAGATCAGGAAACTTGATCGCGTCCTGAATAAAAAAGACCGGAATGTTATTGCCCACCAGATCGTAGTTTCCTGCTTGCGTGTAGAACTTCACGGCGAAGCCGCGTACGTCGCGTGCAAGGTCGGTTGAACCTCGAGAGCCTGCGACTGTAGAGAAGCGCACGAAAACAGGAGTCTTGACCGACGGGTCCTGGAGGAAATCCGCCTTCGTGTACTGGGCCATTGATTCATATACCTGAAAATAGCCATGCGCGGCTGAGCCGCGTGCATGCACGACGCGTTCGGGAATGCGTTCGTGATCGAAGTGCGTGATCTTTTCGCGAAGAATGAAATCCTCTAATAGCGTTGGACCACGATTGCCTGCCTTGAGCGAGTTCTGATTATCGTTTACGCGAACACCTTGATTGGTAGTGAGGAATTCGCCGGCAGCGTCTTCGGTATTCCCGGCAAGGTCGTCAAGCTTACTGTCGTTATCACCGTAGCCGCTGTTTGGCGGCGAATCCGGAATGTCGTGTTTATTCCGGACGTTAGTTCCGGGAGTTTTCCCTTCAGTTTTCCCCTTGATCATTACTTCTCCTTGTTCTTATCTTGCGCTCGCCTTTTTAACTTTCCCATTCGCGGTTCTGGACTTCCTGGCCTGGGCAGCTTCAATTGCAGTATCAACTTTCCTTGTTTCCTCGGGCGGAGGTAGCACCGCAGGCATTCCCAAAGCTTGAATCCATAGCTCACGCGTCCAACCGGCCGTGTGATAAAGATGTTCATCCTCCTCAGCTTCGACCTGCTCATACGCAGGCGTTAAGAGTGCAGACTGTTCGGCCGTCGCTTTCTTTGATAACTCACCGAGCAACTCCCAATTGAGATGGTCTTTCGTTTCCGCCAGCACGACACATTCTGCCGCCACAATTTGCGCAGCTTGAGGATCAGCGCATCTTGAAGCCAGTTCCATCGTCTTTACCAGGGAAGTGCCCAGGTAACGAACGACTTTGCGACCCGGAGTTTCAACATTTGGATCCAAGCCGAGGCGTTTAAGAATGTTCGAAAGCACTTGTACGTGGTTCTTCGTCTGCTCCAGGTACTTATTCCACTCTTCCCTCAGGTCCTTGTTAATAGCGAGGCGTAGGGCGGTGGTGTATATCTGGACTCCGCCTTTTTCTGTCTCCAGAGCCTGGTACATCAAATCTACAGGCACGTTTGCAAGCAATGTATTATTTTCCATTTATCCCCCTTGTCCGGCGACTCATGTGAATCAGTTCGGGCGTTGATTTGGAGCCGTGCCGCGAACGTGCAAGTTTGATGCCTCATGTTTCGCTGAGGATAAAGAGCTTATATCCTGGGCACTTTAGGGTGGCGTAGGATGATTTGGACAGTTTAAGGGTCTTCGATGTACGCGTTTTGTACGCGCTTCGCGATTCCCTGCACCCCTAGGTTGAACGCTGGATCGATCCAAAAGTGTCGGTACCGGGTGTGGAACGGGTAGCGTCGAACTATCCCAAGTTTCCCGGGGGACTAAAGGGAGTGAATTTATGAGTAAGGTTTGGTTTATCACAGGCGGCGGCCGTGGTGTGGGCACCGACATCGCCAGGGCGGCTTTGGACGCTGGTTACAAGGTTGTCGCCACAGGTCGCAATACGGATAGTCTGGTCCAAGCGGTTGGACCATCCGAGAATCTTTTGGTCGTGAAGTTAGATGTAACCAACCCTTCCGACGCTGAGTCTGCGGTCAAAGCTGCTGTCGATGGGTTTGGGCACATAGATGTGGTGGTCAACAATGCGGGTAACTTCTACGCCGTGGAGATTTGCTTGAACGAGCGGCGCCAAAAGTGAAATTGCGAAAACTGAAGGTGCGCGTATTGTGCGCGCGAGAAAATCTTACGATTTTTAAGTGAGGCTAAGTTATTGAAAGTATTGGTGGCCAGGGACGGAATCGAACCGCCGACGCCGGCCTTTTCAGGGCCGCGCTCTACCAACTGAGCTACCTGGCCAGAGAGAGCAAAAAGAGGCGTAGTATAGGGACTCGCGCAAATGCCTGTCAACTTCACGACACCGCCATTTTGTGACGACGATGTGGCGGCCTTTTTGTCGGATTAGTCACAAAAAGTCGTTGACTGATTCCTTGCGGGGTGTATAATTCGGGACGTTGCGGGTGGCGCTGATGCCCAAACGTCAGCTAGGTTCAAAAGACGGCCATCCAATTCAAAATTGATAGTGCCCGCCAGTGCCAGCTCGGCCGCCGATCGCGCCCCCCGCAGTCGCTACCTTCGAGCTGGCACAGCTATTTTTAGGCCCTCTTTACCAGCTCTCTAGCTTCCGAATTCGCAGTTTTCACCGTTTCGACTTCATCAATCGTCAACAACTTCCGGTCGTGCATCACCAACTGACCATCGATGATCACAGTTTCGACGTCGCTCGCCTGCGCCGAGTAAACCAGGGAGGAGACGACCTCGGCTACGGGAGTCGAATGCAGCCCACTCGTCCGCACGATCGCGACGTCGGCGCGCTTCCCTGCCTCGAGGCTGCCAATCGCGCCATCCAGACCCATTGCTTTCGCGCCGTCGATCGTGGCCATTCGCAGCACGCGATCAGCTCTCAACACTTCGGGTCCGTGCAGCGCCTTCTGCAACAGCGCCGCCGTGCGCATTTCGGTAAACATGTCGAGCCGGTTATTGCAGGCTGCGCCATCAGCTCCAAGCGAGACAGAGATGTCACGCTCCAATAGTTTTGCAATAGGGGCAATGCCCGAACCAAGCTTTAGATTCGAAGACGGACAATGAACGACGTTGGTCCTCGTCTGCTCGAGCGTGTCGATCTCGTCGTCGTTGAGATGAACGCAGTGGGCCAGTGCGACGTGAGATCCCGTCAAGCCGAGACTGTCGAGATACGCGACGTTTCGCAGACCAGTTTCACTCTCGACCATCTCGCACTCAGTGGTGTTTTCCGAGGCGTGCGTGTGGACCATGACGCCACGCTCACGCGCCAGGGCCGCAACCTTCTCCAGCAACTCGCGAGTGCAACTGACCGCGAAGCGCGGCGCAAAGCAATAGCGAATTCGGCCGTCAGCCTTTCCATGCCACGCGTCGAGTAAAGCGAGAGATTCCTCGATCGACGCCGTCGTCTGCTCGTGCAAAGCGGCGGGCACTTCATCGCCTTTGTCCATCATGCACTTGCCGACTGTAGCGCGGAATCCGGTCTCTTCGACGACCTTAAAAACTTCCGCCGTATGATTAACGGTTTCCATTGTGAGCGCGCAGGTAGTTCCACCTTTGATCATTTCGGCGATACCGAGTCGCGCTGACGCTCGAATGGATGCGGCGGAGTGCGCGGCTTCCATGGGCCAGACCCGCTTCTTCAACCAGTCGATCAGCGCCAGGTCATCAGCAGCGCCGCGAAAGATTGTCTGACAGAGATGAATGTGAGTCTGGACAAAACCGGGTATGACGGCATAGTCGCTTGCATCGATACGCACATCGGCCGAATGACCGCTGCCCCCAACCGACGCGATCTTACCGTCAACAATCAACAGCTCGCCCTCGACGATGGAGTTTGAGGCGTCCATCGTCACGAGCGAGCCGTTTTTTATGACTATAGAACTCACGATGACACGGATTTTACACGTGTCGTCTACTTCTTATCAGCGGCGGTCGCGGCTTTGGCGTCAGGTTCGCGCACCGGAATGCCGAGCTTCAGCTTCACTTCTTTATCGATCCGCTTCAGCACCTCCGGATTTTCCTTCAACGCCGTCTTGGCGTTCTCGCGTCCCTGGCCCAGCCGTTCACCTTTGAAAGAGAACCACGCGCCACTCTTTTCCACGACGCGTTGCACGACCGCCAGATCGAGCAGATCGCCCTCGCGGGAAATGCCTTCGCCGTACATGATGTCGAACTCACACTCACGGAACGGCGGCGCGACCTTGTTCTTCGCCACCTTCACTTTGGTGCGATTG
>DATANW010000128.1:0-5043 GCA_036266055.1 Pyrinomonadaceae bacterium | reverse complement strand
CAGCAGGACCGGGCGGCATCGCCTGGCCGCAACACAGCCGGCCGCCGATGGTCGGAACGGGATTCGACGGATCGTAATCAAACTCGTCGGCTTTTTCCGCGGCGGGCGTCTTGATGCTCAATACTCCATCACCGGCAACGCTGTTCGCGCCTTTGGTTGAATGGAGGTAGTACTTTGTGTAGCGAGTGCGGGCGAGCGGAAACTCCTGTTCATCGCGCCAGGCGTTGTCGCCCATGATGAAGAGACGAACCGGCGCGCCACTCGAATACTCGTTATTCATTCCCTTGAGCGAATAGTCGAACCACTTCAGCGCGGTCGCTGTGAGATCGATGACGGCCGCTTTACCAAACACGACGTCGCCGATCTTTCCCTCGCGTGAGGTCGGCGCGTGAGCCCACGGGCCCACGATCAATCGTTGGCCGGCACGAGCCTCGGCGGTGGCGGCTTGCTCGCGTAGTCCGGTGTAGTTTTTGATCGAACCCTTGAGAAACAGATCGTGCCAGCCGCCACCATGCAAACCCATAATCGTCATTCGCGGGTAGTTGTCGGAGACGCGCCACTGCTGCCAGTACGCGTCGTCTCGCTCATGCGTCAACCAGTCGCGAAAATACGGCGCGAGTGCTGACGGCTGCGGCGTCTTGAGAAGCGCATAATCCTGGAGCGGCAGGTTCTTGACCCATTCCTTTGGCGCCTGGGCGCCTTCCGTCTGCCGTCGCAGTGTGTCGATGACAAGACCCGACGTCCACGAGTTGCTGAACCACTGCATCAGCGCGCCGCTTTGATAAGTCCAACCGTCGTAATACTCTGACGCAGTGACGTAAGGAAAGATCGCGACGAGATGTGGCGGCACGGCCATCGCCGCCAACATCTGCGTCGCTCCGACATAAGAGCCGCCGAACATTCCGACCTTGCCGTTCGACTGGTCCAACTGTGCTGCCCATTCCACGGTGTCGAAGCCGTCTGCACTCTCGTTACGAAACGGATAAAACTCTCCGCCGGAAGCGTATCGTCCGCGCGTGTCCTGGAGCACGACGATGTAACCGTGCGCGGCGAGCGTGTTTGCCGTCCCGGCTTCGTTTGTTCGGTTGTAGGGTGTGCGTTCGAGCAGCACCGGAAACTTCTCGTCACTCACCGGACGATAAACGTCTGCCACGAGCGACACGCCATCCCGCATCTTCACGCTCACGCCCTGCTGAATCGTGACTCGATACAGCGTCTGCGCAGCGGCGGCTGTTTGCAGCAGGAAGATGACAGCGAGTAACCGCAGCGTAATCGCGAATCTTCGTTGAGCAATCATAGTCGTTCCCGTTCGGTGAGTGTGTTCAGGCTCTTGTCCGGCTGATGCCCTGGCCCTGGTGCTGTGCGAAATAGATGAGCTGGCTCGTGAATTGAAACGCCCAGTTGAAAGCGCGCGCGGGACGATTCATGCTGAGCTGAACAGCCAGGGCCAGAAAGCGTTGCAAACGTTGCCGGTAAATCTGTTTGCGCTGCGTATCGTTCGTGAAGAACAATCCGAGCGCAAACGTGTAAGCCATTTCGCTGTTGTGCATCTCCATGTCCGGCCCGAGCTCACCCCGCGAAGCTTTCGGATCATCCGCGGCGAAACAGTTAATCACGTAGTAAGCCTTCGATCCGTCGGGCACGATACCCTGTCGATCGAGAAAATCACACCATTTCACGACGATCTCAGCTACTCGGCGATCGTTCGTCAGCGTCCAGTAATGAAACAAAGGATCGAGCAATAACGCCATCATCCACGCCGAAGTCGCACCGGGAAAAGTCGCTTCGTTCGGATCATACAGCTCCCAGTTCTGACGCAAAGATCCGTCGGGTGGGCGTCCATCGGGTGGTTGCTGCTGGTGTTTGTAATACGCGTCGACACACTGACGGGCCTTGCTCCAATACTTCTTATCGCCGGTCATTTCCCAGCCGTGCAGGATACCGAGCAGTCCATAACCCTGATGACGAAGCGTCCAGAAGTTTCGGCCGCGCTCCGGATCGACGTTGAGGGGAACCGGCTTGATCAAGTCAGGACGATAAATCGGGTTTTGATGATTGAAGCAGTACTCAGCCATCAGTTTGCCGCACGCGAGCGCGCGATCGTCTCCGGTCAGCAGGTAATGAACATGCATCGCCCGGGGATAGACGTACTTCAGATCAGGTCCTTTCAACGTGAAGATACCGGCGTCCGGACCATCGAGCTTCGTATGTTCGCGAACGAAGTTCGCGGCGTGCCAGGCCGCAAGAAGATATTTGCTGTCACCCGTGCGCACGTACATCTTGTAATAACAGGTAGTTCGATCAAATAACCATTCGCTGTAGACCTTGCTGTCGAGGTAAGCGAGCGAACCGGGAAAGTTCTTTTCCACGAAACGATCGTAGCTGGAATACTCGCCTGACTGCGTCGCCGGCACTTGTGGACCAACGACGCCCGACGCGCACAACCAATCGGCAGGCAGAATGGCCGCGACCCGAGGACCTTTCAGCCCACTCTCATCAATCAGTGTCTGCGAAACGGGGACGAATGTCGCTTCGCTGTAACTTCGTCGTGCGTTGAAGCGAACGACGACGCGTTGAGTTTTCTGTTTCGAAAAGCTGAGTCTGAATTGGATTAATAATGATCGTATCGAGCCGTCTCGTCCGCCGGTACGCCACGGCTCGAGAGATCTAACAGCGGCCCGCACTTCCGCGCCCCGTTCGTCAACGATTCTGACCTTCGTCGAATCGTGCAACAAACCAAACGGCAATGGCAGGCCAAAACTGACGACCTCATCACCGAGATTATCAGCGCGTCCTTCGAGTGTGACGGCTACAGACTCCGTAGCTGCCCACGTGCTATGACGCACCAGCGGCAGAGCCCCAAGCGCCATCAACCCGTTCTTCAGAAAGCGTCGTCGTGAATTTTTCCGCATCGCTCATAAGCCCAGGAGCCGGGCCGCATTCTCGAAGTAAACCTTTTTCAAAATCTGGTCGGGCAAGCCGATTCCGTAAATACGCCAGCGCCCCTGCGGCGGAATTCGCGCCGGAGCGTAGTCGAAATATTCATCCTCCGTCTCGAGAAAACGGTAGTAGATCTCGTACAACTCGTTACCGAAGATCTGCTGCGGAGTTTCATCTCCGTGAGGCGTCGCGTCTGTCGCAAACAGGATCCGGTCCTGATACTTATCGAAAAACTTCCGCGTCATGCGTGGCTGCCGGCCGAGCTCGCCGATGCGCGCAGCAATATCGACGTACATGTTCGGATAACGATCGAGACACTCTGAAACAAAAGGCAGGTTCTCCGAATCCGCCGTGTGCAGGCAAACGAATTTTGTGCGCGGGTGACGTTGCATCACGCGATTGCGCGCTTCCTGAAGCTCGGCGTTACTCGGATAGTCTTTTCCGTGAAATGACCAATCGGGATGCGCGCTGAGCTCTTCGTAACGCTCGTTGAAGCGATCGGTCGGCAGGAAAAACGCTTCCGGATCTGACACGTGTATGGCGACCGGCAGATTGAGTGCGCCTGCCGCTTCCCACATCTCGTCGAATCGCTTGTCGTCGACTTTCACGAGCGGACCCGTGGTTATATTTTCACGCAGATAAAGACCGAGGGTCTTGAGGATCTTCAAACCTCGCGCGCCAGTCTTTTTCGCAGCTTCGAGCTGTTCCGCCTGAAACCGCGAATAATTCGCCTCCTTGATCTTTGCGTACCACGGCTCGGTGAAGACGATAAAGCGATCGGGATGAGGTTGGTGCCAGTGGCGCACTGTTTCTTCGAGCGCCGCGCCGTAACCGCCGGTGAGGTTAACCATGATGCGGATGTTCTTCGCGTCCATCACTCGCAAGGTCTCCTCGATGGTTGCGTTGTGACGAACCACATCCGTCTGGCCCTTGCGATTGATCCACGAGAGATGCGTGTGAAAATCGATGTTCGGAAAGCGTGAACGAGGAACGTGCGTTTCGGTGACGTGCAGCATGCTCTTGGGCTCGTAGTCTTTTAGCGCGAGTGGCTGAACGGGGTTGGCGTGGTCGCGTCTTGTTTGCGCGTGAGCGCGGTCGGGCATCACCGAACCGAGCGCACCGACACCAGCGGCGGCAATGGTCTTGATCAAGTCTCGTCTTCGTAGAGTCATAAAATTGAAGTTTCCAAACTCGGCTGGGTTAAGGTATTGTTTGTCCGCAACGTGAACTAACCCTTTCATTCGCGGTTTATAGCATCCGCCACCTAAGCTGGCAAGGAAATGATTCTGTCTGACATCATATTGACGCTAAGCAACCTCATGAATGCAGGGGACGCTGAGCTTGAGCGAAGAGCGGCTCGGCTCAGGAACCTCGGCAACCTGTTCCTTGAACACTATGGCGATGGACCGGTCTCGCTTTTGCGCGCGCCCGCGCGCATGGGTGTCCTCGGTGAACACATCGATTACGTGTCGTACCTCCCAACTGCGTCACTGACCTTCGGCAGCCATGAACGCGACGCGTGGATGCTGTACCGGAAATCGCCTGAACCTGTAGTGCGGTGCGTCTCATCTTCGCCGAAATTCGGACCTTCCTCATTTTCAATTCTCGATGTCCGCGAACTTACCGGTGACATCGAAGCTGAATGGCTGGATTTCCTGTTTACTTACGGCACCCCGACGCCTCATTGGCAAAACTATCTGAATGCCGGAGTGACTTTCGCGCGCGGCAAGTTTGGTAAGCGGATCCAAAGCGGGTTCGACCTCGTGCTGGATTCCAATATACCGCCGGGCGGCGGCGCCTCATCATCATCAGCCCTCGTCGTGCTCGGCGGAGCCGCAATCAGAAACGTAAATGGAATCTCCTGGACTGCTGCAGAGTTGGCAGCGGACTCCGCCACAGCCGAATGGTTTATCGGCACGCGAGGCGGATCGATGGACCACATAACAATTTGCCTCGCCGAGATAGCTAACGCGGTTTTGATCGACTACGCATCACACAGCACAAGGCTCGCCGCACTTCCAAACGAGCCTTTTGCCTGGGTTACCTTCTTTACTAAACCGGCGGACAAAGGGCGCGAGATCATGATCGAGTACAACGAGCGCG